>DATLAX010000077.1:0-2830 GCA_035527215.1 Dehalococcoidia bacterium
CGAGGCGCTATCGCTCGGCAGGGAGCACGGCTACCGTAACGCGCAGGTCAGCGTCCTCGCGCCTACGGGCACCATCGCCTTCATGATGGACTGCGACACAACGGGTGTGGAGCCGGACATCGCCCTCGTCAGCTACAAGCGGCTGGTCGGCGGCGGCATGATCAAGATGGTGAACCGCACAGTACCGCTGGCCCTCCGAACTCTCGGCTACGGTCGCGACGAGATCGACGAGATCGTCGCTTACATCGACCAGGACGGCGTCATCGAAGGGGCTCCCCACCTCAAGGAAGAGCACCTGCCGGTCTTCGACTGCGCCCTCCGGCCGTCGAAGGGCACGCGCTGCATCGCCCCACCTGGGCACGTGCGCATGATGGGCGCCATCCAGCCGTTCATCTCCGGCGCCATCTCCAAGACGGTGAACCTGCCCAGCGAGTCGCCGGTCGACGAGGTGATGGAAACGTTCATCGAGGCCTGGCGCAACGGCCTCAAGGCGATCGCCATCTACCGCGACGGCTCCAAGAAGACGCAGCCTGTGAGCACGGCAAGGGACAGCGCCGAACCCGCCGCCAAGCCGGTTCGACGCCGCCTGCCGGACACGCGACAATCCATCACGCACAAGTTCTCCATCGAGGGGCACGAAGGCTACATCACCGTCGGCTCGTACGAGGACGGCTCGCCCGGGGAGATATTCATCACGATGGCGAAGGAAGGGAGCACGATCTCCGGCATGATGGACGCCTTCGCCACGTCGATCTCGCTCACCTTGCAGTACGGCGTGCCGCTGAAGGACCTGGTGAACAAGTTCGGCCACATGCGCTTCGAGCCCGCCGGCATGACGCAGAACCGCGACATACCGATGGCACAGTCGGTCGTCGACTACGTGTTCCGCTGGCTGGGCTCGCAGTTCCTGAGCGAGGACGAGAAGGCGGAACTGGGCATACTCAGCGAGGCGGCGCGGGCGCGACTGGCCGCCGACTACGGACAACAGGGGCAGTTTCTGATCAAGGCGAACGGCGGGCACAACGGCCAGGACGACGCGCCGGTGTGCATGAACTGCGGCTGGATAATGACGCGCAGCGGCACGTGCTATCGCTGCGACAACTGCGGCAGCACGAGTGGCTGTTCGTAGGAGGATGGGGGGGCGAAGCCACATGTCGTTCGTGGTTACAGTGTATGTCCCGGAAGCTATCGTCATGGCGTCAGACAGCCGGCAGTTTCTTACACTCAAAGGGAAGGATGCGAAGGAGAAGCAGTTCAAGATCGAGACCGAAAGCTCGGATGCCTCTTACAAGACGTTCCTCCTGCCACGGCATGCCGTCGGCATCAGCACTTACGGCAGCTCCCTGCTCGGCGGAATTAGCATTGAGAGCCATGTTAGGAGATTTTCGGAAGAGGGACTAGAAGACGGCGATGATGTGGCGCAAGTGGCGGCGAAGCTGCTGAGCAACATCAGAGCAAAGTTCCAAGACGCGGAAACGTGGTTTCACGTTGCGGGGTTCAAAAAGGAGAATGGCGCGAGCATCCCGCACGTCTACCAGTGCAACGTGCCGACCGGCGAGGTTATACGGGCGAATGTGGCTTCGGGACAGGAAGAAATCGTCTACGGTGCGCGTTGGGGCGGACAGCCGGATGTCCTTTCACGGCTGAGGAACGCCACACACGTGAGGGGAGAGGACGGACAGCCCAAGGAAAGCAAGAGCCCAGCAATTGTGTGGGATGCGATGAATGTTCAGGATGCCATTGATTTCGCCATCTACGCCGTGCGAACAACCATCGATACCATGAGGTTCGAGGCAAGGGTCAAGAGCGTGGGAGGTCCAATAGACGTGCTCCTCCTGACCCCGAACGGCGCGTCTTGGATTCAGAAGAAGGAACTTCACGGGCGAGCGTAGGCGGGTTCATCGCGTCCCAGATCTAGGAGGGCGAGCATGGCGAAGAAGGTAACCGGGCCCAAAGCCGCTTCCGCTGCGTCGAAGGTGCTGCGGAGCAAGCGCACCGGTCCGAAGTCGAAGACGGCGGCAGGCAGCGCGCTCAGCCAACGCGAAAGGCCCCGAGCGCGATCCGCGCCGCGCAAAAAGTAGGGTGTGAAGCTGTCGGCTGACTACCCCGCCACCAGTTGAGCCGGCAGTGACCACTGGAAGTGGCGTCCCTGAGCCATCAGGGACGCCACCATATACTTGGCCCCATTCGGAAAATGGTAAACTGCATTCAGTAGATGCCCCCAACGAACGGCTCTGGGTAGACAGGATGACCCGGAGGTATTCCTATGGCAACGAGACCTGAGCCTAAGCCCGTCGTCCTGTCCGATAACGCGCGGGTAGTGCTGGAGCGGCGCTATCTGACGAAGGACGAGCACGGACGCGTCGTCGAGACACCGGAGCAACTGTTCCGGCGCGTCGCGCGAAACATCGCCGGCGCGGAGGCGGTGTACGGCGACAAGCGCCGGGTCGCCCTCTGGGAAAAGCGCTTCCTCGACGCCATGACCGGCCTCCGCTTCCTCCCCAACTCGCCGACGCTCGGGAACGCCGGACAGCCGCTGCAGCAGCTCGCCGCCTGCTTCGTCCTGCCCGTCGAAGACTCGATGGAGGGCATTTTCGGCGCCGTTCGCGACATGGCGATCATCCACAAGAGCGGCGGCGGCACCGGATTCTTCTTCGGCCGCCTGCGCCCCGCCGGCGACATGGTGCGCAGCACGGCCGGACTCGCCAGCGGGCCGGTATCCTTCATGAAAGTGTTCGACGCCGCCACCGAGGCGATCAAGCAGGGGGGGACGCGGCGCGGCGCCAACATGGCCATCCTGCGCGTGGACCATCCCGACGTCGAGGAGTTC
>DATLAX010000078.1:0-3087 GCA_035527215.1 Dehalococcoidia bacterium
GAAACCCGTGGAACAGGGATCTTGAGAATGTCCTCACCATCGAGCACGGCCGCGACGATCGTCCTCTTGCCGTGTGCTCCGATTGCGGTCGTGCTCTACCCCGCATGGCCGTCTCCTGACTCACTCAAACAAGGATCGTGACCCATGACCTACGTCAACGTCTATGACCTGCGCGACTATGAGGGCTTGCGTGAGCTCGGGGGCATCGTCGTGCGCGACGGCGCCACCTGGGCGATGGTCGATTTTCGCAACGTGCCGGCTGCCGCGCGGGACGTGATGAACGGGCGGCTGGTGGCCTACCTCCAGACACTCGCGAACAAAACCGTCGTGACCGACCTCGGCGCGGATCGGCTGAAGGCGCGCTGGACGTGGCTCACGCCTCCGGCGGTGTGGACCGATGCCGAGATTGCCCACCTCGAGGGCGAGGCGGCTGCGTGCGTCGGCTACGTCCGCTGGAGCGGCCCCGGCTGAGACCGGCGCGCATGATCCATGGCAGACGAGCCCAAGAACGGCAACGGCGGCGCCCTCTCGACGATGCTGCGCAACACGCTGGGGGTGGTCGTTGCTGCCGCCCTCGCAGCCACCCTATCATTCTGGGGTCAGCAGGACGTGGCCACAACGCTTGCCCGCCAGAACGAGGAGGTCGCGGCGGATCTGCTCCGCCTGCGGGCTGAGGTTTTTGCTGACACGCGAGAGCAGACGCAACACCTGGATCGCGACTTCGAGCGTGCGCTCGAACGCTTGGAGCGTGCGCTGGCCGGCAAGGTGGACGAGCAAACGCGGAAGGCGATGCTGGACGGGCTCGAAGCCACGCATCGGCACCTGAACGACCGGATCGCACGCCTCGAGACCATGCTCGGGCCGAGAGCGCGATGATGGACGCCGTGCGCCGGCTCTGGGCTGTGGTGCGTGCCATCCCGCGCGACGCCGTAGAAATCATGGGCCGAGCAGCGCTCATCCCCGTACTGATGACGGTGTGGATGGTGGCGCCGACGCAAGACTGGCGGCGCGGCGTGTTCGCGGTATGCCTGGCGCTGGTGGCGATCCTCGGGTCATGCGCCGTCGAGCGTGGAGACCGGGCGAAACTGGGCGCCGGTCTGAGCGCTGTGGCGATCGCCCTATGCCTTCACAGCCTCGGCACGCTGGTCGTTCTGCGAGCGAATGGTGTCAGTGACGAGATCGTAACGATCTCGTGGCGGCTCAGCTCGACAGCACAGCAAGCGTGGATGGTCGTGGCGTGGGCAGTCCTCGAGCGCATCCAAACCAGATGGCTGAGCCGTTCCGTGCTGCGCGGGGTCGTTGCCGTGCTCGCCGCGGGATTCTTGTGGAATGTCTACACGTCCTTCACGGTCCCTGACCCACTGGTCACAGACGCCGGGCTGATAGCCTGGGCCGACATGGCGCGGAGCGTTGGTGCTCGCAGCGTGCCGGGCGGCCACTTGATCGAGGCAGCGCTACGGCTATCAATGTGGGCGTGGGTGGTCTGGGCGGCCGTTTACTGGATCGTCAGGCAGAAGCAAAATGGCAACGGCGGGAGATGAGGTCGTGGCCGTCATCTGGTCCCTGGTGTGCCTGGGACTGGGCATCGTGGTGGGATGTCTCGCCGCCATCTACCTCGAAGGCAAGGACGCCCGGATACGGCGGTTGGAGCGGGAGGTGAGAGAGATCAGTCGGCGGGGTTGACGGCGTGCCCTCACCCCTGTAACAGGGGTCCTGTACGAACCCAGTCGTTTCCCTGACGACTCCGACTGGCCCTTCGTGGTGGCGCAAGCCACCCTCCCTGGACTTGGCCGGCGCCCTCGGGTGACCGGCCGTTTTTTCAGGGGGTCATACTCGCTCCAGCCGCTCTAAAATCCATTTGATTACTGGCACGGCCATTGCATTTCCAATGGATCTATATCTATTCCCGTCCGCAGCCGCCTTGCCCCGGTAGGTGATCGCGGTGTGGTTGCGCGGTAGCCCTTGAAGTGCCTCGCACTCGACGGGCATCAATCTACGCACCGCCGTGCCCTGACGGACCCCATATAGCTGGTGCATCGTATCGGTCGAGCGCGTCTGTACCGATCCGTGAATCGCACTTTCCCAGCCGTGCATCTTGTTATCAACGGTGAACGCCATCACCGCCGGATAGCCTGTCCCCGGCTTGCCACCAGAGCAGTTCAGGCTCGACACCACGTCCATCTCGCGCACCTCGGCGCGCTGGTTCTCGGCGATGGCGACGGCCTGCACAGCCGTGTCCAGAGTATGGCTGACATCCTCGGCGACCCCGATGCCGTTGGCTCCGGTCTGTGCCGTGCGGATGGCGAACGCGACGGCCTGCGCGCGTGTCGCGTCGAGAGTCAGCGCCAGATCCTCGCTTGTTGGGCATGACTGCGGCGCCCAGCCTCGACCGCCTTGCGCCATCCCTGAGAACGCCGTCACCAGCGGCGTCCCCCGGCCCGTACCATCTTCGCTGGCGTCGAAGCCGTCTGCCCGTAGCGTGTGCGTCACGAACGTCTCGCTCTCGCCGTCGCTCCGTCCGGCGCCGCCCTTGGCGTTGAGCGTCATGGCGACGTAGGTCTCCTTGCTGTCGTCGTGGCTACTGTTGGATTTCCCGAGTAGCGGCCTCGCAATCAGGTTGTCGGCCTGGTCGGCGGCGTTCCGGTAGCGGCTACCGCCTCGAGCGCAGCTTGCAACCGGGCGGGCAGCCGCCTGCCCCGCTTCTCGGCGCGGCGGAGGATGCCGGCGCAGGCTTTCGGGCTCAAAAAGTACCGCCGCGGCACGTCGCCAGTCTCCAAGATGTCCGACAACGAACACACGCCTCCGTCGCTGGGCCACTCTGAGATATTGAGCGTCAAGCACCCGGTAGGCCCACCCATACCCGCATTGCTCCACCGCCCCGAGGATGGTTCCAAAATCCCGTCCTTCGTTGATTCGCAAAGCATGGGCAACATTCTCCCACAGGAACCATGTGGGCCGCAATTGATCAATAATTCGACAAAATTGGAGGGCCAAGTTGCTACGGTCGTCATCCAATCCTTTTCGGAGTCCGGCGATGGAGAAGCCTGTACAGGGTGTTCCTCCGACGACAAGATCGACAGGTCCAAC
>DATLAX010000079.1:0-3832 GCA_035527215.1 Dehalococcoidia bacterium
CGCTGAGCGTCGCGTCGAATGCCACGGGATCGGCCGAGTGTTGACGTTCGAGAGGCCGCGCTTCGGGGACCACTCGCAGGTCGGGGGGACGGCCAAGGGCGCGCACAACCTCGTCGACGATTCCGGCGCGCACGACGAGGAGCACCTCGCGGCCACAGTTCCAGGCGTCGACGGCCTCTTGCCGGATGCCGCCGCCTGCGAGTTCCAGCGGCCCGAATTCGTCCACGACGATGAGCTCGAACCTCTGCCGGACCGCCCGCTCCAGCGCCGCCCGCGCCAGGTCCAGGCCCGGACGCATTATGACGGGACGGTTGGCATCGCCAGCGAACGATGCGTCGCCGGAGGCCAGCCGCGCTATGGGAGCGCTCTCCCTTGTGGCGAGATCGATGGCGTCGGCGCCGATGGGGATTCCGTCGAAACAGACGGCGGGAGCCAGCACTCCGCCCACAGTCGACCCGTCCAGCCGCGCCGAGTCAATGACTCTCTGACAAAACGCTGTCTTGCCGCATCCCGGCGAGCCCGTTACCAGCATCCTCATTTCACACCATCCACCCTTGATCGTTCTCCCATCGAAGGGATGCCCTTCTGGAGCCACGGCGTCACTCTAATCAAGGGACTACGCCAGAAGTCTACAGTCAGAAGGTGCATCTCTCGTGAAAGGCCGCGCCGGTTCCATGAAGGAAGCATGAATTTTCCGCCCCGGAGCGACCTCTCGCGGCCCGTTCCTGGAGCTTTGACGGCGAATTCGCGCGCTGTCATCAACTTCCCAAGCCGGATTCACACGGCGGCGACACGCAACCGGGTGCGCCTTGCCCGGATGCCGAGGCTGGAAAGCCTCGGCTACGTGGGTTGAGTTATAGCTAGGGGTTCTGCTCCGCGACCAGGGCGCTCATCTGGCGCCAGGCCTCACGCGCCTCCTCGACGGAGCCTTCGTCTTCTATCGTCGACACGTCGCCGGGGTCGCGCCCCGACACGACGGCCTTGAGGACGCGGCGCATGATCTTGCCGCTGCGCGTCTTCGGCAGCATCTCCACGAAGTTGAGGTCGCCGACGACGACTAGAGCGCCCAACTCTCTCCGCACCGTCTGCAACAGCTCCTTGCGCAGCTCGTCGGAGGGCTTGTGCCCCTGCTTGAGCACGACGAACGCCGCTATGACCTCGCCGCGCAGCTCGTCGGGGCGGCCGGTGACGCCCACCTCCGCGCACGCCGGGTGGTGCAGGAACGCCGTCTCCACCTCGATGGTGCCGATGCGGTGCGCCGCGATCTTTATCACCTCGTCGGCGCGGCCGCTGAACCAGACGTAGCCGTCGTCGTCGATGGAGGCGGCGTCGCCGGTGGAGTAGACGTGGGCGTTGGCGATGCGCTCCCAGTAGTCGGCGCCGTAGCGGTCGGGCTCGCCCCAGAGGGTCGAAGTCAGACCCGGGAAGGGGCGCTTGATGACGAACAGACCCTTTTCGTTAGCGGCGCAGGGCTCGCCCTCCGCCGTCATGATCGCCGCCTCGATGCCGGGCAGCGCGATGCCGCCTGAGCCCGGCTTTATCGGCAGCAGGCCCAGCCCGTAGGGGTTGCCGATGATGGGCCCGCCGGTCTCCGTGGCCCACATGTGGTCGATGACCGGCACCTCATCGCGCAGCACTTCCTTCTGCATCCACTCCCACGCGGGCGCGTTCAGCACCTCGCCAGCGCAGAACAGGCGCTCCAGCGAGCTGAGGTCGAAGTCACGTGCAACGTCGGCGCCGTAGCGCATGAGGAGGCGCACCAGCGTCGGCGACGTGAAGATGCCGCTGACCTTGTTCTCCTCGATGATGCGGTAGAACGTCTCCGGCCCCGGGTGGTCGGGCGCGCCCTCGTAGGCTATCGTCGCGCAGCCGTAGAGCAGCGGCGCGTGGACGATGTAGGCGTGGCCGACGATCCAGCCGATGTCGGACGTCGACCACCAGACGTCGTCCTTCTTCAGTCCGAACAGCCAGTTCGCCATGCTCCACGTGTGCACCTGGTAGCCGCCGTGGGTATGCACCGCCAGCTTCGGCTTGGCCGTCGTGCCGGAGGTGGGCAGGATGTACGCCGGCTCGTTCGACTCCATGATTTCGTAGCCGTCGTCCTGGCCCTCGGCGAGCGCCAGGAAGTCGTCCCAGGATATGTCGCGGCCGGGCTTCATGGGGATGTCGGCGTCGGTGCGACGGAGAAGGACGACTTTCTGGACGACCTGGTCCGCGCCCTCCTCCAGGCAGGCGTCGACAATCTCCTTGAGGGAGACGTCCTTGCCCTTGCGGTACGTGATGTCGGCGGCGAAGATGGCGCGCGCGCCGGTGCGGACTACGCGATCGGCGAAGGCGGCGGCGCCGAATCCGGCGAAGATGGCGACGTGTATGGCGCCGATTCGCACGGCCGCCAGCATGAGCGTTATCGCCTCGGGGCAGGTGGGCATGTAGATGGCGATGCGGTCGCCTCTCTTGATGCCCAGGCCGCGAAGAGCGGCCGCGGTGCGCTTCACCTCGAACAGGAGCTGGGCGTAGGTGTAGACGCGCCTGCCGCCGCGCTCGTCCTCGGCGATGAGCGCCGCGTGGCCTCCGTGTCCGCGCTCGACGTGGTAGTCGAGGCAGTTGTAGCACAGGTTCGTCTGGCCGCCGACGAACCAGCGGAACGTGGGCGGCGTCCATTCGAAGACGTTGTCCCACTTGCGGAACCAGGGGACCTGATCGGCGGCGCGCGCCCAGAACTGTTCGGGGTCCTCCACGGCCGAGCGGGTGAAACGTCGCACCTTCGGATTGATGACTTCCATCGCCTGTACCTCCGAGAAACCGGTTGCGTCGGGGTTTGTGGTGATGAGAATGCTACTAGCGACCCCGTCAGTGGTCAACGCCGCCCCTGCCGGCGTGGTATGCTTACCCGCACGCCGACGCCGCAGCCGACGGCCACGGCCACGCGGACGCGCACACCCGGCCCTTCGGCGACGCCAAAGCCGCCGACGCGCACGCCGCGTCCCACGCGCGGGTTGCCCACGCCGTACATGTAGACGACGGGGACCGGAGAAGCCGACAGGAAGGGCGAGACTCTGTGAGTCCCGCCCTCGCCATCATGCTTGCAGGGGACCGCTGCCTACTCCTGTTCCGCCTCCTGAAGCCGGCGATAGTAGCCGGTGTACTTGTAGAGAGCCCGGCAGGCCCGCTCGACGGTCTTGAAGACGGGTATGCCCACCTTCACAAAGCGCGCCGTCACCCAAAGACGCTCTTTCTCCGTCTCCAGTTGCTCGGAGGTGGAACGAATCGCGACCACAAAGGGCTGCCGCCGCGGCTGCTTCGCGAATTTCGTCAGCGTCTTGAACATGTTCTTCGCGCCGCCCCACCAGCCCATCCGGCGGGAGAAGATCATCGCGATCATGAAGATGATATCGACGTTCGGGTCCTTGACAACGACCTCGAGCACCCGGAAGAAGTCCTCCGGGCCGCGCAGTTGCATGCCCACGTCCATCGGGTTGCGCACGCTGGTGCCGGCGACACCGATGAACTCACGCAGCTCCTTCTGGATTTCCTCCGACATGTCCGGCACCTCAAGACCTTCGCGGGCGCAGATGTCGGTGGCGACGACGCCGTTGCCGCCGGCGCCGCCGATGAGCATGGCGCCGCGGCCCGTGCAAGGCGACAGTCGCACGAGCGCCTGGAGAACGTCGACCATCTCTTCTATGGAGTCGACGGGTATGGCGCCGGACTGGGCGAAGAAGGCGTCCCAGATGGCGTTCTGGCCCGCCAGGGAGCCTGTGTGCGAGGCCGCTGCCTTCGCGCCCGCCGACGTCAGGCCGCCTTTGAGTATGACTATCGGTTTCTTGGGGTT
>DATLAX010000080.1:0-12115 GCA_035527215.1 Dehalococcoidia bacterium
TGGGTCGTGGGTGGCGGACCTGTTCTCGCAGAACTTCCAGCTGATGGCCGGCGCCGGTCTACCCTACGGCGACGAGAACCTGCCGCTGCAGTTCAACCACACCCACAACTGGACCCGCAGACAAAACCCGGTCCGCCTGCCTGAGCCGGAGATCGACGCCCTCCTGGAGGAGATCCTCCGCACGGTTGACCTGACCGAGAGGCAGAAGCTGGTGCATGACGTCACGCGCAAGATAATCGACCGTCATGGCCCGTTCCTCTACCTCTACGCGCCCTACGCCTTCACGGCGCGCTGGGACTATGTCCACGGTTACGAGGACGTGGACCCGGCGATGATCGCTTACACATACGACATGTGGCTCGACACTTGACGTCATATGTTGCGAGAATCCGGCCCTTTTTCGCCACTAAGTGGCGATGAGGCTTGACCAATTAGCAGCGATCGGCTAGGCTGAATTTCCTACGGATGCCGGCCCGCAGTTCGCTCTCTTCGCAGGAGGGCGGAACCGGCCACCGGGTGTCTCGCTTCGCCACGGGATAGCACTGGCAGGAGGAAAAGCGCATGAACCTCGACGACCTGAAGCAGCGTCTCATTGAGGGGGACGCTCCGGCCACGACCGCGCTGACCAAGGAAGCGCTGGACGAGGGGCTGCCTGCACAGAAGATCCTCAATGAGGTCCTCATACCCGGCATGGGAGTGGTCGGTGACCTGTTCGAGAAGAACGAGTACTTCGTGCCGGAGCTGCTGCTCGCCGCGCGGGCCATGTACGGCGCCCTCGACCTGCTGCGCCCCAGACTGATGGAGGGCGACTACAAGCCCACGGGGAAGGCGGTCGTCGGCACCGTTCAAGGCGACCTGCATGACATCGGCAAGAAGCTGGTCATGATCATGCTCGAAGGCAACGGCTTCCAGGTCGTGGACCTGGGAACAGACGTCCCGCCGGAGAAGTTCCTGGAAGCCGTGAAGGAGAGCGGCTCCAAGCTCGTGGGCCTCTCGGCGCTACTCACCACCACGCTCCCCGCGATGGAGAAGACGGTGCGCGCTCTCAAAGAGGTCGACTCGTCGGTCAAAGTGATGGTCGGCGGCGCCCCGGTCACCCAGGCCTTCGCCGACAGCATCGGCGCCGACGGCTACGGCCGCGACGCCAGCGCTGCCGTCGCTCTCGCGCGCCAACTGCTCGGGAATGCCTGACGAGGACAAGCCGAAGCCTCTTAACGTCTCGCTCGAGGGACTGGGCCTCGAGATTCGGGTTGTCCCCGGAGTCTCCCTGCTTGACGCAGTCCGTTCCGCGGGCCTCGCCCTCGATTCCGAGTGCGGCAACCGCGGCACCTGCGGCGAATGTCGCGTCCGTTTCCTAGAAGGCGCTCCCCATCCCACCGTCGAAGACGCCGCACTGCTTTCACAGGAAGAGCTCGACAACGGCTGGCGGCTGGCCTGCCAGACGTTCCTCTCCAATGATTGCCGCATCGCCATTCCCCAGCGAGTCGCTCGCGCACGCCGGCGCAAGATCCGCATCCTCACCGACGCCGCCGGATTGCCCGCGCAGGCAGCGGAACGCCCCACGCTCAGCGGCTACGGCATAGCCGTCGACGTCGGCACCACAACCGTCGTCTGCTACCTGATGGACCTGGCGCGGGCGCTCCAGCTCGGCGTCGTGTCCTTCGCCAACCCGCAGTCGGCGTTCGGCCCCGACGTCATCGCGCGCATCACCTACGCCCATCGCGGCCCGGCGGAGCTCAAGGATTTGCAGCGGCGGCTCGTCTCCCACTTGGAGAAGAGCTTCGCATCGCTGTGCAAAGGCGCCGCGATCGCGCCCGACGCCGTCTCCAGAATCGTCGCCGTCGGCAACATGACGATGATGCACCTCCTGCGCGGCGTCGACCCCTGGCCGCTCGGCGTTGCCCCCTATGAGCCCGTCTTCCTGGAGCTGCCGCCGTTTCCAGCGCGCGAGCTCAACTTCAAGCGTTTCGGCGGCTGTGAGGTCCACATCCTGCCGGGAGTGGGCGGACACGTCGGCTCCGACATCGTCGCCGGCGTGATGGGACTCGACCTGGCGCGACGAACCGGCGTCTCCCTGCTTATCGACCTGGGGACGAACGGCGAGGTTGTCTTCTGCTCCAAGAAGGTCCTAGCGGGCGCCTCTTGCGCAGCGGGCCCGGCCTTCGAAGGGGTGCACATCCACTCCGGCATGTCCGCCTTCCCGGGCGCCATCGAGCGAGTGGACGAGGAGGACGGCAGGCTCGAGCTCGATACGATCGGAAACGCGGAGCCGCTGGGCCTCTGCGGCTCCGGCCTCATCGACGCCGTGGCGTTGCTGCTGCGTCGCGGCCTCCTCCTGACCTCCGGAAGGCTGGCATCGCCGCGGCACCTTCCCACCGGCCTGCCGGACGACCTCCGCCGGCGCGTCCAGGATGACCATCAGGGACGTCGCTTCCTTCTGGCAAGGAACGGCGCCAGGGAAGACATCGTCCTCACGCAACACGACGTCCGCGAGGTGCAACTGGCGAAGGCGCCGGTGCGCGCGACCATCGACCTGCTGCTGAGCGGGGCGAACTTGAAGCCGGACGCAATCGACGACGTTTTCATCGCCGGCGGCTTTGGCAGTTCCGCGCGCGCCGAGAGCCTTCTAGCCCTCGGCGTCGTCCCCCAGGAGGCGCGCGGGCGCATCCATTCCGTCGGGAACACGGCGGGCTTCGGCGCCAAGCTGGCTCTCATCTACCCGGAGCGCCTGGAGGCGGCGCACCGGCTGGCGCGGCAGATCCGCCACGTCGATCTCGTCCTCCGCGAGGACTTCCGTCAGGCCTTCGCGGCCCGCATCCCGTTCCCGGCGCCGGAATCGAAGAACCAGCCCACAGTCATCGAGACGGTCAGGAAAGCTCGATCTGAAAGCGGTCCCTGAAGCGCGAGAGGACATCGAGCACGGGCCGGCCGACCGCCAGGATCAGGACGACGTTCGCCAGGGCGCGCCAGATATCCCAGCCGGCGGAGGTCAGCAGGTAGAAGGACCAGTAGTGCCTCAGCGTCTCCCACAGGCCCAGCCCCGGCTGCCAGGAAATGCTCTCGCCTGAGGCCATGAAGGGCCAGAACCACAAGTTCATCACCACACCGAAGAAGAAGCCCCAGCCAACGCCGAACCCGCACAGACAACCGAGCTCCAGGAGACGGTGACGGCTCAACCGCTCTCGGAAGGCGCCCAGCCAGCCGGCGGTCATCCCCACCCAGCCGGCGCAAAAGACCTGGAACGGCATCCACGGCCCGAATCCGCCGATAGCGAACGTCGACACAAGAAGCGCGCCCGCGCCCAGCAGAAAACCGAAGCGCGGCCCGAAGACGTACCCGCCGAGGATGACTGCGAAGAGGAAGGCGGTAGCCCCGGCAGGGAGCGTCGGGATGCGGAGGACGGCCGCAAGCATCATGAGCGTAGCCAGCGCGGAGGCCGTCTTGGCGTTCATTCCCTGGCTTCCCATCTCCAGCACGAAGAGAAGGAGCGTCAACGCCAGCACCAGACCGAAGAACAACGGCGCGTCGGCGGCGCGGCTATTCCCCATCGCGTCCGAGGACGTTCCCGAAAGGAAGAGCGGGTAGAAGAAAGCGACGAGGCCGATGAGGCTGATCAGACCGAGGGTCAGCCCCGACCAAACGTTCAGCGGTTGACCGCGCCGTCGAACGGTAACCTCGAAACGGCTGCCGGGGAGAATCGCCTCGCTAGCCACCGGCCCTCCTCTTCGCCAGCAACAACGCCGTTCCCAACAGCACAATCGCTCCTACTCCGAAGACCGGTATCTCCCAGGGGAAGTCCGTGCCGGAGCTGCGCCCTTCCTCGCTCCAACTTGCCAGCGCCGTGGGCAGTTTCGCCAGTTGGGCCAGTCCCGGCGGGAAGGTTGCGTCCGGTCCGGGGACGAAGAACGTGGGTGTTGCCTCCGCGCCGGTTCCCTGTGCCGGCGTGGTCTCTACGCCGGCGGCCGGTGTCGTGCCGGGCTCGACAGGCTGAGTGGACACCGCGGGCGCTGTCGATGTGAGCGGAGCCGGCGGCGGACAGATCTCATCGAACGTGCGCATTTCCGGCTTCGCGCCCGACCCGATGCTCCCCGAACCCCAGGCCCAGCCGTCGACGTCGCCGTCATGCACGTTGCGCAGCGACGACCCCACCGCGGAGTACTGCCAGGCGCCTCCCTCGAGCGTATAGTACGCCCAGTACTCGCAGCCGGAACCGTGACACCGGCAGAAGCAGTCGTTGGGGTCCTGGCAGCCGGTCCCACCGATATCGCACACGGCCGCTCCCCCGCTCCCGCCCGCCGTGATGACGGGAAAGCCCACGCGCTTCAACAACTCAGCGCCGCTGATCTCCGCCTCCGAGAACTCGACGCAAAGCGCGTTGCTCTGGCCCTCACCAAAGGTCACGACGACGCCGGCCCGGTTCGGCTCATCCGCAGCGGCACGACTGGAAAGTGACACCGCCCCCAGGCACACGACTGCCACAGCGCCTGCGAGCAGAACAAGCGCAATGAATCGCTTCATGGCGCCTTTCTCATTCCTGCGAACGCATCGTCGACGGTCAGATAGCGCCCGCCGAACAGCTTGTTTACCTGCGTGCTGAACGTCACCGATTCGGTCAGCACCTCCCGCGCCGGGCCGTCGGCCACCACCCGCCCATCCGCCAGCAGAGCGACCCGCTGGGCGCAGCTACCGACCAGCTCGACGTCATGGCTGGCAAGGATTACCGCGCATCCCTCCTCACAGCGACGCCGCAGGTTCGCGATGAGCAACTCCTTCGTCTCGTAGTCCATGCCGCGCGTCGGCTCGTCGAGAAGAATAACGGACGGGTGCCCCGCGAGCATCGCCGCCAGCGCGGCCCGTTGCCTCTCACCGGCGCTCAGGTCGCGCGGGTGCTCGCGGCCGAGTCGCTGAAGCGACCATTCCGACAGCGCCTCGTCCACGGTCCCCTGCCGTCCGGTGCCGCGAAGCGTGTCGACTACCTCCGCCTCGACATTGTCCCGAAACAGGACCGATGCCGGGTCCTGCGGAACGAACGCCACCTGCCGGCTCAGCTCCTCAGTGCCGCTTTCCCGCACGTCGCGGTCGAGCAGGCGAACCGATCCTTTTCGCGGCGCCGCCAGGCCGATCAACGACCGGAGCAGGCTTGTCTTGCCGGCGCCGTTCCTTCCCATGAGAGCGAGAACCTCGCCGCCGCGGGCATTCAGTGACACGTCCTTCAGCACGTCGCCGTTGCCGTAAGTGAGGTAGAGGCCCTCCACCTGCACGCAGACTCCATTCGACGATGGGCGCGTCTCGTTCAAGCCCGAGAGCGCCGGCCGCAGCTTCCTGGCGAAGCGTTTCCCCTCGCGCACGGAAAGCGGCAGCGGCTCCCAGCCGAGAGCGCGCCCGATGCGTGCCACCGGCGGCGCCAGCGGAAGCCTCGCCATCGCCTCGCGCACGGGATACGATTCCACGGAGCCGTCGCCCGGCAGGTAGAGCACGCGGTCGACGTGCTGGACGACGCGCTCCAGCCGGTGCTCCGCGACTATCACGGTCAGGCCCAGGTCGCTGTTCAAGCGCTGGACGGTCGTGAGCACCTCCTCCGCCGCCTGCGGGTCGAGTTGCGAGGTCGGCTCGTCGAGGACCAGCGTCTTCGGCTGCATCGTCAGTACGGCGCCGATGGCCACGCGCTGCAGCTCACCGCCGGAGAGGGTGTCGAGGCGCCGACGCCTCAGGTCACCGATGCCGAGCACGTCCAGCACCTCCTCGACTCGCTTGCGCATCGTCAGACGCGAAACACCCATGTTCTCCATGCCGAACGCCAGCTCGTCCTCGACGATATCGGCGACGAACTGGCTCTCCGGGTCCTGGAAGACCATTCCCACCTGACGCGCCAGGTCGCGCGGCTGATGGCTCAGCGTGTCCAGGCCGCCCACGCTGACGCGGCCGGCGAAGCGTCCGCCGTGGAAGTGGGGCACAAGTCCGTTCAGGCAGCGGAGGAAGGTCGACTTGCCGCCGCCGGACGGCCCGACGATTAGCACCGCCTCGCCCTCCTGGATCGACAGCGTGACATCGCGCAGCACGGGACGCTCCGCATGCGGGTAGGCGAACGTGAGACCGGTTACCTCAATCATCGCCGCCCTCCTCGATGCTCCTGCGCGCGGGCATGCACATCGCCGGCGCCAGGAGGAGAAGGACGGCCGCCACCGCGAACGGGTTCAATTCCGGCGTCGCCGCCGTCGGGTACGGGTAGTAGCCGATCCCCCCGGCCTGGAGGACGCGCATCCCGATCAACATCGCCGGCGACAGGACACAGCAGGCGACGACGAGCGCCGACGATCGCGTCAATGGCTCGTGCGAGTAGCGCGTCGCCCCGGTCCGTCCGCCGCGCGCCCGCATCACCAGCAGCGCCAGCAGAGCGGCCCCCGCCAGAGCAAAGAAGGAGAGTAGCGGATTGCCGCGATAGTACAGGTAGGCGGCCAGGCCCGCCGCCGTGAGCCCAACGGCCGACGTCGCGAGCGCTTTCGTCCATACGCCGGTCGCGCCGCCGGACGGCCCCGAGCCGAAGCCGCGGGCATCGAGCGACTCCGCCCGCTGGATCGACCGCTCCAGGGCGCCCGCCAGCACGGGCACGACGAACGCGCCGGCGTCCCGCAGTCCCCGCATGCGACGGCCCCGAAGGCGCTGCGCCTCGGCGACGTCGCGGGCCTGCGCGAACGCCTGTGGCAGCAACAGCACGGCGACGGTCACGACCACGCCGAGCTGCTTCAAAGCGGACGGCACGGTTCGCAGCAGTCGATAGTGATCGACGCCGACGTTAAACGCGGTGGCGAACAGCAGGAGAGCGACGAGGCGCATCGCCCGGCCCGCGGCGTAGAGCAGCGACTCCGCGGTCACGTCGCCGCCGAGCGTGACGCCGCCCAGCCAGCCCGGGAACGACAGCCGCGGCAACTCCAGGAGCGACGTCGCGCCGCTGCTGCCCGTGAGCACGTTGAACGGAATGCTGAGCAACGCGAAGAAGAGGCCGATCTTCACGACCAGTCCGTAGGCGCGCCGCCGCCGGCCGCGCGGCAGGGACTCGTAGACCACGAGACCCACCAGGCAGGCCGTCGCCAGGTAGAACGGGTTCGACGTCAGGAAGACGGCGACGGAGGCGGCGAGGAGCCAGGCGAGCCACGCCTCCGCCTGGAGGGCGGGCTCGCCCGTCGCGGCTCTCGATGAGGAGAGCGCTCGAACGTCGCCTGACACCGCTTCGCTCCTAGCCACTGTCTCTATCCTTGGTGACCGCGCAGTCTTCGAACCAGCAGCCCGGCGGCGAGGCAGCCGCCCGCCACGAGCAGCAGCGACACGGCAGGCGATACGCCTGATGCGCTTCCGCCGTCACCGGCCGAAGCCAGCACGCGGGGCACCGCCGCGGGGCCCGTCGAGACGGAAAGCACCTGCGACAAGGGCGTCGCGGGCGGAGCCACCGTTGCCGCAGGCGCCGCCGTCGGCGTCGCCTCCACCGTTGCGGTCGCCGTGGCAGCCGGCGTGTCTGTTGGACGGGGCGTCTTCGTCGCCTCCTCTTCGCTGGGAGGCAGGAGCAGCGGCTGCGACAGCAACGCCGGGACGACCTGATAGGTGGCGTAAGCGTTGTCCTCGCCGGCATAGGTGAAAGCGCCGGTCGCGGCGTTCTGGTAGCTGAGGAGCGCCTGCATCGGCGTATGCCCGCCGGCCTTCTCCCACGGGCCGCCGCCGTCGACGTCCTCTCCCGCCGCGAGGAGCGCCTGCAGGACCCACGCCGTGGACTGGGCGTCGGAGTCGCTGGGAATGAGATACGGGAAGCCACCGTCGGCGTTCTGCGCCGACTTCAGGTAGTCGAGCGCGGCCTCAATCGAGGCGTCGGAGGAATCGACGCCGGCGGCGACGAGCGCCTGGACGGCCACGGCGGTGCTGTTCGTATCGCAACCCCAACCGTCGGCGTACTCCCAGCAGCCCTGCGCCAGCTCCTTCGACTCGAGGTAAGTCACCGCGCCGGAGCCTGCCGAGAGCCCAAGGCTCTTGCGGGCCAGGATGTAGAGCATCTGCTCGAAGGTCTGCTGTCCGTAACGGTGAGTCGCGCCGTCGTAGTACGACTGCATCTTTGCGACCCAGTCCTCGCCGGCGAAGTCGCGCGGGTCCTCTCCCGCCGCGACCAGGCCGATCACCAGCTTGGCAGCGTGGTCAGCGGTGGTCGTGTAGGAGGTGGCCTGGGCTTCGAGATAGTCGAGCGCCGAGTTGCCGCTGTTCTTCACGCTGTTCGAGTGTATGCCGGCGCTGACGAAGGCAAGGACGGCGTCGATCGTCGTCCCCGCATTGGATTCGCTGCCGAAGGCGGGAAAGCCGCCGTCAGCGTTTTGGAGCGTGCGAATGTAGTCGATTGCCTGCTGCGCAGCGTCTGTCTGCGGCGTCGCGGCCTGGGCTGAGAGCCCGCCGCCCGCCAGACAGACAACCGCCACAAGAAGGGCGATTATCTTCCGAGGCACGGGTAGTCCTTTCACTATTGCCCGAAGGGAAGTCCAGTGTGAGAGGCGCAAAGAAGCCTCGAACGGACGTCCGAGGCTACATCAGGTTGGAGCGCTCATAGGTATCCGTCCCCCTTTCAAGCGAAGGAACTCGGATCGAACAGGGGCGGGTATCCTGGCTCGTCGGTCAGCGCCGACTTACAGTTGCGCGACAGCGCCGGACTCTCACCGGCTTCCCCCGAAAAGACCCACTGAGCTTTGGGTCTCCCCTGTCGGCCCCCTATGTGGTTGTGAGGTCAGTGTAGCAGCGCCCTCCGCTGCCCGTCAACATGCTACGTCGTGTTTCCGCCGACGTCGCAGTGTTGCGAAGCCGCCGAGACCGGCGAGGAAAACGCCGACAACGCCGAGCGCCACGAGCGGGGCCATCGGACCCGCGTCGCGATGCCCCTCGCCAACGCCCGGCATCGCGACGGGCGGCGTCGCGGAGTAGCTGTACAATGTGATGCCGGCGGTCTCGTATCCCGCGTCAATGCCGAGCGCCCAGCCGTGCCAGAGATCAGAGAAGCTGAGGCGATAGACGTAGTCCTGGTCACCGTAGGTCGCCTCGCTGTTCCAGTTAACGCCGCCGTCGAACGTGCGCATCAAGTCGGATCGACAGTCGCTGCCGGCTTCCGAGCATACCGCCTTCACCCCTATGCCATCCGAGGGACTGAAGAACTTAAGAACGTAGAGGCGATCGTTTGTCCTCTGGCCGAGCTGCTCCCAGGTGGCGCCGCCGTCAGTCGTACGGTACATCGTGAACGGCGGAAGCCTTCCGCCGTCCGGCGATGGCCCGTATCGCTCGGAGATGGCCCAGGCATGCATTGCATCAGAGGCAACGAGCTGCAATCCGTATTGCGATTGCAGAGACCCTGCCTGCGACCAGGTATCGCCGCCGTCTCTGGAAACGAAGACCGGCTTATCGTCCGCTGCGTCACCGGCTGCCCAGACCAGGTTCGCGTCGACGAAATCGAAGCTGTTCCCGGGCGGTACTTGCTCTTGCCACGTCTTGCCGCCGTCGCGCGTGTGGAGCAGGGGATACTGGGTGCCCAAGCCTGCGTCCACCCATCCATTCAGAGCGTCAACGAAGGTAACGGTCGCCGGGCCGCCGGCCGGAACACTCGTTTGGTCCTGCCACGTCACTCCACCGTCGACGCTATGGACGAGGTAGTGCGGGCAATTGGGGACGCTGCAGCGCGATTCGAGGGCCCACCCTTCCAGTGGCGACACGAAGTCGATAGCGAATGGCTGCAGGTCGCTGATGGGTTTCCAGGAGAGGCCCCCGTCCTCAGTGCGCAGCAGTCTCGCCGCGCTTATCCATCCGGTCGAACCGACGAAATCGAAGGCGCCGCTGCCGAGGAAGATGGGCGTCTCCGCAGCGTGCCACGTAACGCCGCCGTCGTCGGACCAGCTAATCGAAAGGTCCCAATCGCTGCGGACGGCGTGCGCCTCGTCGAAGTACGTCAGCGCCATGGGGCTCTTCCCCTGCTGGCCCACATTGCCCCAGGTATGTCCGGCATCCCCCGTCTTGATGATCTGGCCGTTGCCGTTTGTGTCGCGCTCTACCAGCAGCGCCGCATCTTCATCCAGCACGGAGAGATTGAGAGGATACGGGCCCTGCTGAGGCCATTCACGCACCGTGAGCCACGACTCCCCGCCGTCCTCCGTGCGCTTCAGCGCCGGTCCATCGAGGGCCCAGCCGACGTCGGCGCTAACGAACGTCGGCGACCAAGGCTGCGGCGCCTCGTCGGCCCTCGTCCAGGTCTTCCCGCGGTCGTCACTGCGGAATGTGGCCGGTTCCCAGGTGCAGATGTCCGGCAGATCGGGACCGGTGACCCGGGCGCAGTACTGAGCGGTCATCCAGACACGGTTGCCACCCGGCACTGCCATCAGGCTTCTAGGCCAGTAAGCCGAGGGAAAAGGCACCGTCTGCCAGCTCTGCCCGTTGTCGTCGGTGCGAAGGATAGTGTACGCCGGCATGTCGAAGGGCGGGATGGAACTGTTGCTGAATTGCTGGCCAAGCACGATCGCCGACTGAGAGTCGAATGCGGCAACCTCGAAGAGATCAAGGTCGGTTCCTGATTGCTGCAATACCCACGTCCGGCCGCCATCCGCCGTCGCGAAGATGCGCCCGGCACCACCGACGGCCCAGGCATGAAGTCCATCACGGGCGAACTCCAGGTCTGCGATTCGTTCGGTCACGGTCCATGACCAGGAACGCCCACCGTCCTGGGAACACAGAATGCCGCCGATGCCTCTGGCCAGGACGACGTCGCGGGACATGAATGCGATGGAGTTGGAGTAGAACTGACCTGAGCGGAGAGAAAGGCGGGGCTGCCACGATCCCTGCTCGGCTTTCGCGTCGCCGGTGAGGGAGGCCAGGGTAAGCACCGCGAGAACCAGGAGTAGTCGGCGCATTCTCTCTCTCCTTCCGGCAGGGCACATATGATAACGCGGCAGGCGAAGAAAAGTTAACCGACATTTCGGGGACGCAGAGAGGAGAAGGGAAACGCTAGCCGCTTACGACGCCCGTCGCCTGGAGAATAGCGATGATCGCGTAGACGACCGTCAGAACGATCAGCGCGCCCGTCACCGTCCACGCAGCCACGTTCCAGCCGGTCGAGTTCGTCCAGCGGCCCATGATCTTCGAGTCGTTCAACACCTTGAGCATCAGGATGAGGATGACCGGCAGGAGCACGGCCCCGACGACGTTTGGGATCAGCAGCAGGATCAGCAGCGGCATGCCCGGCAAGAGCACGGCCGCCGCGCCCACGACGAGCAGGCCGCCGAAGATACCGAAGAAGACGGGCGCCTCGCGCAGCGGCCGATTGACGCTTCGCTCCCAGCCAAAGGCGCCGCAGATCGCGTAGGCGGTCGTCAGAGGTAGGACGGCGGCGGCCAGCAACGAGGCGTTGAGCAGGCCGAGCGCAAACAGGCGCGACGCGAAATCGCCGGCCAGCGGTCGCAGCGATTGCGCCACCTCCTCGACCGTGCCCGAGGGCTCGCCGTGCGCGTGCAACGTCGCGGCCGTCGTCACGATGATGAAGAAGGCAATCGTGGCGGAGGCAAGGGCGCCCACGAACACGTCCAGGCGCTCCAGCTTGAACTCGCGCTCCCCCAGTCCCTTATCCACAACCGTCGACTGGAGGTAGAACTGCTGCCACGGCGTTATGGTCGTACCGATGACGCCTATGAGGACGGACAGGTACGCCAGGTTGGCCTGGAAATGCGGCACGACCGAATGGGTGGCGACTGCGCCCCAATCGGGCTTCGCGAGGAAGCCGGTTATCACATACGAGACCGAGATGAGCGCGCCCACCAGCAGCACCTTTTCAACGCGCCGGTAGGAGCCGTAGACGACAACACCGAACACCACCGCCGCCGCCAGTGGTACAGCGATGTAGCGCGAGACACCGAAGATCTCCGAAGCGCCGGCGATACCGGCGAACTCCGCGACGGTCGTCGCCAGGTTGGCTATCAGGAGGATCAGGAGCGCGAAAGCAGTGATGCGCACGCCGAAACGCTCGCGGATAACCTCGCCCAGCCCCTTGCCGGTGATCGACCCCATGCGCGCGGCCATCTCGCCGACGATCGCCAGCGCAACCGCGGCCAGGACA
>DATLAX010000081.1:0-3105 GCA_035527215.1 Dehalococcoidia bacterium
GGCGGCGACTATGGCAAAAAGCCTCCGCTGGCATCCTGGACCATGTCGAGCTCAAGGTGGGTGTCCTGCGGGTTCATGGAGCCGCCTGGAGTGATTGTCGCGTCGCCCGTGATGTCCTGGATGTGGGCGTACGCTGAGTAGTCGAGCCCGCCCTAGAATGGCAAGAGGCGTACTATACTTCTGAGAGCCTGCGACATGGGATTCCCAGGGGTGCAGACTTTCTTGGCCCGCCGAGCCTTAGTCCGTGAGGAAGTAGGTGTGGCAGACCTCGTCCAGCGACTCCGGCGTCACCATCGCTGGGCCGCTCTCGCTGTAGCGCGCCGAGTCGACGATGGCCTCTACGAGGTCGCGCGGCTGGCAGCCGCGCAACTCGCGCTCGTAGGGCCTGTACCATTGCGCGAACAGGTGGTCGACCGCCTCATCGTGGAACGCGATGCCGTGCTCGTCGCAGATCCGCGTGAAGATGGTGCGGAACTCCTCCGGAGTAGGGTCCGGTATCTCGACCTTGTAGCGGATGCGACGCAGGAACGCCTCGTCGGCGAGGGTTTCGGGCGGCAGGTTCGTGGAGAAGAAGGCGATTACATCGAACGGCACTTCGATTGTCTGCCCCGTGTGCAGCG
Organism: Dehalococcoidia bacterium; assembly: GCA_035527215.1. Lineage (GTDB taxonomy): Bacteria > Chloroflexota > Dehalococcoidia > DSTF01 > JALHUB01 > JALHUB01. The sequence continues at coordinate 621 of DATLAX010000081.1, forward strand.
ACAGGTGGTCGACGCCGCCCTCGAGGGCAACGATCCAACGGTTTAGCAATTCGACAGCGGGAATCTGCTGCCTGCCGAAGTCGTCGATAATGAGGATGCCGCCGTTCGCCTTCATCTGAAGCGGCGCCTCGTAAACCTTCGAACGGTCATCGAGCACGAGCTCCAGCCCCTGGCGCGTCAGTTCGCCGCCCGCCATCACAGCGGGGCGTCGCGCGATGGCCCAGCGACGGTCGTGTCTGCGCGTGCGTGCGTCCTTTCCCTTCGCGGCGTATTCGGCCAGCTCGTGCTTTGAAGGATCGAAGAGCCGGACGATATGCCCGTATACCTCCAGGGCGTACGGGACGGCGATGTAGCCATAGAGCGCCTGGCCGAGCAGGTGTGCAATCGTGGTCTTGCCGTTGCCGGAAGGGCCGTATATCAGCGTCGGCCGGCCTGAGGATATGGCCCGCCCGACGCGATTACTTGTGAAGTCGCTGAGCACGAGCTGCGAGAGCGCCTCGCGAACGACAGCCGCGGTGAAGCCGCTGCCGCCCGCCGATTGGAGCCTTACCTGGGCGATGTAGTCCTTTAGAGGCACCGGCGCCTGCCCGACATACGAGTTGCGCTCGAAGGCGGTGGCCGAGCGCTCCAGCCCGCGACTGCTGAGCCGGTAGCGATAGCTGGCGGGTCCCTGGCCCTCGCCGGCGACGATCTCACAGAGGCCGTCGCGCGTGAGCAGCGCCAACGTTTCTTGCATCACCGGCAGGGAGAGAGCCAGCGTGTCCGCCAGGTCACCCACCGTCGGTCGTGCGCTGTAGTAGAGCGCTTTCAATGTCAGCTCGATGACGAAAGCCGGGTCTAGGCCTGTGTCTCGCAGGAACGCGGGTTCGCGCGGCATTTGCTCGTCCAGTTTCTCCGGCTCGACAGTCTGGGAAGGATAGCTCATCTTCACTCGTGCCTTTCAGGAATCTCTTCTGCGTCGGCTGCGGCGTCGTGTTCAACTGTCAGGAAGTGGGGTGGGGTATCCCACGCGCGGGCGACCTCGAATCTCAAGCGGTGCGGCCCGATCTCGATTTCGTCACCGTCGTCGAGGCCGGCCCAGTTCACTCTCTGCCCGCACAGGATCGTCGGGTATATCGGGTCAAGGGAGCGTATGACGAAGCGCTCTCCGGTAAACCATAGCTGGGCATGTGCTGGAGCGATCGCCCCCGATTCGGCTGGCAGACGAAGGTCGCACTCGCGGTCGCTCCCCAGAGTGACCGGCTCCTCACCGAGTTCGAAGGTCTCTTCTTCGCCGGCAGGATTGCAGACGATGAGGCGGGCGAGGCAGCGTCCTTCCGGCTGTTCTCTCTTGGTCCTGGCCGCGACAGGGGTTGCATCGCGGAGCAGCCGCTCGTCGGGCAGTTCGCCGGTCGCTTGCGTTGGCGATTGGCGATGTCGCAATCGCTGTGAGTTGCGTCCGCCGGCTTTTAGCGCGACGGCGGCGCCTCTGCCGCCGTCGCGGGCAGCCCGCGTCAGGCCGCGATAACCAAGACGCCCCGCTGCGAAGGCCAGGCGGCCGCTTCCTTTTGCGGTGGCTGCCAACGATTTCGAGAGCACCCGCACGGCCGGCTTGATGGCCGGCTCTTCCTTGACTGCGGCTCGGGGGGCGTTCTTGGCCGGTTTCGCTTCTGTTTCTGAGGACGAAGTCATCGCGGCCGCCGCTTGGGCACGCGATTCGTCATAGGCGGCGCGACGTCCGCGATCTAGCAGAGTCACTCGCGCCTGCTCGAGCTCGGCAAGATAGTACTCGGGCGGTTCGCCTGACGGCTCCTTCGAATGGATGGTGCGCAGTATGGAGTAGGCGCGAGCCATCAGCGGTAATTCGGCGGTGGGATCGACTCGCAGCAGCTCGTAGAAATCGACCTGCGGGCGACGCGATTTCTTGAACAGCCGTGTCTGGAGAGATCGCCTCTGCTGGCTCTGGGACTTTTCCGCGCGCTGCCTGCGGATCTCCAGCACCCGCGTCACCGTCGCATCGTAAGCGCGCCGCTGCTCGGCGACGGCGAGGACCTGGTAGGCGGCGTTGAGGGTGACAAGCTCGCGCTCGGCGCTCCTCCTGACGCGCTTTTCCGACCGCAACCGGCTCGCCAGAAACCAGTATGCTTCGGCAACCAGTTGTTGAGGGGCGTCGGGGTCCAATTGGAGGAGACGGTAGTGGTCGTCTGCCGCCGTGGGTGAACCGTGTCCGTCAACATACTCCTGAGCCTTCACGGCGCGGCCCTCGCTATTCGTTGAAGACTTTCACAAGCTCAATGGCGACCGGACCGAGGATGACCACGAACAGTGAAGGAAGGATGAAGAAGACAACGGGGAACACCATCTTCGCCGGTGCGCGTCGCGCCTCCTCCTCCGCGTGTTGCCTGCGCCGGCGGCGATGAGGTTGCGCCGCGTCCGGGCGATGAACGCCGGCGGCAGGGCGGCGATGATGGCGTTCGCCATCCCGTCGACGACCGGCAACACCACG
>DATLAX010000082.1:0-10220 GCA_035527215.1 Dehalococcoidia bacterium
GCCATCCGCCCCTACAAGACGAGAATACGCGGTCGAAGAGGATAGCGCGCTAACTTCCATGCCCGCTGGATTCGGCGTCTTGTCCCTCCGACGCTTCGTCACCCTGCGGTTCTTCTTTCGCGGCCAGACGCTCGCGGGCGGCCTCCATTTCAGCCAACATATGGTCGCGTGTCGCCTGCTGCTCTGCCTCAGTTTGCAGCAGTGGTGAGCCGTGCATCGCCTCGGGCTCCGGGTTCTCTTTGCGACCGAATAAGCGCTTGAAGAACGTCATCTGGACCCTCCTGCTCCACGATTCACATTCCGCTCCGTATGACCGGCATAGACTCGGGGAACAGTATTGTACCACTAAGGTCAATGCGGTTTCTCGGGCGGATGCGGAAGCGGCAACGGGCGTGTGCCGCCCACTGGAAGCGGATGGCGCGCTAGTGTATGCTTGAGGGCGTAAATTCCCGCGACAACACAGGAGACACTGCGATGACTGTCACCACATCCGAAGTACGAGCAAAGGGCGAGGCGGCGAGGGCGACGGCGCGTCGCATGGCGGCGCTGTCGACGGACGCGAAGAACGCGGCGCTGCACGCAATCGCCGACGCACTGCTGGCGCGCGAGAAGGATATCGTCGCGGCGAACGAGGCGGACTACGCGGAGGGCAAGAAGGCCGGTCTCAACGACGAGATGCTGGAGCGCATGATGCTCGACCACGCGCGCGTCGAGGGCATCGCGGCGGACACGCGGAACGTGGCGAAGCTGCCGGACCCGGTGGGGGAGCGCTTCGACCTGACGGTGCGGCCGAACGGGCTGGTCATCGGCAAGATGCGGGTGCCCATCGGCGTCATCGGCGCGATCTTCGAGAGCCGGCCGAACGTGGCGGTGGACATCGCGTCGCTCTGCCTGAAGTCGGGCAACGCCTGCGTGCTGCGCGGCGGCGAGGAGTGCGCGCGGTCGAACACGCTGCTGGGGCGGATCACGGCGGAGGCGGCGACGAAGGCGGGCGTGCCGGAGGGGGCGATCCAGCTCGTCGAGTCGCTGGACCGCGGGCTGGTGCGCGAGCTGCTGAAGATGAACGACGTCATCGACCTGCTGATACCGCGCGGCGGGCCCGGGCTCATCGCCATGGTGCGCGAGAACGCGACGATGCCCGTCGTGTCGGCGGCGGCGGGCGTCTGCCACACGTACGTCGACAAGGCGGCGGACCTGGCGATGGCGGTGAACATCGTCAACAACGCCAAGACGCGGCGTCCGACCATCTGCAACGCGCTGGAGTGCCTGCTGGTGCACCGCGACGTGGCGGAGGCGTTCCTGCCGCAGATAGCGTCGAAGTGGTCGGAGAAGGGCGTGGAGATGCGCTGCGACCCGACGGCGCTGAGCATTTTGCAGAAGGTCAACGGGTCGAAGGGCTGGAAGACGGTGCCCGCGACGCCGGAGGACTTCGGCAAGGAGTTCCTGACGTTCATCGCCGCCGTGAAGGTGGTCGACTCTGTCGACGAAGCGATGGCGCACATCGCGAAGTACGGGTCGGGCCACTCGGAGGCGATCGTGACGTCGGACTGGCCGGTGGCGGACCGCTTCCTGTCGGAGGTCGACGCGGCGGCGGTGTATTACAATGCGAGCACGCAGTTCACGGACGGCGCGCAGTTCGGTTTGGGCGCGGAGATCGGCATCTCGACGCAGAAGATGCATGCGCGTGGCCCGATGGCGCTGCGCGAGCTGACGACGTACAAGTGGGTAATCCTGGGGAACGGGCAGACCCGCCCCTCGTAGCAAGGAGGAAAGGATGCCGGACTACTACTTCGAGCGGGAGTGCCGGACGGCGCAGTCGGAGTCGTTCTTGATCGAGGCGGACGGCGCCGAGATGGGGCGGGTGGACCTTCACTACACGGCGAGCATCGCCTACGCGACGCTGTGCGTTCCCACGGGCACGTCGGAGGACGACATACAGGCGCTGATCTCGGAGATCGACGAGCGTCTGGTGATGAGCAACGACCCGTACCGCGAGGACTTCATCGTGACGGTGTGGTCAGGGCAGGAGACGGGCGTGTACTCGGAGGAGGAGATCGAGGAGGAGGAGGAGGAGGAGGAGGAAGAGGAGGGGAACGGGCACCGGGAGACCTAGCCGGCAGACGCCGGTATTTCGCTGCCGCCCCCAGACGGGGGTATTTCGCTGCCGCTGCGGGAAGACGGTGTCTCTGCGTCGCTGGCTCCGCTTTCTGCCGCTTCGCGAAGAAGAGGCCTGTTCTTCCCGCCCGCCCAGGAATGTAATTCGGGAAAACTGGGGGCACAGCCCCCAGGACCCCCAGTGAAAGGGTGCCTCAGGCACCCTCTGTACTCCCCCGAATGCAGCCAACCTTCACTGCCCAGTAGGGTCGGGCCTCTGTGCCCGACCAGCCCGGATTGAGCACGGATGCCGAAGTGCGGTGCGGGAATCCGAACGCGGCGGACCGGTCGGGCAGACAGCGTGGTCGGTGTCAGCGCGGAAGCTGGCGCGGCTGGCGGAAGCGGCCGTCGTCGGGCTCCACGTGGATGGTGACCTCCGCGCCGGGCAGCCGCTCGACGATCCCCTTCTCGATGCGGTCGCAGATGGCGTGCATCTCGCGCACGCTCTTCGTGGGGTCGACCAGGACATGCATTTCCACGTAGCGTTCGCGTCCTGAGCGGCGCGTCCGCAGCTTGTGGTAGCCTCTCACTTCGTCTCCGTATTGCCGGATCGTGTCCAGAATCGCGTCTTCCTCCTCTGAAGGCAGGCGCACGTCCATCATCTGGTGCGAGGCGCCGAGGCCGATGCGCGTGGCGGAGAAGATGAGGAAGCCGCTGAGGATGAGGGCGACGATGGCGTCGAACTCGTGTCTGCCGGTGAGGCCGACGAGGGCGAGGGCGATGATGACGGCTGTTGCCTGGGCGAGGTTCGTCCAGAGGTGGCGCGTGCCGGCGGCAAGGGCGAGCGAGCCCGTCTCTCTGGCAGCGCGCGCGACATAGAAAACGACGCTGAGGTTGACGGCGGCGGTGACGGCCATGGCGATGATGCCCAGACCGACGTCGATCTCGGCCCCGCCGCCGACGAGGCGTCGCAGCGCCTGGTAGAAGATGAAGAGGCCGCCGGCGCCGATGAGCAGCGCTTCGACGGCCGCCGCTATTCCCTCCGCCTTGCCGTGGCCGTAGGGGTGCTCCAGGTCCGCCGGTTTGGCGGACAGCCTGACGCTCCACAGATCGAACGACGAAGCGCCGATGTCCTCGGCGCTGTCGACGGCGTCGGAGAGGACGGCGATGCTGCCGGTGATGAGCCCAACGACGAGCTTGAGCACGAGGACGACGCTGTTGGAGATGACGGGAACGATAGCCGCCCGCGAGGCGCGGTCGTTGGGGATAAGCGGTAGCCGTCGGGCAAGTGCGGCCATAGCTAGAGATCGCCTTTTTCGAGTTCGCCGAGCGGCGGCGTGACAACCGACGGCGCGGCTTCGGCCCCGGCGGAAGCGGCGCCGATGCGTCGCGTCGCAAAGGCAAGCACGACCAGTCCGACGATAACACCGAACCAGAGCGTGGTGAAGCGAATGATCAGAGTGGCAAGTGTGGCCACGCTCTTGCTCATCCCTTCGACGACTACCTGCAGCAGGCCGGTGATGCCGCCTTCAGCGACGCCGAGGCCACCCGGCGCTATGAGAACGACGGCGCCGGCAAGCGTGGAGATGGGCAGAATGAAGGCGGCCTGGAGGAGCAGCATCCAGGAACCATCGTAGCCGAGGCCGATCAGGACAAGATAGAAAGCCAGCACTTCGCCGGCCCAGGAGACGAAGCTGAGCGCGGTTGTCAGTATCAGGCTCCAGGGCGCGAACAGGGTGTAGGTGGTCTCGTAGAAGTCCTCGACGCGGGTGGCGAAGCGCGATATCAGCGGCGTGCGCTCGGCGGCGTGCAGGATGGCGCGCATTGTGGGACGGTGGCGCGCGACGATCATGCCGATGACGCAGGCGACGACAACGACGACGAATATTTCCCAGGCCTCGCCGAAGACGAACAGGCCGGCGGCGGCCAGCAGGAGAAGGGCGACGCTATCGGTGAAGCGCTCCGCCAGGAGAATGGGCGCGGTGCGCAGGAAGGGGATGCCGCGCATCTCCTGCAGGAGATAGCTCTTCAGCCACTCGCCGACCTTGCCCGGCGTAATCACCATCGCCAGGCCGGAGAAGAAGGCGAGGAAGCTGTCGCTCTTCGGCACGTCGTGGATGCCGATCTGGCCGAGGTAGAAGTGCCACTTCACGAAGCGGATCAGGTAGTTGCACATGGAGAGGGCCAGGAGCAGCGGCAGCAGCTCCCAGCGGAAGTCGCCCAGCCGGTTCCAGATGTCGGAGAAGTCGCCGTAGGCCATGAGGCCGACGACGACGATCATCCCCAGTAACAGGGACAGGATGAACTTGACGCGGAGGTTGTTGAGGGTCAAGAGCGCTTCCTTTCCGGAAGGAGGGCCGCTAGTAGCTCTGGAAGAGCTTCCCCCATTCCGTCTGGAGAGCCTGCTTCACTCTCTTTCGGCCCAGCATAGGGTACCAGAGGTAATTGTAGTACACGTTCGAGGCGAAGAACGACCAGGGGACAATGGGCGTTCTGAGAAGGAGCCTCTCGAAGGGCTTGAGGGGGCCCCAGTAGATTAGCTTCTGGCCGCGGCTGGCGAACGTGTCCTCGTCGCCGCGGAAGCCGAAGTTGATGTCGCTGATGTCCATGCCGACGACCTCGATCCGGCTGACGTCGCCGCAGCCGAGGCCGCGTTCGTGGGCGAGGCGGATGAACTTGAGCGAGAGCGGGTCGAAGCCCATGAGCTTTGCGGCGACGGCGTCGACGGCGACCTGGTCGGCGCCGGCGAGGATCAGGTTCTTGACGTGAGGACGCATGGCGCGCGGGCCCGGGCCGTCGCCGGCGATTGTGCCGTCCATGACGGCGAAGATGCCGGGATGTATCTCCTTCTGGATGGTGAGGAGGTCGACGAGTGTCTCGTGGATGACGGAATGCGTCCAGTGCCGTCGATACCCCAGCAGGCCGCCGAATGCGTTCTTCATGGCGCCGGTGGTTGTGGTGAAGACGTGGGTCTTGAGCGTCGGCAGGTGGATGATGTTCTTGCCGATGAGCGCCTCGGGTATCTTGATGCCTTCGGGGAAGACTTTGTCCAGGACAAGCATCTCGCCCTTTGGCTTGTAGTCCACCCAGGGCACGTCCTTATCGCTGAGGTGGAGGCTCTCGATCCCGAACTTGTCGAGCACGGCCTTGTGCTTGTTCTTGACCTCGCCCTCATGTGAGTCGACGACGACGGTCCCGTTCTGGGCCGGCAGCAGCTTTTCGTAGCCGTCCTGGCGCAGCGTGCGGATGACTCCTTCGAGCTGCCAGGGGGTGGTGGAGCAGGCCGGGTAGTAGTGTTGCCAGGAGATGTTGATCTTGAGGATGGTCTCGACGTCTCGCGGCAGGGCGTCGGTATAGCCGGCGAGACGCATGGCGCGGGCGATGTCGCTGAGGACGGTAGCGGCACTGGTGTAAACGACGGCGACGCGGGGGCGGGTTTCGTCTGTCACGGTGAGTATCCTTATGAGTGGTTGCCCCAATCTGTGACCAGAACTGCCGCGCATAGGCGGAACGCGCGCCTATTATATGACGGGAGCGAAGGCAGCGTCCATCGCGGGCGCTTGCGCGTGACCGCGCGAGCACCCATGATTTCCGTGGACTCACTTTCAAGTGAAGGGTAGCATGGAGAGCTAATGAGCGCCTGGCGCCGCCTCGAGTTTGGGATCCTTCTCCTCCTTATCCTTCTGACCACGGGAGTCGTGGGCTACGCAGCGATCGAAGGCTGGTCGTTCATGGACGCCCTCTACATGACCGTGATCACCGTGTCGACGGTGGGGTTCGAAGAGGTTCAACCGCTGAGCACGGGCGGCCGCGTCTTCACGATATTCCTGATCATTCTCGGCGTGGGCACAGCTTTCTACATACTGTTAGGCGCCGTTACGATTGTTATCGAAGGCGAGCTCGGTGAAGCCTGGGGAGTGCGAAGAATGAAATCGAAAATCGAAGCGCTGCGGAATCACTACATCCTCTGCGGGTTTGGACGCGTCGGCGAGGAAATCGGCTGCGAATTCAAGGACCGCGGCATTCCCTTTGTTGTCGTGGAGTCTAACCACGAGGCCATCGGCCGGGCCAAGCAGCGTAACTTCCTCCTCATCGAAGGCGACGCCTCCCTCGATTCCACCCTGCTCGACGCCGGTATCGGGCACGCTCGTGCCCTGCTTGCCGCCTCGGACTCGGATTCCGGCAACACGTATATCACTCTCACGGCCAAGGCGATGAACCCGGACGTGCTCGTCGTTGCCCGTGCCGGCCAGCCACAGAACCTGGAGAGAATGCGGCGCGCGGGCGCCGACCGCGTCATCTCACCGTATCAGATCGGCGGCAGGCGGATGGCGCTTTCGGCGCTGCAGCCGCTTGTGCTCGACTTCATCGACACGCTGACGGGCGGGCGACCGGAGCAGAGCATTATCGCCGAGTTCATCGCCACGCCGCAGTCATGCCTGGCGGGCTGCACGCTGGAACAGGCAGTAACCGGTCGCGCGAACGCGGTAGTGCTGGCGATTCAGAGGCCGAGCGGCGAGATCCTCGTTGGACCGCCCAGTTCCGCCGTTGTGGGACCGGAAGACCGTCTGATCGTGCTGGGCAGGGAGGCAGACATGCAGGCTCTCGCGCTCCCGCCGGGCCAGCAGCAGACTTGACGCGCGTGTATGCTTTCCCACCTGCAATAGTCTGTCGAGGCTTTTCGACCCGGGTTCGGATCATGAGGGCATCCAGGTGAGCGGGCGCGCTTGTCTCATCGTCAATCCGATTGCCAGGGGGATCCCTCCTTCCGGCAAACTCGAGATGGCGATCGCCTGGCTGGAATCGCAGGGCTGGGAAGCGACGCTGATGCACACCGGCGGCAAGGGTCACGCGATTGAGATGAGCCGCGAAGCCGTGCAGTCCGGGTGCGACGTCGTCATCGCTTGCGGCGGCGACGGGACCATCAATGAGATCGCCAACGGCCTGGCGGGCAGCGACACTGCCCTCGCCGTCATCCGAGGCGGCACGGCGAACGTCTGGGCGAAGGAGATCGGCGTACCGCGCGACCCCGTCTCGGCCGTGCGGCTCGTAAGCGAGGGCAGGCGGCGGCGCATGGACCTGGGCGTGGTGGAAGGGGAGACGGGCGGGCCGTCGCGGGCATTCCTGCTGATGGCGGGCGTTGGGCTGGACGGTTATGTGGTCAGCCGGGTCCCGGAGAGACTGAAGCGGCGCCTGGGAGCGGCCGCGTACGTCTTCTACGGCCTGCGCGAGAGCCTGCGTTTCCCCTCTAGACCGACGTCACTGCTGATCGATGGGGAGAGCATCAGCGCCGACCTCCTGTGGCTGCTGGCGGCGAATACCCGCTCCTACGGGGGCGTGATCGAGGTCGCGCGCGAAGCGGTTGCCGACGACGGGCTTCTGGACGTCTACGTCTTCGAGGGCCGCGGCTTGCGTCAGAAGATGGCGCAGGGGCTGCGCATCTTAGGACGGCGATATGACGGCGCGCGCGGCGTGACTTGCCGGAAAGCGGCCAGAATCGAGATATCGTCACCCGTCGAGCTGGAGTGCCAGGTTGACGGCGAGAGTCTGGACTTCGCGCCGCGAACGATTCGGGTGGAGCCGAGCGCACTGGCCGTCGTGCTGCCGGCGACGGATCGACGTCCCCTGTTCACCAGCGAGGGTGGTTGAGGCTAGCCCGGCGATACCTCTCCCGCCCGCACGATGAAGACGTGCGCCGCCGGAACGAGGCTGCGGACGTACTGCTCCTCCGCCGACGTGATCCACACCTGGTCGAAGCCGGAAAGCGCATCGAGGACGCCGTGGCGGCGCGCCTCATCCATCTCCGAGAGGACATCGTCCAGGAGGAGGACGGGATGGTCGCCGGTGGCGTCGAGCAGGAAGCGCGCTTCGGCCAGTCGCAGCGCCAGCGCCGCTGTGCGCCACTGCGCCCGCGAGGCGAAGGCCGCCGCGGGACGGCCGTCGAGGAGGAAGAGCAGGTCGTCGCGATGCGGCCCCCAGAGGGAGGCGCCGGCGCCTATCTCCTGCTGCCGCCTCCGGGAGAGCGTGTCGAGAAGAGCGGCCGCGAGGGTCGCCTGGTCCTTTCCCGCCAGGTCGCCGGCGCTCCAGCCTTCGGCCCAGCGGGGCTCGTAGACGAGGCGCAGATCCTCCTGCCCGCTGCTCAGGTCGCCGTGCGCGATCGCTGCCAGGCCGGCGAGCCTGCCAATCGCGTTGCTCCTTGCTCCAGCGATGTAAGCGCCGCTCTCGGCCATCCGCGATTCCCAGAATGTGAGTTCGTCGGCGCGCCCGACGCCCTCGCGGATGCGCCGGAGAAGGGCGTTTCGCTGGACGACGACCTTCGTGTACTCCTGCAGGGCGGCCAGGTAGTGGCTGTCTGCCTGCGAAAGGGTGATGTCGAGGAAGCGCCGTCGCAGTGACGGTGGTCCGCCGATGAGGTCGAGGTCCTGGGGCGTGAAGAAGACGGAGCTTATCCGCCCGACGACCTGCGACGCGCGCTGAGGCAGGCCGTTGAGGCGGAGCCGTTTGCCGGCCCGGAGACGGCTGCCCGTTGGAGCGTCCTCCGGCCCGCGCACCGTCATTTCGATGCGGACTTCGCCGGACCCGCGCTCCGCTTCTGCTACCAGGCGCGCGATGGGCGGGCCGTCGTCCGGCGCCTCCCAGTGGATGAGGTCCGCGTCGCTGGTCGCGCGCGGCGAGCGGATAGTGGACAGGAGGTGGACGGCTTCGAGCAGGTTTGTCTTGCCCTGGGCGTTTTGTCCAAGGAACAGCAGCAGGCCGGTTGGGGGGTCAAGCTCCAGCCGGCGATAGTTGCGGAAATTGCTGAGGCTAAGGTGGCGAATGTGCATGGCGAGCGCGGCGTCGCTATGTGGCGGCGCCCTGCCCCAGTCTACAGGAGGGGACGCTAGCCTGCCAGATACCGGGGGTGTGCGCGCTTTCGCGAGCGGAGGCTAGCTGATGCGCCCGCGAAGCCGCCGGGTCAGGATCGCGAGGGCGGGTGCGGTGGCAACGGCGGTGGCTGCGAGGCGGACTCGTTGAGCGGCGTCGTGTCTGGTGGTCTACTCGCCCTGCTGCTCTCGTCTGCGCTTCAGGAAATCCTCCAGATCCTTGATAAGGACTTCGCTCGGCGGGAGTGCGGACGGTTCAACGCCCTCTTCCGTCTGGCCCTCCAGGACGGCGTCGGCGCGTCGCTCCAGCTCTTTGAGGTAGGCTGCCGCTTCGGGGTTGGTGGCGACGATGGCGCTGATCTGCTGCTCGAAGCGCTGGACGGCGCGGTCGATGTCCTCGAGGTCGAGGCGCAGGGCGAAAAGCTGGTCGACGACGCGGAGCAGCGCCGCCGCTACCTTCGGGTTCTGGCTGATGCCGAGGTAGTGGGGCACGCTTGCCCAGAGGCTGATCGCCGGCAACGAGGCCTGTCGAGCGGCGTCGTGTATGACGCCGAGGATGCCCGTGGGCCCCTCATAGCGCGTCGGCCCGACGTGGATGTCGCGCAGTCGCTCGAGGAGGGCGTTATCGGTGGCGAAGCCGATGAGCGGGACAGGACGGGTGTGCGGCGTGTCGGCCAGCAGGGCGCCGAGGGTCAAGACCATGCCGGCGCCGCATTGTCGGGCCACGTCCATGATCTCGCCGGTGAAGGTAGGCCACTTCAGTTGGGGCTCCGTGCCGACGAGTATGATGGCATCCCTTTGGAGGGCCGGGTCGGCGTGATAGAAGAACGAGTTGCTGGGCCAGGTGAGGTTGCGCTGGTAGTCGGGCCCGACCGAGACGGTGGGTCGCGTGCTTGTGAAGTCGTAGAATTCCTCCGGCTCGATGTCCGCGAAGCGCTGCGCCGACCACTTCTCGATGAGGACGCGGGCGGCCGTCGTCGCGGATTCAGCGGCGTCGTTCCAGCCGGCGAACGCGACGACGAGGAGCGGACTGCGCAGGCTCGGTATCTGCTCGATGTGGGTGTATGCCATGTGTTCCTTCGGCGGCGCGACTCTGAAGGCGCGCCGGGCCATGCAACGAGTATAGCACCAACGTAGCGGGCGCGACCAAGATGGCGGGCGGTCGGCCGCCGCTGCCGCGTCCGCGAGAAGACGATCGGTCTTCCCACCCACCCGCCCACATGTGTTTATCAGGAATCTCAAAGGGGACACCCCTTTGAAACC
>DATLAX010000083.1:0-9561 GCA_035527215.1 Dehalococcoidia bacterium
CTACGGCACGTACCTGCACGGCTCGCTACTGCCCAAGAACCCGCGCTTCGCCGACCACCTGCTGCGGCTGGCCCTGCGGCGTCGCCACGGCGAGGTGGAGCTTGCGCCCCTCGACGACGCCCTCGAAGACGCCGCCCATGCTGCGGCCGTCCGCGTCGCGACCGGTCGCTGAACAGGCTTGCCCCACGAGATAGCCGCGGGTATCCTTGAATACGCCCATGACCAATCACTGCGCCTGGATGTGGAATCTCCGCCTGTCGCCTGCGGTCCTGCTTGTCGCGATGGCTTCGGCGCTCGGCCTCGCGCTGGCTGCCTGCGGCGGGGGCAACCCCGACGCGAAGCCGACACAGACCCTGACCATCGTTACCCGTTCGCCCACGCCGTCGGGCCCGCCGGTATTGACGGGCTTCGCCTTCCCCATCGACGGCGGTTGCCTCCCTCAGGGCGATCAGCTCATGCCGGGCGCGGCGCGCGAGTACCGGCAGGGCACTCACGAAGGCATCGATTTCTACGATTCGGACAACTGCACGTCGATCGGCGCCGGTACCGAGGTGCTGGCGGCGAAGGCGGGCGAAGTGATACGCGCCGATTGGGACTACACTCCCCTGTCCCAGGCTGAGCTCGATGAGACGGAGACGCGGCAGCCGGTAGAGGGGCAGACGGACGAGGAAGCGCTGGACACCTATCGCGGGCGGCAGGTGTGGATCGACCACGGCAACGGCGTCGTGACGCGCTACGCCCACCTCGGCCGCATCGCCGAGGGCATCGACGTAGGGGTATCCGTAAGGCAAGGCGACCTGATAGCATACGTGGGCAACTCCGGAACGCCGGAGTCGCTGGCGGACCCGGACGCCGAGATGCACCTCCATTTCGAGCTTCGCGTGGGCGAAGAGTATCTGGGTAAGGGGCTGCCGGCCGCGGAGGTACGGGCGCTGTACGAGAAGGCCTTTGGCCTGCAATAGCATGACACGGCAGAGAGGCTGCTGATGACGGACTTGCTCCTGACAATCAAGATAGGCATCGACCCGGAGATAGGCCACCTCGGTGGCCTCCTCCTGACCTGGCACGGCATCTTCATCGCGCTGGGCATCGGGCTGGGCGTCTGGCTCGGCGTGTGGTTCGGACGAAGAGCAGGCTTCACGGAGGACGACGCCTACACCATCGCCCTCGTCGGTGTGCCCGCGGGCATCATCGGCGCGCGGGTGCTATTCGTGCTCGAGAACTGGGGCGACTTCGCGGGCAGACGCCTCGACATCTTCCGCATCAACCAGGGGGGCATATCGCTGTACGGCGCGCTCATCGGCGCGGTCGCCGTCGCCCTCGCCTACGGCGCCTGGAAGAAGCTGCCCCTGCTGCGCGGCCTCGATGCCGCCGCCTTCGGCATGATCCTCGGCCAGGGCATCGGGCGCATCGGCTGCCTGGTTGCCGGCGACATCTTCGCCAAGTCGAGCTCGCTGCCCTTCTCCGTTGAGTACACCAACGTCAACAGCCCCGCCTTCGGCCTGCCGCCGATGCAGTTCGTCACGGCCTACGAAGCCCTGGGCGACTTCCTGATCCTGGGACTGCTCGTCGCGCTCTGGAAGTTCAAGGTGTTCAAGCGCGACGGCTTCCTGTTCTTCACCTACGCTGCGCTCTATTCGGCGATGCGGTTCGGCATAAGCTTCATGCGGCTGGACAAGGAGGTCGTGCTCGGCCTTCGAATGGCGCAGTTGCTGGCCCTCGGCGTAATCGCCGTGTGCATCGTTGCATTCGTCCTCATCCTCCTGCGCGGTATCAGGTCGGCGAGGCGCGCCGCCCCCGTAGAGCCGGCCCTTCCCGGCTAAGACACAGCGGGCAGCACCAGCGACCAAGCGAAGCGGCGACAAAGGGCAGCCTGCCTGCCGGCGACTGCCGAAGGGGGTTTGTCTTGCCCGGAGAAGCGAAGGCCCTGCTGGCGGCCGCTCTCTGGGCGGCGGCAGGCATCATCTATGCCGCGCACGTGCGGCGGCTCGGCCCCCTTACTCTCAACGCCATACGCACCGTGCCCGCCGTCGTCTTCATCTGTCTGCTGATACCGTTTGGTGGAGCAGGGGGAGAGCTGCGCACCGTCTCGACCGCCACCGTCATCGCCATGGTCGGCTCGGGCATCCTGGCGATCGGCCTCGGCGACAGCCTCTTCTTCGCCAGCCTGCGCGTGCTCGGCGCTTCCCTGGCGGTCCCTATCTCCAGCAGCGTCTACCCATTGCTCACCTTCCTCGTCGCCTTCCTCTGGTTGGGCGAGACGGTGACGCCGGTCGTTCTCCTGGGGAGCCTGCTCATCATGGTGGGCATCTTCCTGCTGCTCTGGCGGGCGTCGCCGGTCGTCGCGCCGCCTGCCGGCGAAGTCGGGCGCGGCCGCTTCGGTTTTCGGGGCGCCGTCCTCCTGCTGATGGCGGCCACGCTGTTCTGGACGCTTTCGACGACCTGGCTGAAGGCCGGATCGGGGGACCTGGGGCCGGTGGCGGCCGGCGCGTTGCGCGCGGGCGGCACGACGCTCTTCCTCCTGCCCGCCATGCTGCTACGTGGACAGGGAAGTGCGGCGCCCCGCTTCGCATTCGGCAGCGTGGTGTGGGTCATGGTGGCGGGCATTCTGGCGATAGGTGTCGGCAGTCTCTTCTACATCGCCGCCGTGCAGGAGGCGGGCGCCGGCAGGACGGCCATCCTCACCTCTACCATGCCCCTGTTCAACCTGCCGCTGGCGGTGCTCTTCCTGCGCGAGCGCGTGACGCCGCGCATCGTTGTCGGAACGATTACCGGTGTTCTGGGCATATGGCTTATCGTATAGCTGTGAGTGCGGAGCCCCGGCCGTCGATGAAGGACCGACGGTTGGGGTCGCGAAGCCTGGTGGCGCCGACGGCTGGATAGGAGCAAAACGTTGTCGGGGGAAGCGAAGTCCCTGGTTACGGCGTTCATCTGGGCGCTTACCGCCATCATCCTGACCGACCAGACGCGACGCATCGGCACCCTGTCGATGAACGCGATGCGCGCCTTCTTCGCCGCGGTCTTTCTTGCCGTCGTCCTCTTTTCTTCCGGCGCTGCCGCCGAGCTGCGCGAGATGTCCGCCCGGACGGCGGTGTCGATGGTCGGGTCCGGCATCCTGGCATTCGCCGCCGGCGATACCCTCTATCTCCTCGCCCTGCGCGTCATGGGGGCCAGCACAACCGTCCCCGTCACGGAGAGCTTCTACCCGTTGTTGACCTTCCTCCTGGCGTGGTTCTGGCTGGATGAGAGCTTCTCGACGAAGCTGCTTTTCGGGACGGCTCTAGTAATCCTGGGCATCGTGTTCCTGACGAGCGACGCGGAGAGGCGCGTAGCCGGCTCAATTGACGGCGTTGTCGGCGGCGATGAAGGCGCGCGCCAAGCCGGTCGATATCACCGGCGGACGGGGCTGGCTCTTGTCCTGATCGCCCCCTTATTCTGGGCGCTGGCGACCGTCTGGTTGCGGGCGGGCTCCGGCAACCTGGGGCCCGAAGCGGCCAGCTTCATGCGAGTCGTGCCGGTCACCGGCATCCTCATCACCGCCGCCGTCGTTTCGCCGTCCGGCCTCAAGGTCAGCCGCTACCGGCTGTTCGACCTCGCCGGCGCCGCCGTCGCGGGCGTGCTGGGACTGGGCATCGCCAGCCTTCTGTACGTCTCGGCGATACAGGACATCGGCGCCAGCCGCACCGCCGTTCTGACAGCGACAGTCCCTCTGTTCACGCTTCCCCTGGCCGTCATCTTTCTCAAAGAGAGGATTACGCCGAAGGTGATCGTCGGGACATTGGTCTGCACCGTCGGCATCTGGTTTATCATATAGCTGAACGGAGCTACCCGGTCGGGAGGACCGACGATGGCGGCAGGACGCGCCCGCATCGGCCTGGCGCTCGGCGCCGGCGGAACGAAGGGCACGGCGCACGCCGGCGTGCTGAAGGTGCTCGACGAGGCCGGCATACCCATCGACTTCATCGCCGGGTCCAGCATCGGCGCGGCCTACGGCGCGTCCTACGCCGCAGGCGCGTCGGGCGCTGAGATGGCGGCGAACGTCCGGCGCATGACCCCCGCCGATGTCGTCGCTTTCTTCAAGCATCGCCTCCGTCTGACGCCGGACAACCCGATCGGCAGCGCGTTCTACGAGCGGTTCGACGGGCTCACCTTCGATGATCTGCGCGTCCCGTTCACAGCCGTCGCATCGGACCTGTTTCAGCGACGGCCCGTGCTCCTGCGTCGAGGGTCGCTGCTGAGAGCCGTGGAGGCCAGCATCGCCGTCCCGCTGATGGCCGCGCCGGTAAGGCACGACGGGCGGTACGTCTTAGACGGCGGTTTCTGGGAGCAAGCGCCTGTGCGAGTGGCCGCCGGCATGGGCGCCGAAAAGGTGGTCCAGGTGGTCCTCGGAGAATCGATAGCCATGCCGCGGCCGTTGCGGCCGCCGACACGGCGCCTGGTGCAGGCTCTCGATGGGCCCGTGCGACACTTCGGGCCTGGCCTGGCGGCATCGTCGCTTTTTCTGCTCTACACGCTCACGTGCGTAGCCGCGCGCTCGCACGCCGACGTGACAATCCGCCCCGATGTCGTCAGAATCAGCGCCAACTCACCGTTTCACCTGGCCATAGCCATGAGGCGAGGCGAAGAGGCGGCGCGGGCGGCTCTTCCTGAGATCGAGGCTCTGCTGCGGTAGAGAAGATTCGGCTGTGGAGGGAAGCGGGAACGCCGGTCAGGCGACCTTCCGGCGCGGCCTCCGCGCCGCCTGCAGCGCATCGAGGAAACCTAGCACGACTGCCGGGTCGAACTGCGTGCCGGCCCCTTTTTGTAGCTCCGCTATCGCCGCTTCCTCGGGTAGCGCCTTGCGATAAGGCCGGTCCAGCGTCATAGCGGAGTAAGCGTCGACCACGGCGAGGATACGTCCCAGGGGCGGTATCTCGTCCCCCTTCAGGCCGCGCGGATAGCCCTTGCCGTCAAAGCGCTCATGGTGCGTCGCCACCGGCTCGATGGCGTCGGAGATCTGGGCAATCCCCTTCACGATCATCTCTCCGAAGCGGACGTGCTGCTGCATGACTTCCCACTCGCCGCTGTCCAGCGGTCCCGGCTTGAGGAGCGTCTGGTCCGGAATGGCGATCTTGCCGACGTCGTGCAGGAGGGCTGCCTTGCGGAGCGACTCCGTGGCCTCCGGCGTCAGGCGCAGACGGCCTGCGATCAGGTCAACGTAGCGCACGTTATCCTCGCAGTGCCGTCGCGTGTATGGGTCCTTGTGGGCGACGGCGTTGAGCAGGCCCTGGAGGAGGTCGAACCCCAGGCTTTGGCTGGACGCCATCTCGGTTGCCGACGTGGACACCGGAAGGGCGCGCTTGCCGCCCAGGCGCTTCGCCTCATAGAGCGCCGTGTCAGCCAGCATCACCAGTTCTTCCTGGGAACCGCTGTCGCCGGGGTAGGAGGCGATGCCGATGCTTATGGCCAATGGGACAGGCTGTTCGAGGTCATCCGCGGAGAAGGGCGTGTCCGCGAGCATTTTCATTATGCGTTGCCCCGCCTCCTCCGCTTCTTCGTGCGTCGTGTCAGGGAGGATGGCCATGAACTCGTCACCGCCGTAGCGACCGATGATATCGGTTGTGCGCAGAGTCTCGCGCAGCTTCTGACCGATGAAGCGAAGCGCCTCGTCCCCCTGCAGATGGCCGTAAGTGTCGTTGAAGTCCTTGAACTTGTCCAGGTCCATCATCATCACGGCAAAGGTTGAGCTGCTGCGCGCCGCCCGCGCCAGCTCCTCTTCCAGGCGCTCGAAGATGTGGCGGTGGTTGAATAGACCGGTGATATGGTCGGTTATGGCCCGCTGCTGCAGTTGCTCGTGCAACCGCGCGTTCTCGATGACGACGGCGGCCTGCCGCGCGATAGCGGCCAGGGTCTCTACCTCTTCGGTGGGGAAACGGACCGGCTGACGGAAAGCGTCCAGGGTCATCAGACCGATAGTCCTGTCCTTGATCCGGAGCGGATAGTGGACGAGTGACTTGACCTGGAAGGCATCGAGCCACCACTTTGGTATGAGCGGCGACGACGACGCGTCCTCGATTACGATAGGATTCTCGATCTTCGTCACCGCGCCGTAGAAGCGGCGCAAGTCAGGCGAGGACGCTTTTGATCCAGCGAGAGCTTGAGCGTTGCGAAAGCGCTCCCACGCTTCGGGATCTTCGACGCCGAGTGACATCATGGGCATCAGACGCCCATCCTCGCCGACGACGAATACACTGCAGCGGTCGGCAACACTGATGTCGACGGCGGTCTGGCAGATCTTGACGAGCACTTTGTTGAGCTCCAGAGAGGATGCTGCGGTCGTCAGTACGCCCACAAGGGCTTCGGCGCGCTGATGCTGCCGTTGCTCCCGCTCGTAGACGCGGGTGTTTTCGATGACGCCTGCGGCCTGCTTGGCGATAGCCGCCAGCGTGTCGATCTCCTCTTGGGGGAAGTGGACGCGCTCTCGGAATGCGTCCACCGACATCAGTCCTATCGTCCGGTCCTTCACCCTGAGGGGGTACTGCACGAGCGACTTTAGGTCAAAGGTTTCCACCCACCAGGGCGTTAGCAGGTCGGACGTCGCCGCGTCCTCTATGATGATGGGGTCTTCCAACTTGGTTATAGTCTCAAAGAGGCGGCGATGCTCCGCCAGGCGGGTTGTGGTTTCCCCCGGAGGAGGGTTGCGGAACCTCTCCCATAGTCCCTCATCCTCAATCTCCAGGGACATGACGGGCTCCAACGTGCGACCTTCGATATCCGCCATGAAGATGCTGCAGCGGTCGCCCACGGTGATATTGACCACCGCCTGGCAGACCTTGGTCAGCACCTCCTTCATGCTGAGGGTGGAGCCGGCGGCCGTCAGCACGTCAACCAGCGCCTCGGCGCGCTGATGCTGGCGCTGCTCCCGTTCGAAGAGACGGGCGTTCTCAATGATGACCGCCGCCTGTTCGGCAACCGCGGCCAGCGTATCGATCTCCTCATGGGAGAATTTCCGCTTCTCCTCCACTGCCACCACGCTCATGAAGCCGATCATCTTGCCCTTGGCTCTGAGGGGATAGTACACGAGAGACTTGAGGCCAAAGTTGGCTACCCACCAATCGTTGGTGTGTGGTGAGGCTACTGCGTCCTCGATGACAAAGGGCTTCCGTCGCGTCGCCAGAAAGCGGTCGAAGCGCGTAAGATCAGGGCTCGATTGGATCTCCGGCGGCGGGTTCAAGAACGTCTTCAGTTTCTCAGGGCTGCCGTGGCTCACTGCGCTGACGGGCACGTAACCGTGATTGTCTTCGCCGTGGAGGAAGATGGCGACGGTGTCGCCGACAGTCAGCTTGAGCGCCGCCTCGCAGACTCGGGCGCACACCTGGCGGATGCTGAGAGTAGAAGAAGCCGCCGCCAGCACCTTCGCCAGCTTCTCGCTGCGCTCCCGTTGATGCTGTTCCCGCTCATAGAGGCGCGCGTTCTCGATGATGACGGCCACCTGCCTGGCGACCGCTGACAGCGTGGCGACCTCTTCACGGGGGAAGCGCACCTGATCGCTCGCCGTGTCCACGGTCATCGCTCCGATGGCCTTGCCCTTCACTTTGAGCGGATATACAACGATCGACTTGAGGCCGAAGGTCTCGACCCACCAGGAGCCGACGAGCGGCGACAAAGCTGCATCCTCGATGAAAAGAGGCCTCTTCCGCTTTGCGATGGCGCGGATGAAACGGACTGATTCCGGGTCGGCGGTCGCATCCGGTGGCGCGTCGAGGAATTTCCTTAGCGTTCCATGCTGCCGCCGGCCGGCCGCCATCATCGGCATAGACCCGCCGGTGGCGTCGTCCACAAGGAAGATGCTCACCGCATCACCCACGGTCAGCGTTAGCGTTGCCTGGCACACGTTGGAGAGGACCTCGCGGAGGCTGAGCGTGGAGGTAGCGGCAGCGAGCATAGTCGTCAACGTTTCGCTGCGTTGCCGCTCGCGCTGTTCGCGCTCATAGAGGCGCGCGTTCTCGATGCGGATGGCCGCCCGCTTGGCGACGGCCGTCAGGGTAGCGATCTCTCCCTGCGGGAAAGCGACGTAGTCACGGGAGGTGTAAGCCACTATTATGCCGACCGGCTTCCGGCGGTGCACGAGGGGATAGGAGGCAAGCGACTTGACTTTGAAGCGCTCCACCCACGCCGTCGGCAGCAATCCCGAGCCGGGAACGTGTTCTTGGATGATCGGCTTTCTGCGCTCGCTCATGACCCTGAGCGCGTCGGCCGTTGCGAATTCGCTGACCTGGGCGTCGTTGAAGGTTTCCCATCTGGGGGGCATCTCGCCGCCGAGCGCGAAGCCCGCTTCGATACCTCGACGGTCTTCGCTGAGCAGGAATACTGCGCACCGCTCGGCAACGCTCAACTTCAATGCCGAGCGGCAGAGCTTGGTCAGAACGGTCTTCAGGGCAAGCCCGGGTCTCGGCGCGCTGGCGTCGAGGAGGGCGTCGGAGCGCTTGCGCTCGTGGCGTTCCCGTTCGTAGAGCGCTGCCGTCTCGATGGCAATGGATGCGTAGCTGGCCAGCAGCCTCGCCAGACGCAGTTCCTGACGCGAAAACTTGTGCACTTCTTTGTAGCCGATCGCCAGGAAGCCGATCAGCGTCTGCCCCCGGCGAAGCGGCTGTACTGCCAGCCCTCGCAGAGCCAATCGGGTCGCCACGCTTTCTCTGAAAATGCCGCCTTCCCTGATGTCGGAGCAGACGTAGCGCCGTCTTGTCTCGCGGAGTTCGCGGATAGGAGCTTCATTCCAGGTTTTGCGCCACCGCGCGTAGCTACCCTTCGGCATTCCGATCTGGCTACGGATCGTCAGGTACCCGTCATCGTCCGCCAGGGCAATTGCAGCCACGTCGCCGCCGATTATCTGCGCCGCGAGCCTGACAGCGGCATCCAGCGACCGCTGAAGGTCGACGGGGCGGCGCGAGCGGCGCAAACCAGTATTCCCCCGTGGGGCACTTACCGAAATCTGAGCCTGGCCTGTTCTCATTAATCCTACAGACACGAGCACCTCCGCCGTACTATCGGGAACAGGTGACGCGTGCCGGCGGTCTTCCGCCGGCTGTCCCCCGGGACTCGCTCCCGATTCCTCGTCGTTGGTGTTTTGGGCGCGGACATCCTACCGCCATTATCGGTAGCCGGATGCCGGGGCTGAGGGCGCTGCGGCCTCAAGAGAGAGGTAAATGAGGGTTAATCGACGAGATTGACGGCTTCCTCGGAGACGGCGCCCGCCTCCAGACGGAACGCCCTTATCTGCGGGCCGCCGGGAGCGGCGAGCGAAACGATGAGGTACAGGGCGCCGGGCCAGAGGTCGACGGCCTCGCCCGGGCCGGCCGTGCGCGCCATCGCCACGTCTGTCGGCGACGGGTACGCCTCGCCGCCGGGGTGCGAGTGGTAGATGGCCACGAACTCCCAGCCCAGCGATTCGACCTCGCTGTGAATTCGATAGAGGTCCCGCGAATCGATGTCGAACCGGTAGGGGCTGCGCTCGGCGTTTCGGGCGCGGTACAGCCTGAGAGCGCGCCCGTCCTTGCCCGCGAGGACCCCGCAGCACTCGTT
>DATLAX010000084.1:0-12759 GCA_035527215.1 Dehalococcoidia bacterium
TGTCCACAGAGGCGCGTCGGCCGTCGTCGGCTGGAGCGACACCGTGTCGCCGCAACACACCGACGCGGCGACGGAGCGGTTGCTCGAGTACATGGTGAAGGACCACCTGTCGCCCACCGAAGCCGTCGAGAAGACGATGGCGGACCTGGGCCCCGACCCGGAGTACGACGCGGTGATGAAGGCGTATCCCGCCGGCAACTGAACCTAGCAGTCGAATCACTCCCGGGAGCACAGCTTCGGCTTCGTCGATCACGGTTCTGGGGCGGGACGTGGGAAGAAGGTCATTAGCTCGAAAGAGCGGCAGCGAGACGGTGCAGGCGCGGCTGCCGTCGAGTTGGGCTAAGAGAGTCCTCGCCGTATAATCGGCTCTGGAGCATCCATACCCCCATTCGGAGCCAGTCAGTGGGCAAGAGCCTGACCCGGAAGATCATCGAGGAGCACCTGGTCGACGGCGAGCCCGTCGCCGGCAGCGAGATCGCGCTGCGCATCGACCAGACGCTGACGCAGGACGCGACGGGCACGATGGCCTATCTCCAGTTCGAGGCGATGGGCATCGCGCACGTGCGCACGAGGCTGTCTGTCAGTTATGTCGACCACAACATGCTCCAGACGGGCTTCGAGAACGCCGACGACCACCGCTTCCTGCAGAGCTTCGCCGCCGGGCACGGCATCTACTTCTCACGGGCGGGCAACGGCATCTGTCACCAGGTGCACCTGGAGCGATTCAGCGCCCCCGGCGAGACGCTCCTCGGCTCTGACAGTCACACGCCGATGTGCGGCGGCGCGGGCATGCTGGCAATCGGCGCGGGCGGGCTCGACGTGGCGATGGCTATGGCCGGCGAGCCGTTCCACCTGGTGATGCCGCGGGTCGTGCGCGTCGAGCTGAAGGGTCGTTTGCCGCCGTGGGTATCGGCGAAGGACGTTATCCTGGAGATGCTGCGCCGCCTGACGGTGAAGGGCGGCGTCGGCTGTGTCTTCGAGTACGGCGGCGAAGGCGTCGCAAGACTGAGCGTGCCGGAGCGCGCCACGATCACGAACATGGGCGCGGAGCTCGGCGCGACCGGCTCCATCTTCCCCAGCGACGAGCGGACGCGCGAGTACCTGCGCGCCCAGAAGCGCGAAGAGGCCTGGAAGCCGCTCTCGGCCGACACCGATGCCGAATACGACGATGTAATCGAGGTCGACCTCGGCGCGCTGGAGCCGCTGATCGCCCTGCCGTCGAGCCCCGACGGCGTCGTGCCGGTGCGCGAGGTCGCGGGCACGGAGGTGGCGCAGGTGGTGATCGGCAGTTGCACGAACTCGTCGTACCTCGACCTGATGACGGTGGCGGCGATTGTGAAGGGCAGGATCGTGTCGCCGAACGTGAGCGGCGCCGTGAACCCGGGCACGCGGCAGGTGATGCTGATGCTGGCGGAGAACGGCGGCCTGGCGGACCTGATCGCGTCCGGCTTTCGGGTGCTGGAGTCGTCCTGCGGGCCGTGCATCGGCATGGGGCAGTCGCCGGCGACGGACACGGTTTCGCTGCGGACGTTCAATCGCAACTTCCCGGGTCGAAGCGGCACCAGCGGGGACCGCGTCTACCTGTGCAGTCCGCTCGTCGCGGCGGCGTCGGCGCTGACGGGCGTCATCACCGATCCGCGCGACCTCGGCGAGGCACCGCGCATCGCGCTGCCGGTCGAGTTCAAGGTGGACGACCGCATGATCATCGCGCCGCCGGAAAGAGCGGAGGACGTCAAGGTTGTTCGCGGCCCCAACATCAAGCCGCTGCCGCGTGGCGAGCCGCTGCCGGACACGCTGCGGGCGACGGTGATCCTCAAGGTCGCGGACGATATTACGACAGACCACATCCTGCCCGCAGGCTCGAAGCTGCTGCCGCTGCGCTCCAACATTCCGGCGATGGCGGAGCACGTCTTCGAGCAGGTCGACGCCGGCTTCGCTAGACGGGCGAAAGACGCCGGCAGCTCCATCGTCGTGGCGGGCAGCAACTACGGGCAAGGATCGAGTCGTGAGCACGCGGCGCTGGCGCCGATGTACCTGGGGCTGAAGGCGGTGCTGGCGAAGTCGTTCGCCCGCATTCATCGCGCCAACCTGGTGAACTTCGGTATCCTGCCGCTGACGTTCGTCGACGAGCGCGATTACGACCGCATCGCTCAGGGCGACGAGCTCGAGGTCGTTGCGGTGCGCGACGCGATCCAAGACGGCGAGAGCGTGCGAGTCAGCAACAGCACGCGCGGCTACGAGTTCGAGGCGCGACACGGACTATCGCCGCAGCAGGCGAAGATCGTGCTGGCGGGCGGCCGTCTGAGTTATGTGAAGTCGTTGCAGGGATAGCGAGAACGCCCTCTCAGTACTCTCTCGCGTAGGGCAGGCATCTTGCCCGCCGATGCGTCGCGAAGGGCAATCGGGCGAGACGCCCGACCTACGAAGGCACGAAATGGAAAGGGAGGCCTCAGTTGCGCAGTAAAGTGACTATTGTTGGGGCCGGGCAGACCGGCGGCGCCATGGCCCGCGAGCTTGCCCCGAAAGGATTCGCCGATATCGTCCTGCTCGACGTGGTCGAGGGCGTACCGCAGGGGAAGGCGCTCGACATATCGCAGGCGGGGCCCGTCATCGGCTTCGACAGCCGCATCGCCGGCTCGAACGACTGGAAGGACACGGCGGGATCGGACATCGTCGTAATCACGTCGGGCAAGCCGCGCCGGCCGGGCATGAGCCGCGACGACCTGGTGACGGCGAACACGGAGATCGTCAAGTCGGTCACGGAGCAGGCGGTCAAGCATTCGCCGAACGCGATCATCATCGTCTTCGTGAACCCGCTGGACGTGATGTGCTACGTGGTCAAGAAGATCAGCGGCTTCCCGCGAGAGCGCGTGTTCGGGCAGTCGGGCGTGCTGGACGCCGCGCGCTTCCGCTCGTTCATCGCCCGCGAGCTCGACGTGTCGATGGAGGACGTGCAGGCGTACGTGCTCGGCGGCCACGGCGACGGCATGGTGCCGCTCGTCCGCCACACAACCGTCTGCGGCATCCCAATCTCCGAGCTGATGCCTGTCGACCGCATCGCGGTGCTGGTGGAGCGCACGCGGAAGGGCGGCGGCGAGATCGTGAACCTGCTCAAGACGGGCAGCGCCTATTACGCGCCGGCGGCGGCGACGATCCAGATGGTGGAATCGGTGCTCCTGGACCGCAAGCGCGTGCTCCCCTGCTCGGTGTACCTGGAAGGTGAGTTCGGCATCAGCGACGTCTTCATGGGGGTGCCGGTGAAGCTGGGCGCGCGCGGCGTGGAGCAGATCATCGAGATCAAGCTGACGGACGATGAGCGGGAGATGTTCGAGCGGTCGGCGGCGTCGGTCCGTGAGGTGACGAAGGTGACGGGGCTGTAGGAGCGACGACGCCTAGAGAGAAGGGTTAGCCTGTGAGAGACATCCACGTCGATCAAATCAGCGAGAAGGTGGCAGAGCTGTTTGTCGACGCCGCGCACAACCTGCCCGACGACGTCGTCGCGGCTCTCGAACGCGCCCGCGACAGCGAGGAGTCGCCGCTCGGCCGGCAGATCCTGGAGGAGATCCTGGAGAACGCCAAGCTGGCCTCCGCCGAGATGATCCCTCTCTGCCAAGACACCGGCACATCCGTCGTCTTCGTCGAGATCGGCCAGGACGCACACATCGTCGGGGGAACGCTGGAGGACGCCGTCAACCGCGGGGTCGCGAAGGGCTACACGGAGGGCTACCTGCGAAAGTCGATGGTCACGCAGCCGTTCTCGGCCCGCAAGAACACCGGCGACAATACGCCCGCCGTCATCCACGTCGATCTCGTTCCCGGCGACCGGCTCCGCGTCAAGACGGTGCCGAAGGGCGGCGGCTGCGAGAACATGAGCCGCATGACTATCCTGCTGCCGGGCCAGGGGCGCGAGGGAATCGTCAACTTCGTGCTGCGCGCGGTCGAGGAGGCGAGCGGCAATCCCTGCCCGCCGCTCGTCGTCGGCGTCGGCATCGGCGGAAGCGCGGAGTACTGCATGGTGCTAGCCAAGAAGGCTATCACGCGCCGCGTCGGCTCGTCGAACCCGGACGCCGAGACCGCGGACCTGGAGCGCGAGCTGCTGGATAAGGTGAACGCGCTGGGGCTGGGTCCGCAGGCGGTCGGCGGCACGAACACGGCCCTCGCGGTGCACGTGGAGACGTTCCCGACGCACATCACCGCCCTGCCGGTCGCGGTAAACATGCAGTGTCACAGCGCCCGCATCAAGGAAGCGGAGCTTTAGGAGAGACCGCCGTGAGTATCGACGTCCGACTGCCACTGACCGACGAGACAATCGAAAGGCTGCACACCGGCGATCACGTGCGCCTCACCGGCGTCATCTACACCGCCCGCGACGCCGCCCATAAGCGCATAATCGAGGCGCTGGACAAGGGCGAGCCACTGCCCTTCGACATCCGCGGCCAGGTCATCTACTACGTGGGGCCGGCTCCGGCGCGTCCAGGGCGGGTGATCGGCGCCGCGGGCCCGACGACGTCGATGCGCCTCAATCCGTACACGCCGCGGCTGCTGGAGCACGGCCTGAAGGGGGCCATCGGCAAGGGCGGGCGCGACCGCACGGTGCGAGACGCCTTCAAGAAGCACAAGGCGGTGTATTTCCTGGCCGTCGGTGGCACGGGGGCGCTGCTGTCGAAGCGCGTCAAGAGCGCCGAAGTCGTGGCCTACGAGGAATTGGGCACGGAGGCGGTGCGACGGCTCGAAGTCGAGGATTTCCCCGCCGTCGTCGTCAACGACGTGTACGGCGACGACCTCCTGGAGCAGGGGAAGGCACGCTACCAGCGTCGCGACCGTCTGGGGAGCTACGTGCCGGTGGGAGAGGACGCCGAGGAATCCAACGGCGGCGGCGACTGAACGGTGACGTGGAGGGCTAAAGCCCTCCTCTACATTCCTCGCGATCGCATCTAGTCGATGAAGGCCGCGAGCGCGATCACTCCGAAAGCGAACGCGGCAACACCCAGAAGCGACAGCGCGCCCGTCACGATCTTCTCTCCGACTCCGCGCAGGCCGTAGTCCATCGCCACGTTGCGAACGCCGTTCAGGCCGTGGTAGAGGACGAAGGATAGCAGCAGCAGGTCGACGACCCAGTAGGCGGGCGATTCGAAGCGCTCGACGACGTCGGAGAAGACGACGAGGCCAGGCAGAATGCCCTCTTCGACCTCCGAGATGTTGGCCAGGTGGTTGATGACAATGTGCAGCGGCAGCAGGACGACGAGCCCTATGGCCGTCACCCGCTGGAGCAGCCAGGCCCAGAAGCCGGAGCCGACGAACGACCAGGGCGTTGTCAGCCCGGCCTCTTCTTCGGTTCTCGTAGCTTGTGTCATCGCCTGTCTCGCGGGAGGACTGAAGTCCTCCCCTACAGTCTTCCCCTACATTTCTTCTTCGACTACAGAAGGTTGCGCACCGCGACGACCATCGCCGCGAATACGCCGACCGAAACCGCAAACGACGCCCAGAACAACGCCTTCTGGTACCGCAGCCCCACGGCGAAATCGAGCAGGATAAGCCGCAGGCCGTTGAGTCCGTGGAACGCGACTACGCCCACCAGACCGGCGTCGAGCACGAGGAACGGCGTCTTTTCGAAGTTCGAGAGGAGGCGGTCGAACGAGTCCTCCCCCTGCACCACCGTTCCGATGACGATGAGGTGGGTAATCAAGTAGACGGTGAGGAACAGGCCCGACAGGCGCTGGAGGATCCACGCCGCCGTGCCGGCCCGCATGGCCCTTGCCTGGAACTGCGCGTCCGCTGGCTTGTACATCCGTCTACCCTACCGAGACCTCGTTCAACGCAGCAACCGTAGTCGCTTCAAGAGCGCCATCTTCTTGAGGTTCTGGATCGCTTCCGTCGGGTTGACGCCCTTGGGGCACTGCTCGGTGCAACTGAATATCGTGTGGCAGCGCCAGAGTCCCTGCTCGTGTGCCAGCCGCGACAGCCGTTCGCCCTTCGCGCCGTCGCGGGGGTCGTGGCAGTAGCGGTACGCCTTCGCCAGGGCCGCCGGCCCCAGGTAGCTGTCGTCGAGGGCGACGATGGGGCAGGCGGAGTAGCAGGCACCACACTGGATGCAGGCGGCGAACTGCGAGAGCTTCGTCGAGCGCGCGGCATCGACGAGGTACTCGCGCACGGGCGCCCGCTTTGACGGATCGGTGGCCAGCCAGGGCACGATGGCGCGCATCTTGTCGTAGAACGGCCCCATGTCGGCGACGAGGTCCTTCAGCGTCGGCAAGTTGGCCAGAGGCTCAAGCGTGACCGTCTGGCCGCGCGGCGCCGCCTCGACTATCTTCGTCTTGCAGGCGAGACGCGACTCGCCGTTGATGCGCATGGCGCAGGAGCCGCAGATAGCGCTCCGGCAGGCGCAGCGGAAGGCGAGCGAGCCGTCGATGCTCTCGCGCGTCGCAAGGAGCGCATCGAGCACCGTCGCCGACTGCGGCATTTCGATGGTGTACAACTGGTACTCGGCGCATTCGTTGCCCGACGGGTCGTAGCGACGTACTCTCAGCTTCGCTTCCACTAGTAGACCCTCTTCTCCGGCTCCCAGTGCGTCTTCGCGACCGGAGCGTAGTCGAGGCGCGGCCCCTCCGGCGTCCGGTAAGCGAGAGTGTGCTTCATCCAGGCGGCGTCGTCGCGCTCCGGGAAGTCGCGCCTCGAGTGGGCGCCACGGCTCTCCTCGCGCTGGAGGGCGCCGGATGCGATCACCTCCGCCAGGTCAAGCATGAAACCGAGCTCGATGACGGACAGGAGCTCGAAGTTGAACACTTTGCCCTTGTTCTGGACCGGCACTCTCCGCCACCGTTCCTTGAGGTCGCGCACCGTTGCCAGGGCATCCGCCATCCCCTCGCGGGTGCGGAAGATGCCGACGCCCTTGTTCATGGCCGTGCCCATCTCGGCGCGAAGGCCGGCCATGCGCTCGCCGTTCGACGGCCGCGCGAGCAGTCCGTCGATCGTTTCCGCGTCCGGCGTCGTCGCGGATTCCGGCAGTGACGGCGCCGGCTGAGTCGCGGCGTACTCGCCCGCCGCCTTTCCCGCATGCCGCCCGAATGTGATGGTCTCGAGCAAAGAGTTGCCGCCGAGGCGGTTCGCCCCGTGGACGCTGACGCAGGCGCACTCGCCGCAGGCGAAGAGTCCTTCCATGGGCGTAGCGCCGTTCGCGTCAGTCTTGACACCGCCCATGGCGTAGTGCATGCCGGGCCGTACGGGCACGGGAGCGGAGACGAAGTCGGTGTTGGTGAGGTCGAGCGCGAGCTCGCGGATCTGGAAGAGGCGCTCGTTGATCTTCTGCTTGCCGAGGTGGCGCAGGTCGAGGAGAACGCAACCGTCGACGCCGCGGCCCTCGTCGATCTCGGTCTGCTCGGCGCGGGAGACGACGTCGCGGGCGGCCAGTTCCATCTTGTTGGGCGCGTAGCGGGTCATGAAGCGCTCGCCCTCGGCATTGAGGATGTAGCCGCCTTCGCCGCGGGCCCCTTCGGTGATGAGGACGCCGCTCTCCTTGAGGGTGGTCGGGTGGAACTGGACGAACTCCATGTCCATGAGGGGCACCCCGGCGCGGTAGGCCAGGGCATGGCCGTCGCCGGTGGAAATCAGGGAGTTGGAGGTCGGCGTATAGATGCGTCCGAAGCCGCCGGCGGCCAGCACGACGGCCTTCGCCGGCAACGCCTGCATCTCGCCGGTGCGCATGTTGATGGCGACGGCGCCGCGGCAGCGCCCGCCATCGACGACGAGCGAGGTGACGAACCACTCGTCGTAGGTGCGGACGTTGAGCTTGAGGGTCTGTTCGTGCAGGACGTGGAGGAGCGCCTGTCCGGTGATGTCGGCGACGTAGCAGGTGCGGGGGAAGCCGGCGCCGCCGAATGGCCGCTGGGCGATGCGCCCGTCCGGCTTACGGTCGAAGACGGTGCCCATGTGCTCCAGCTCGACGATGTCGTCGGGCGCCTCGCGGCACATGGCCTCGATGGCGTCCTGGTCGCCGAGGTAGTCGCTGCCCTTGATGGTGTCGTAGGCGTGATTCTCCCAGGAGTCGTCATCGCCGAGAGCGGCGTTGATGCCGCCCTGAGCGGCGACGGAGTGGCTGCGCAGGGGGTAGACTTTGCTTAGGAGGGCGACGTCGACGCCCGCGCGCGCTACTTCGAGGGCGGCGCGCATCCCGGCGAGACCCGCTCCTATGACGAGGACATCATGCATTGCCGCTCCGGCTCTCTAGACGGCCGCCGGAATCGAAGACGAGGCGACCTGGGGCTCAACGACGCGGAACGCGTTCATGGTAGGACAAAGCCGGCTTAGATGCCAGGGTGTTGATGCGCCTCGGGGTTGCGTTCGCCTCCGGCGAACGCAGGCACCACGCCGCGCAATGAACAGACGCATGATGTTGCGTCGAACTCGCATCGATTACCCGCTACGGCAGTGCAAGGTGCGCTGATCGCGCTCGCGGGCGAGACACCACGCAGCTCTAAGCGATTCCGCGCCGTCGCGCGAAGAGCAGAAGCGCCGCTATCGACTTGGCGTCACGGATCTCGCCGCTGTCGATAAGGCGCAACGCCTCGTCGAAAGGAATGCGCAGGGCGCGCAGGTCCTCCTCGTCGCCTGTTTCGAGGGGCGCCTCTTCCACGCCGGTCGCGAGAAAGAGGTGGATGTACTCGTTGGAGTAGCCAGGGCTGAGGAAGAAGCCGCCCAGACTCTCGATGGAACGCGGCCGGAACCCTGTCTCCTCCCGCAGCTCGCGCACAGCGCAAACTTCCGGCTGCTCGCCCTCGTCGATTGTGCCAGCGGGCAGCTCCAGGAGGACGCGTCCCACCGGGTGGCGGTACTGCCGCACCAGGAAGACGTTCTCATAGTCGTCCATCGCAATAAGGAGGACCGCGCCCGGGTGCTCGACGACCTCCCGCATACCCGTGCCGCCGGCCGTCTCGACGGTGTCGACGCGCACGTTGATCAGGTTCCCCCTGAACGGGCGCTGGCTGCTCAGGACACGCGGGGCTGGCGGCTCCGGCTCATCGTCACGCATGAGAGCGCCTTTCTGCTATGGACTACGGCTAGACGTCGACGACCATGGCTAGCTCATCGCAGCTCATGAACTTGGGGCAACGGTAGCACTCGTTCCACACTTTGCGCGACAGCGTCATGACGTCGGCTTGAACGAACCCGAGCCTCTCGAAGAAGCCGGGCTTCATCGTCAGGGCGAAGACGCGATTTAGCCCGAGCCGCCGCGCTTCGTCGAGGCACGCCTGCACGAGCAGCGATCCGAGTCCCTGCGCCTGTGTCTCATCGCTCACTGCGAGCGAGCGGACCTCCGCCAGGTCGTCCCATGTGATGTGAAGCGCCGCGCAGGCCACGACTTCGCCCTCACGGCGGACGACGAAGAAGTCGCGCAGCGTCTCGTAGAGTTCGCCGAGCGTGCGCGGCAGCATCTCTCCCTTCCCGGCGAAGCTGTTGACCAACTCCGCCATCTTGGCGACATCGGCAACAGTGGCCTTTTCCGCCCGCAGGTCTTGCATGCTGCCTGTCCGGCCTCTCGCAGTCTCGCCACGCATCTCAGCCGTCCTCTGACCGCTGTGCAAAACCGTCGCGATCCTCCATGTAGTCCGCTGGAGGGTGCTTCCCCTCACCATCGCTGGAGCCGCGTCGCCAGCGCAATCGTACCGCGACGCGCTCGTAGAAGCCGGGCGAGTCGAACAGACGCACGAAACGGGCAACGTGCGGGCTCATGGTAACACACACGACGTGGCCGGCTTCGAGGTCGATCCTGCTCTCGCCGTCGATGCTCAGGGCGGCGACATGCTCGGGGGCGAGCGCGAGGTCGACGACGGAGGGCGCGGGCAGCACGAGCGGGTTTGTTTGGCCCAGGTGCGGCGCCAGCGGTATCAGCACCATCTCCTTCGCCTCCGGGTGGAGTATGGGCCCGCCAATCGCCTGGCTGTAAGCGGTGCTGCCGGTAGCGGTGGCGACGATGACGCCGTCGGCGCGGTAGTCCGCGACGAGACTGCCATCGATGAAGGCGCTAACGAGGATCGTGCGGCCCAGAACGTCGCGGCCGACAACGATGTCGTTCAGGGCGTGCAGATACGGCTGGGCGCCGTGCAGCACGCGGCCCCGGCGGGAATCGAGGACCTGGACGTGCAGCATCGCCCTCTCCTCGACGTGCCAGTTGCCGGCCAGGATGCCGGGCAGGCGCTGTACCGTCTCGTCGCCATCGCGCAGCTCCGTGAGGAAGCCGAGGCGTCCCAGGTTGATGCCGAGGAGCAGGACGTCGTGGGGCACCACGAGCCGAGCAGCGCGTAGCACGGTGCCGTCGCCGCCGATGGAGATGAGGAGATCGGTCCCCGGGACGTTCTTCCTGGTGTTCTCCTCATCCCAGGCTTCGCTGACCCACACCTCGCGCACTTCGCGCGACGCCGCCGAGCGCAAGGCGCCGGCCAGGGCGCGCGCCTCGGCCATCTGGGGGTGGTGGATGATGCCGATCTTGTTCACCGGCCGTCCTCTCGCGACGCCGCCTCCGCGACGCGCCATAGCACGAAGAACTCCCTGTTGCCCGCCGGCCCGCGAAGGGGCGACGCCGTCAACCCGAGGAGTCGCAGCCTTTGGCCCGCGCCCCAGGCGACGATGCGGCCCAGCACGGCGGCGTGCACCTGCGGGTCGCGCACGACGCCCTTCTTGCCGACCTCCCGTCGCTTCGCCTGGAACTGCGGCTTCACGAGGGCGACGATGCGCCCTCCCGGCTCAAGCAGCCCTGCCACGACTGGTATCACCTTCTCCAGGGAGATGAATGACACGTCGACCGTGGCGATGTCGCCCGCTTCCGGCAGAGACTCCAGATATCTTATGTTAACACGCTCCAGGACTGTCACGCGTGGGTCCTGTCGCAGGCGGTAGTCGATCAGCCCGTACCCGACGTCGATGGCGTAGACGCGCGCGGCGCCGCTGCGCAGCAGGCAGTCAGTGAAGCCGCCGGTCGATGCGCCGACGTCGATGGCGACGAGACCCGTGACGTCGAGACCGAAGACGGCCAGGGCGCCGGCCAGCTTTTCGCCGCCGCGGCTCACGTACCGCGGCCCGGCGACGACTTCGACGGCCGCGTCGCCGGCGACGAGCGTCCCGGCCTTCGGGGCGGGCTGCCCTTCGACGAGAACGGCGCCCGCCAGTATCAGCGCGCGGGCCTTCTCCCGGCTTTCGGCCAGGCCGCGCTGGACCACAAGAACATCGAGACGGCTTTTCCCCGTCACGTCAGGAAAGGATAGTGATAGTCGATAAGAGAGTCAAGGAAGCGCGCCGCAAGCGCTTCGATTGACCGGCTGGATCGGAGCCCTTATCATCGAGAATCATGGCAGATAGCGAGCCGCTCCTGTCCGACGAAGCCGTGCCGCTTCCCTCTCGCCTGGCCGGCGTCGGCGCGGCAGGTTTCCTTTCCACGGCGCTCGCCGTCATCATCTCCATGCGCCCCAAGCAGTGGACGAAGAACGTCCTTGTCTTCATGGCGTTCATCTTTTCGCTCGGCGAGACGTGGCACCTCAGCGAGCCCGAGGGCTGGCTGCCGCTCATCGGCAAGGCGACGGCGACCTTCGCCCTCTTCTGCATGGTCTGCGGCGCCGACTACCTCATCAACGACGTGCGCGACCGCGAGAGCGACCAGCTCCACCCCAGGAAGCGGACGCGTCCCATCGCCGCCGGGCGGCTGTCGGTGCGAACGGCGCTCATCGCGGCGGCTTTCCTTATCGTCGTTGGGCTTGCGGGCGGCTTCGCGTTGGAGTGGCGGGTCGGCGCCGTCATCGCCGTCTACATAGCGATGATGCTGGCTTACTCGTACTACCTGAAGCACGTCGTGCTGCTGGACCTGATGATCATCGCCACCGG
Organism: Dehalococcoidia bacterium; assembly: GCA_035527215.1. Lineage (GTDB taxonomy): Bacteria > Chloroflexota > Dehalococcoidia > DSTF01 > JALHUB01 > JALHUB01. Next base: position 11,869 of record DATLAX010000084.1, read on the forward strand.
CTTCGTGCTGCGGGCGATGGCGGGGGCGCTGGTCATCGACGTGCCGATTTCGCCCTGGCTCTACGCCGTGACGGCGCTGGGCGCGCTCTTCCTGGCGATCAACAAGCGCCGCGCGGAGATCGTGCTGCTGAAAGAGGACGCCAACGAGCACCGGCCGATACTCGAGGAGTACACGACGCCGCTGCTCGACCAGATGGCGTCGATAGTGACGGCGTCGACGCTGGTGGCGTACGGGCTGTACACGTTCACGGCGCCGGCGCTGCCCGCGAACCACTCGATGATGCTGACGATACCGTTCGTGCTCTACGGCATCTTCCGCTACCTGTACCTCGTGCACGCCCGCGGCGAAGGCGGCAGTCCGGAAGAGGTCCTGCTAAAGGACATGCCGCTAATGGCGGACATCTTGCTGTGGGTGCTGACCTCCGGCATCCTCCTCGCGGTGGCCAGGGAGTAGCCCCGACGCTGCCGCTTTCCTGTTATGTCTACCGGCGATAAGTCTCCAACGCCGTTCTTGACAAACGGCGGACACGCTGTATGATCGTGGACGACGTCACCATACGCTCATGAGCGACGTTCATGAAATCACTAAGGCGTATGGTGCTAACGCCGACAGGCGCAGCCGACTACTCTGCGGGAGGCCTACCACCTTGCGCTAGGCGAGGCGCAGAAGTGGAAGTCGGATGCGGTGCTGACATCGCTCAACAGCGCGGGTGCCAACGACGCCCCGGCCTCTTCCGCTGGTGCCGAGGGAAAGGGGGGCATCTTGAGGAGGAAACCGAGATGAAAAGCGATGGCATCAGGTCAAAGGGGGCGCTTGTCGGCATCATCGGCCTGCTGGCGCTGGCGGTTTCCGCAGCAGCCTGGGGCATAACGAGCCTCGGCACCTCCGAT
>DATLAX010000085.1:0-17404 GCA_035527215.1 Dehalococcoidia bacterium
AAACGCAACACCGCGAGAGACCTCTGAAGGCGCCGCAGGTTTGACACCCTAAAGACGCCTTTGCTATCATCGACTCGCCGGCAGCGTAGCTCAGCGGTAGAGCAGGGGACTCATAAGCCCTTGGTCGGGGGTTCAAATCCCTCCGCTGCCACCACATTGTCTCATTCAGGGGCCTCGGATACGGCCCCCAAACGCATCCAGCGGTAGAGCCAGGACCGCGCTAGCACAGGAAAGATATGGATAAGCAAGCAATAGAACGCGCGAAGGAGCACTTCGCAGCTCTCGTAGAAGAACAGCTCACACGCATCGAGCGCATGAAGGCCGACAACGGCTGGATCGACTACTCGACGATCAAGCCGCTGGTCATCGGCGTTTGCGGCGGCGACGGCATCGGGCCCTACATCTCCCGCGAGTCACATCGCGTCCTTGAGTTCCTCCTGGAACCCGAGGTCAGAAAGGGTGAAGTAGTCTTCCGCGTGATCGAGGGCTTGACGATAGAGAACCGCGCCGCTCAGTTCAAGGCGATCCCGGACGACGTGCTCGAAGAGCTGAAACAGTGTCACGTCATCCTCAAGGGGCCGACGACGACGCCGCGCGCCGGCGATCCCTGGCCCAACATCGAGAGCGCCAACGTCGCCATGCGACGCGCCTTGGACCTCTTTGCCAACGTGCGGCCGGTCAAGATCCCGTCTCAGGGGATCGACTGGACGTTCTTCCGGGAGAATACCGAAGGCGCCTACGTCATGGGCAGTCGTGGGATCCACGTCACCGACGACCTCGCCTTCGATTTCACGGCCGTGACGAGCCAGGGGAGCGATCGCATCATCGCGATGGCGTTCGATTACGCCCGGAAGCATGGCAAAGAGCGCGTGACGGTCGTAACTAAGGCGAACGTCATCAAGGCTACGGACGGCAAGTTCCTCGAGACGGCGAAGAGGATTGCCGCCGACTACCCGGATATCGAGTGGGACGACTGGTATATTGACATAATACCGGCCAAGCTCGTCGATCCGAAGCGGCGCGCCCACTTCCGCGTCGTCGTACTACCCAACCTCTACGGCGATATTTTGACCGACGAGGCGGCGGAGCTACAGGGCGGCGTCGGCACCGCGGGCAGCGCGAACATCGGCAGGCACTACGCCATGTTCGAAGCTATTCACGGTAGCGCGCCGCGCATGGTGGAGGAGGGACGCGTGGAGTACGCGGACCCGAGCGGACTCATCCGCGCCGGCGCGATGCTCGTCAATCACATCGGTTACGAGGACCGGGGGAGAAAGCTGGAGATGGCGCTCGAGATATGTGACACCTTCGAGAAGAAGATGGTCGTCACCGGCCGGCCCACGGGCGCCAAAGGCTCCGAGTTCGCCGACTACCTGCTGGACACATTGAGGGAAGCCCGCCTTGAGGAGCGCTGGCAGGAGTATCAGGCGTGGTTCACTTCCGGCGGACTGCGACAGGAGCAAGCCGCAAAGCCTTAGCCTGCCACCGCGTCCCCGTCCGTCGATGAGAGCCCGGCTCGCAGGAAGTGGCCTGGGCTCTTCGCTTACCCTTCACTGTGTGCCTTGGACGCATAGGCCTGCGCGCCCAGCAGGGCAGCCAGAAGCTTCGTCTCCTCCCGTACTTGACACACTGTTGACGCTGGTGTAATCCGGCGACTAAGCTCTGCGTTACACGGTTAGGTATGGAAACATCGGCCCCGGCCCCTCTAAGTTCTGAAGCGCGTATCCGGCGGATAGGCAGCGAGTTGAGGCCGTTTCGCAGCGCTTTGCTGGCCACGTTGGGCATAGCGCTGGTCTTCTGGGCGCAGTTCGATCTCAGCGCCCGTCACTTCTCCTTCAAGACACTGCTGCTGCTACTTGCAGGCGTGGGGCTCGCTGTGGGGAGTGCTGTAGTCGCGCGCTACCGTCCCCTGATCACGGAGGAAGAGGTCCGTGCACCGGCCAATGGCGCGCCGCGTGAGTGGTCGCGCCGGCGGCTGCTGGCGGTCCCTTGCGCTGCCGTCTTCACCCTCATGGCCTACTCCCTCAGCGAGTTCGACCGCTTCAGCGCTCAGGGCGTGATACTGTGGGGTCTGGCCATTGTCCTCTTTGTCGCGGTCTGGTGGCAGCCGGCTGAGCCATCGGTGCCGTCGCTCTGGGAGAGGCTGCGTCGTCTCCCGGCGAGCCTGCGTCAGCAACCTCTCTCTCTCGCTCTGGCGGTTGCCGCCTTCGCGCTGGTGGCTGGGCTGGCTGCCTTCTTCCGCTTCCACAGTCTGAACAGCTTGCCTGCCGATGCGGGCGCCCTTGAGGCCGACATCGGCGGAAGCGTGCGCGACATTCTTAATGGCAGTTTTCACGTTTATATGCCGCGGGACGTTGGTGAGGGCGGACTCCTCTACGTAACGGCGGGGCTCGTGAAGTTCTTCGGAGCATCGCCGGACTACGACGCCATCAAGATCACAAGTGCAGTTGCCGGGCTCCTCGCCGTCGGGGCCACGTATCTGTTGTTGAGGGAGTTCTTCGCCAGTCAACTCGTGGCGCTGATAGGCGTGCTCCTCATGGCCGTGGCGCACTGGCCCGTGACGCTTGCCCGCTCATCGCTCACGGCCGCTTCGGCGCCTTTGTTTGCCGCGTTGACGCTCCTATTCCTCGTCCGTGCGCTCAAGTACGACCGGACGAACAACTTCCTCTTCTGTGGACTCACAGCCGGGGTGGGCCTCTATTTCTATGAGGGCCTGAGGGTGCTGCCTTTCGTGATCGTCGCCTGTCTGGCCCTCAAGTTCGTCGCCGTGCTTTCCTCGCGCCGCAAACGTGATGTCTTTCCCCTTTTCGGCCGGAGCATCCTGTTGGGCCTCTTGTTGCTGATAGTCTTCGCTCCCATGGCAAGGGCCTGGTACGACCAGCCGGACTACTACCTGCGCACTGTCGACAGCCGGCTCGTGGGATCAGAGCCGCGCGACTACAGTGCACCGGCGCGCTTCGCCGACAACCTGAAGCGGACGTTCCTCATGTTCAGTTGGGAAGGGGACGCCGCCTATCGAAACGACATTCCAGGGGAGCCTGCCCTCGATGAAGGCATGGCCGCGTTACTCGCAGTGGGCGCCGTGCTGGCGGCCGCCACCTGGCTGCGTTACAGGCGCGGGATGTTCCCGTACGCCGCCGTCGCGTTTGTCGGGCTTGTCCTGCCCTCCGCTTTGAGCCTCGCGGTGCCATCGGAGAACCCGAGCATGATCCGGGCCAGTGGGGCTATTCCACTGACATTCGGGTTCGCGGCCCTGCCGGTCGCGTTCGTGCTGTCCGCGGCCGCGCGGCCCCTGTCACAGAAGAAGGGGCTCGTCGTGGGATCGCTTCTCATGATCGGGCTCACCGGTGCCTTGGCTATCTCCAGCTACCATTGGTATTTCCACGACTACCGCGATTCTTCCGGCAGGGCGGCGCTGGCCACCGTCGAGGTCGCGACGGCGATTGACTACGCCGTGAGCCGCGACCCGCGGATAGATAGCGTGTATGTCGTCGCGTTCGAGGGGTGGATGGAATCGCGCGCCATAGCGCTTATTCTGGGTCAGCCGGACTGGATTGCCGGCGGGGCCGGCCTTCCCGAGACCCTGGAAACGCCGGCACCCGACAGAAACGACCTCTACGTCCTGCCGGATAGCGACTCCGTCTCCCGTGACCGGTTGGAGCAAACGTACCCCCGGGGGATTTCCGAGTGGCACAACCTCGACTCCACAGGGCGATCCTTCGTCCTGTTCACGACATTGCCCCCACCTTGAGCGCGCCACAGCAAGCGCCCTTCGGTTGACAGGCCTCCCCCCGTTCGATAGAATCCTGAATTGGGGAGGGGCGGTTAGCTCAGTTGGTACGAGCGCTTCCTTCACACGGAAGAGGTCACAGGTTCGAGCCCTGTACCGCCCACCATCTCGCGGTCTAGCCGAAGTGGCGGAATGGCAGACGCGCTACGTTCAGGGCGTAGTGTCCGTAAGGGCGTGTGGGTTCAAATCCCACCTTCGGCACCATAATGAAGGTTGGCACGGACGGGGGTGCCGCTCCCGTGGTTCGTTATCGAAGTGGGCGCTCGTAGCTCAGCTGGATAGAGCGCAGCCCTGCGGAGGCTGAGGCCGTGGGTTCGAATCCCGCCGGGCGCACCATCATAATCGAGTCCTGGGACGGCAGTGCCTATCGAAAGAGAGCCTGCCGTCCGTTTCTTGGAGGCGGCAGATGCGCAAGCGCGTGACGGTACTCGCTGCTGGACTTCTCGCGTCGGCCCTCGCCGTCGCGCTGGCGCTCGCGGCCGGTTGCAGCGACGGCGACAACGGCGAAAAGCCCACCGCAACGCCGCAGCGGGCGACTGCATCGCCGGCGGTGACGCCGTCTCCCCTTCCCGACCTGAGGACGCTCGATCTCTCAACTCAGCCAGAGGTTCGAGACCTGGCGGAGCGCCTAGGTGGCCAGGTATCGGCTGAGGAGGTCATCTACGCCGACCTGACGGGTGATGGCCGCGATGATGCCGTCGTCCCCATATCGTCCGGGGGTACGCAGGGAGATTTGGGGTTCATCGTCCTCGGCTACGTGGGCGGCGAGTTGAAGGCGCTGCTCACGGAGGCGCCGCGAGAGGGAGGGGTCCGCGTGGCGGTCTCCGGCGGCAGTCTCGTGGAGTCGCTGCCTGTGTACGCCGGCGGCGATCTGCCCGGCTTCCCTTCGAAGATCAAGAGCGTCTACTACGCCTGGAAGGACGGCAGCCTTGTCGTCGACCATGAAGAGGTCATAGACAATCCGAGTCTCCCGCGCCGGCCGTGAGCCGCGTTCGTTGTCTCCGGCATCCGGCCGATGTATAATCTCGAACAGAAGATTGCCACAGGTGGGGGAATGAATTGACCAGGCAGCCGGCCGGCAGATCTCGTGACAAACGCAAGGGGCGCCGCCGTCCCGTGCCACCGCGGCCACCCGCAACCACGCGGCCGCGGGTTGCGCCAATCGGCGCTTCGACGGAGGTCGAGGAGCCGGCAACCAGCGCAAAGAAACTGAAAGCAGCCAATCCGATGGACTTCCGCTACGTGAACGCGGAGCTACGACGTATCCTTGTCTTCATCGTCGGCATGCTTGGACTGCTGATCGTCCTATCTATCGTTCTCCGCTAGCCACCCTCAGCGAAGCCGTCCAATCGCCACCACGACAGCTAACCCAACCGTCACGTAGCCGTAGATGTCGTCGGCCGCAATCAAGCCTGAACCGTCGAGCAGGTTGCGGACGAAGTAGGCCGTGACGACGCCGCAGGCCGCGATCCCCTGCAACACCGCACCCCGCTTCCGGTTCGTCGCCCAGCTTACCGTCTCGCCGATCGCGTAGCCGATTGCCAGGGCGAGGAACAGTGAGATGTAGGCGAAGCCGCCGCGGCCGCGGCCGACGAGGAGGAACCACGCGCCTCCTGAGGCAGCGCCGGCAACGATTGCTGCTGCGATCCCCCGCATAAGGTACGTCGGGCGGATATCGTAGGTCGGTATGCGCCTGAGCCCCGCGCAATCGCGGCAGCGCGCGCCGACGGGCGTATGAATGAGACAGCGAGGGCAGATGGGCTTGCCGCAGCGCCCGCAGGCGAGCTCGGTCTCCACGTCAGGGTGAGTTGCGCACTGCATTGGACTTAGCTCCTGATTGGCTCCCGGTTTCTCGCCATCGTGGCACGCCTGTTCCGCAGAAGCAGTATACAGGTCATCAGCCTTATTATTCTCGACCGGCGACCGATAATCCAAAAAGGAGATGTATGCCCGAAGGCGTACGCTGCTTGACTTACCTGTGGAGGGAACGGTCATTCCGGCAGGGAGCGTCGAGAGCCCGTCGGTGGCATTTGGGACCACCGAGAAGGGATGGCTTCCGGCTCGGGCGCAAGGGAGGCTGGAGCCGCCAAGCCCTCCAGAGAGGGGCGAAAGAGATGATTGGGAGAATCCTAGTAAGCTTGATGGCCGTCAGCGCACTCGCGGCGTGCGTTACCCTGGGAGGACTCTCGCTGTTCACGCAGAGCGTTGACAACGACGGCAACGCGTTTACCAGCGGCAGCGTGGACATCAGCACCAGTCCCGCGAGCGCCTTCATCACGATGAGTAGCATGGCTCCCGGCGACTCCGTGACCGACCAGCTCACGGTATCGAACGATGGCACGCTTGAGTTGCGCTACGCGGTGACGACGGCCGCCACCAATACCGACAGCCTGGATCTGAGGGATGCCCTGACGCTCACGATCAAGACGTTGGGCACCAACTGCACCACGTTCGATGGAACGGAGCTATACACGGGCACGCTCGCCAGCGGCGCTATCGGCGATCCGACCCAGGGCGCCGATAGCGGCGACAGGACGCTCGCGGCCAGCGGTAGCGAGGACCTGTGCTTCAAGGTGGAGCTCCCGTCTGCCGCGACGGGACCTGAGGCCGCCGCCACGACCGCTACGTTCACCTTCGCCGCGGAGCAAACGAAGAACAACCCCTAGCGGCCGTCGGGCAGAGGGACTGGAGGGTAAGGATGCCGGGCTGGGTCCCTGACCTGATTGTGAAGGTCGGCCCCCTCAGGAGGGCCGCGCGCTTCGCCGGATGGACGTACCTGGCGGCGGCGCTGGCGATAATCGTCCTCCTGATTGTTCCAGTCATCTTGACTCTATTCGGGTACCGTACCTACGTCATCTACGGCGGCAGTATGGGCTCGGCGCTGCGCAACGGCAGCATCGCCATCACCCGCCGGGTCGAAGCGAAATCGGTCAATGTCGGCGACGTTGTCGCGATACGGAGATCGGCGCGTTCGCTGCCGGTGCTACACCGCATCGTCGACGTCGAAACGAGCGACGGCACGCGCCGGTTCGTCACGCAGGGCGATGCTAACAAGGAGCCGGATTCGGAGCCGGCAAGTCTCCAGGGCACCGGCGACAGGGTGGTCTTCAGCATTCCCTATCTCGGCTACCTCGTGCATTTTGCCCGCGGCGGCACCGGTCGAGCCCTTCTTCTCATCATCCCGTCGACACTCCTGGCGGGGATCATCCTCTGGCAAACGTGGAAAGACCTTGTCCCGGGACCATATGTCAGCGAGGAGCCGCAGTGCTAGGCAGGGCGAAGGTCATTCTCGCCGGCGCCCTCCTCATGGGGGTGTGCGCCGTGAGCGACCCGGCTATGAACAGCGGGCTTGCCGTCTATGTCGGCCAGGCCAACAACACCAACGACACCTTCACCAGTGTCAGCTGCTTTCCCGGGAATACCGTCTTCCTCAATCCATCCGCCAACGCCGCGGACACCGGCGGCGATAACAACGGCTTCGAATCCAGCCCCCAGAATGCCTACACAGACGGATCGGGCTATGCCACGAACGAAAACGGCCCTGGGGACAGGCATCGCTTCTACAACTACAGCACCTCCATCAAGAGCAGTTGCGCCATCAAGGGCATTGAGGTGCGTCTGGACTGGTGGGTCAGCACTACCCTTGACAGTAACGGCATGTCGGTTGAGCTTTCCTGGGACGGCGGCATGTCCTGGACATCGGCCAAGACCGACTCCCAGGAATCGAGCTCCGAGCATGTAGCAGTCCTAGGCGGGCCTGCTGACACGTGGGGCCATTCTTGGACTGTCAGCGAGCTGAGCAACGCAAACTTCAGGGTCCGCCTGACCTGCAACTGCTCCGGCACGTGGTGTTACCTGCGCGACTTCTACCTGGACTGGGTAGCGGTGAGCGTCTACTATACCCCTCCGTAGCAGGGACACACAGCCGCGCGCCACTATCGCTTGTCTGATAATTGGGTGGCTACGACAGCCGGCCGGAGGTCATGCGGCGGGCCGCCGCCATGAAGGCGTCGATCGCCTCATCGGGGAGGGGTATGTCGCCGGGGAGGCGCTCACGCTCTCCGCCGATGCCGTGGAAGTCGCTGCCGCCGATCTTCAGGAGGCCGTGCCGCTCCGCCGCGGCGGCCAAGCGGGTGCGGGTGTTCTGGTCGTAGTCCTGGTAGTAGACCTCGATGCCGACCATTCCCGCCGCTTTGAGCTGCGCAATCAGGTCGTCCAGGTTCGACACGCTTGCCGGATGAGCGAGCACGGGTAGAGCGCCGGCTTTCGCGAGCATCTCGATTGCCTCCACCGGCGTAAGCTTGGCCCGCTCGGCATAGGCGGGGCCGTTCCTGCCGATGTAGCGGTCGAATGCCTCCTGGAAGCTTGAGACGCGCCCGAACTCCACCAGGGCCTGCGCCACGTGCGGCCGGCCCACGGAGCCGTCGCCTGCCAGCTCCTCGACGCGCTTCCATGGTATGTCGATGCCCATGGCGTGCAGCTTCTCCACCATCATCCGTCCGCGGTCGCGTCGGGCATTGCGCAGGCCGGTCAGCGTGGTCTGGAAGTCAGGGTCCTTGTAGTCGAGGAAGTAGCCCAGGACGTGGATCTCGTCGCCGGGGATGTCGGTGCTCATCTCGATGCCGGGCACGAGCATGAACCCGGGATGCTCACCGGCTGCGGCCAGCGCCTCGGCTATCCCCTCCGTCGAATCGTGGTCCGTGACGGCGAGGATGCTGAGCCCGCGCGAGGCGGCGAGCCGGACCAGCTCGCTGGGAGTGAGCCGCCCGTCTGAAGCATTGGTGTGAGTATGGAAGTCAGCCCTGCTGGTCATTGATCTCCCTGTCCACGCGCTCTATGTGTCGGGCCCGTCCGGTCTCATCGTCAACATCGATCAGGACGGAGTTGAGGATGGCTGGTCCATGGGCCGGTTGCAGACGGACCGGCATCGCCGTCAGGAAGCGCTGGAGGACATGGTCGACGGCGTCGCCGATGATGGAATCGCGCGCGGCGGTCATGCCGACGTCGCAGACGAAGGCGGTGCCGCGGGGCAGGATGTGCGCGTCGGCCGTTGCTACGTGCGTGTGCGTGCCGACCACGGCGGTGACGCGGCCGTCGAGGTACCAGCCCATGGCAAGCTTCTCGCTGGTGGCCTCGGCGTGCATGTCAACCACAACGATGGAGTTGGGAGGAGAATCGGCCAGCGCCCGATCGGCGGCGCGAAAAGGGCAATCGATGTTCGCCATGAAGACGCGACCCTGGAGGTTGATGACCGTTACCGCGCCTTCCTGGATGATGCCGCGGCCGGGGATGCCGGGTGGGAAGTTCAGAGGACGCAGGATTGGCGCCTGCGAATCGAGGTAGGGGATTATCTCCTTCTGGTCCCAGATGTGGTTTCCCGTCGTGATGACGTCGACGCCGGCGCGAAGCATCTCCTCGGCCACGCTCGGCGTTATGCCGCGACCGGCGGCGGCGTTCTCGCCGTTGGCGATGACGAGGTCAAGATGAAGCTCTCGTCGGAGACCCGGCAGCAGCCTGCCCAGTGTCTGGCGGCCCGTGCGGCCCACCGCATCGCCGACCACGAGTATCCTCAAGCTTCACCTCGCGGGCACAGAGATAGGGAGCGGGTCCGTCTCAAGATAAGCCGCCTGTGGCGGCCGGTGACTCCGCTCCCTCTACTGCTAGCGGGCATACTCAATAGCCCGTGTTTCCCTCACGACGGTTACTTTGACCTGTCCGGGGTACTCCAACGTCTCCTCGATCTTGCGGCTGATGTCGCGCGCCAGGCGTATCGATTCCAGGTCGTCTATCTCTTCCGGCTTGACGATGATGCGGATCTCGCGGCCGGCCTGGATGGCGAAAGCCTTCTCGACGCCCTTGAACTCGCGCGCGACGGTCTCCAGGGCCTGCATCCGCTTGATGTAATGATCGAGCGTTTCGCGTCGAGCGCCCGGGCGGCCGCCGCTCACCGAGTCGGCGACCTGCATGATGACGGCTTCCACCGAGTGCGGCTCCTCCTCCTCGTGGTGCGCGGCGACGGCGTGCACGACCGGCGGGCTCATGCCGAAGCGACGCAGCACGTCAGCCCCGAGAAGTGCGTGCGTGCCCTCGATGTCGTGGTCGAGGGCTTTGCCGATGTCGTGCAGGAGCCCGGCGCGACGGCAGACGCGCACGTCGGCGCCGATCTCGTCTGCTATCATGCCGCAGATATGGGCGCACTCGACGCCGTGCTTGAGCTGATTCTGGCCGTAGCTCGTCCGGTAGCGCAGCCGTCCGAGCATCTTGAGCAGTTCCGGATGCAGGCCGGGGCAGCCGGCATCGACTGCCGCCTGCTCGCCGGCGAGCTTGATGTCGGCGTCAACCTCCTGGCGCGCCTTCTCGACGATCTCCTCGATGCGCGTGGGGTGGATCCGTCCGTCCGTCACGAGACGGGTGAGGGCGACGCGCGCGATCTCACGGCGCACGGGGTCGAAGGCGGACAGGGTTACGGCATCGGGGGTGTCGTCGATAATCAAGTCGACGCCGGTGGCGGCTTCGAGGGCGCGGATGTTGCGGCCCTCGCGGCCGATGATGCGCCCCTTCATGTCGTCGCTAGGTATGGGGACGACGCTGACAGTGGACTCGGACACGACGTCCGTAGCCAGCCGCTGGATGGCGGCTATGAGCACCTTGCGGGCGCGTTCGGCGCCTTCTTCTTTTACCTCCGCCTCCACCAGGCGCACCCGCCGATTGGCGTCGGTCCGCACCTCTTTCTCGACTTCGTCGAGGAGGATTTCGCGGGCCTCCTGGCTGCTGAGGCCGGAGACTCTTTCGATTTCCGCTATCTGCTTCTGGTAAAGCTCCTGGAGCTCCTGTCGAGTCGTTTCCAGTGCCTTCTCCTGACCGGAGAGAGCATCTGTACGAAGCTCCAGGGCCTCAATCTTGCGATCCAGGCTCTCTTCTTTTTGGGTGAGGCGCTGTTCGGAACGCTGAAGCTCAGTGCGTCTTTCCCGCAGTTCGGACTCGATCTGAGCACGTGTGCCTAGCGCCTCTTCTTTGGCTTCTAGAAGGATCTCCTTTTGTCTTGTCTGTGCCTCCGTAAGGATTCGGGCAGCACTCCGCTCCGCTGTGGCGAGCTGCGCTTTGTTGATCCTAAGCCGTAGATTGAAACCAACGAGAGCCCCGACCGCCAGCGCCAGAATCCCAACGAGGATTATCGCGATGGCTCCGGGCATGGTCACCTCGCTTTCCTAATGCTTGAGCCGGTAAATTGTGAAGGTTCAGAAGGTGAACTTCTGCCCCAATGATAGGCTGCGACATACTCTCTGTCAAGGAAAAACGGGCTGCCGGGCGGCCCGCGAGGGTCCGCTGCGAGAGCGCGGAGGCGACTTGATCAGGCAGGCTCGTCGCCGCCGAGGTCGCGCCAGCAACGTTCGAGGGTGCGCCTGACGACGTCGTAACTGAAGCCGCGGCGGGTCAGGAAGCCGCCCAGACGGCGCCGGAAGACGTCGCAGTCGTCGTCCTTCAGTGACTTGAGGCGCTTGGCGGCGGCGCGGTAGGCGGCCTCCTCATCGTCCAGATCCTCGACCGTCGATGTGGCCGTGTCGATGTCGACGCCTTTGAACAGGAGCTCGCTACGGATGAGGCGGCCGCTGCGGGGGCTGAGTGTCTCGCGGCTCTCGCGCCAGAACTGGGCGAAGGCGGCATCGTCCAGGTAGTGCGCGGCGCGCAGGCGCTCGACGGTCTCGTCGATAACCTCGGGCGCGACGTTGCGACGGCGGAGGCGCTGGCGTATCTCCTTCTCGCTGCGCGGGCGGTAGGAGAGGAGGTTGATGGCGGCCTCGTAGGCTGTGCGGCGCTCGTCCTCGGTGCGCAGCCCTTGGAGCTCCGCCTCATCGATGGTCATGCCGGGATGGAGGCCCTTCTCCTGGGCGAGGCTGAGGGCGAGCGAGAGGGCGTATTGCCCGTCGACGAAGAGGTTGGCGCGCTGCCGCCGCCGCAGTTGGCGCTCGACGCTGGTGATGAACATCGATGCCTCGCCCGTGAGAGACGAAGGGCCGCGCTGGCCGACCCGGCCCTCATTGTCGCTGGTCAAGATGGGCTATGACGACGTCTCGCTGGGCTCTTCCGTCTCGGGCGCGGGCGCCGGGACGCCGTTGCCGCCGGCGGTCCTGATCTTCGCCTCGATCTCGCTCGTCAGGTCGGGATTCTCGCGCAGGAAGTCCTTGGCGTTCTCGCGGCCCTGGCCGAGGCGCTGCTCGCCGTAGCTGAAGAAGGCGCCCATCTTCTTGACGATGCCCATGTCCACCGCGAGGTCGAGGATGTCGCCCTGGCGGCTGATGCCCAGAACCTTGCCGACGAACATGATGTCGAACTCGGCCGACCGGAACGGGGGCGCGACCTTGTTCTTCACGACCTTCGCCCGCACGCGGCTGCCGATGAACTGCTGTCCCTGCTTCAGGGTCTCGATGCGCCGGAGATCGATTCGCACGGAGCTGTAGAATTTGAGGGCGCGACCGCCGGGCGTCACTTCCGGGTTGCCGAAGACGATGCCGATCTTCTCGCGCAACTGGTTGATGAATATGACAGCGGTGCGGGAGCGGCTTATGGCGGCCGCCAGCTTGCGCATCGCCTGCGACATGAGGCGCGCCTGCAGGCCGGGCAGGGAATCGCCCATGTCGCCTTCGATCTCGGCTCGCGGCACCAGCGCCGCCACGCTATCGATGACGATGACGTCGACGGCGTTGGAGCGGACGAGCGCTTCGGTGATCTCCAGCGCCTGCTCGCCCGTGTCGGGCTGAGACACGAGGAGATCGTCGATCTTGATGCCGCAGGCTGCGGCGTAGGTAGGATCGAGAGCGTGCTCGACGTCGATGTAGGCGGCGGTGCCACCCAGCTTCTGCGCTTCGGCGATGATGTGCTGGGCGAGCGTGGACTTGCCGGTCGACTCCGGCCCGAATATCTCTGTCACTCTGGCCCGCGGTATGCCGCCGACGCCGAGGGCCATGTCGAGCGAGATGGAGCCGGTGGGGATGGCCTCGATCTGAAGGTGCGCCGAAGCCTCGCCGAGTCGCATGATAGCGCCCTTCCCAAATTGCTTTTCGATGTGGCCGATAGCCAGTTCAAGCGCTTGACCCTTCTCTTCGCCGGCCATAGATCGCCTCCAGAGCGTGAAATCGTTCAGGAGAATTCGCAGATTTGTTTCGAGCGAATGATAGCATGGGGTTGAGGCTTCCGCAAGAGAAAATGGGACGAAATACGAAATAATGTTCTCTTTTCTTGAAAAGGAGCTAGTGCGCGCCACGCCCGCTTCCGCTTTGGAGACATCTGCGCTGATCTTCCCACCCGCCCGCACTCAAAGGTTGTTTTTGGGGGACACCCCCATGCCCCCGGCAGTGAAGGCTTTGCCCTCTCTGCACTCTCCCTTGTGTTGGCCTCCGCTTGCGCAGCCAGGGGAATGCTATAGGATACGCATATGGATTCGTTCATGCTGCAGATACGGGTGACGCCGAGGGCGTCGCAAGACAAGATCGCGGGCTGGGATGGCGAAGTGCTTAGAGTGCGCGTCACGGCGCCGCCCGTCGAGGGGCGCGCCAACGAAGCGCTGCTCCGTCTTCTTGCGCGCACGCTCGATGTCCCGAAGAGCCGCCTGCGCATTGTCAGGGGGCACACGCAGCGGAACAAGGTCGTCGCTGTCGAGGGGCTCAGCGCAGAAGAGGTGCGCGCCCGGATCTAACGGTCACGCCGGACTACGCGCGGTAGTAGCTGATCACGACCCACTGGATGGCGTAGAGGATGAAGATGGCGACCAGCGGAGTGAAGTCGAGCATTCCCATGCGAGGCATAACGCGTCGCAGAGGGGCGAGTATGGGCTCGGTGACCTGGTCCAGCGCAATGATGACAGGGTTGCGAGGGTCGCGGATGAACCAGGACAGCAGGGCACGCGCCACTATGGCAAAGATCAGAATATTACACAGGACTTCGACGAATCTGACAAAGAGCATCTTGTAGTCTCAGCCTCCCAGGGCCTTCGATTTCTCGTACGTGGCAATGAGCGCCTCTGTTATCGCGGCGCGCAGGCCGGCTTCCTCGAGCACCAGCAGTCCTTCGGCGGTCGTCCCTCCCGGCGTCGTCACCATGGCGCGCAGGTCGCTGCTCGAACGCCCCGTCTCCTGCGCCAGCCGCGCCGAGCCGAGGAACGTCTGTACGACTAGCTCTCGCGCCGCCTCCCGAGACAGGCCGAGGTGGACGGCACCGTCGGTGAACGCTTCCATGAGGAGGAATATGAAGCCGGGACCGCTGCCCGATACGGCGGTGGCCATGTCGATGTAGCGCTCCTCGTCGACGTAGAGCTCCTTGCCGGCGGCCTGGAGAACCTGCTGGACCTTCTTCCGCGCCTCCCGGCTCACTTCGGGCGTCGCACTCCAGACGCTCATGCCCTCGCCGACCTGCGCCGGTATGTTCGGCACGACGCGCACAACGCGATCGTGTCGCAGGCTTTCGCGCAATCGCTGGAGAGTGATGCCGGCCATTATTGAGACAACGGTCTGCTCCGGCTCAAGGCGACCCTGGAGGTTCGCGGCCACGGCGCTGAACTGGTTCGGTTTGACGGCGACGACTACTATCTCGGCGCCGGTCACCGCCTCTTGATTATCGGCTGTTACCTGCACGCGATGCTCCTCCGCGAGAGCCTGTCGACGACCGGGCAGGGGCTCGCCGACGAGGACATCCTTCGGAGATGCCACCTTGTCTGCAAGCAGGACACCGATAAGCGCCTCCGCCATCTTGCCGCCGCCGATGAAACCGATTTTCATTGTTCCCTCACTCCGTTTGGGGTCGCGCCTCTTCGAGTATCTCCAGTCGCGGGCCGAAGATAGCGCGCCCTATCCTTATCATCGTCGCGCCTTCCTCCACCGCCACCTCGAAGTCGTCGCTCATGCCCATCGAAAGCTGCGGCAGGCCAGGGCTCTGAGCCAGCTCCCGAAGCTGTCGGAAGACGGGCCGCGCTTGCTCCGAGTCCGTCAGCAGCGGCGCGACGGTCATGAGGCCCTGCACGTCGATGTTCGGCAGGGCACGGACCCGCGACAGTGCTGGCTCGACCTCTTCCGGTTTCAGGCCGTACTTCGACGCCTCGCCGCTGACGTTGACTTCGAGCAGGACAGACACCGGCCTCGACGCTGCTCTGTCGATGGCCGTCGCCAGGTGCAGCGAGTCGACTGAGTGGATTATATCAAACAGGCTCAGAGCGGTCTTCACCTTGTTGGTCTGGAGGTGGCCGACGAGGTGCCAGCGGGGTCGCGCGCCTTGCGCCGTTGCGAGGGCTATCTTCGTCGCTGCCTCCTGGACGCGGTTCTCGCCCATGTCGCGCAGCCCGGCCTGCCACGCGGCGACGACCGCGCCGGCGGGGAAGCCCTTGCTGACGCCGACGATCGTGACCTCGGATGGGGAGCGTCCGGCGCGGCGACAGGCGGCGTCGACGCGGTCGTGCAGTCGATGCAGGTTGGCGGCGATATCGGTTGTTGTCGCTGCGGGCGTTGCTGGTTGGATGTCAGAGGGCATGCTGTGCCCATGATAGCGCTTTCGCAGCGACGACGTTAGTCGCCCGAGCGTCGTGTCGACGTGGAAGGGGCGCTTTTGTTGATGAGAGCGTGGTGTCGGGGGCCGTTCGGGATCCCGAACGGCCCCGCGAACGCGATCATCGCACGCATCCCTGCCGTCGCGAACGGTCATGGAAGTTGACACGGCTGCTCCGCGTGGCTACGCGCAGCGCTCATAGCCGCAGGAGCGACACGTCAGACAACCTTCCGCAAACATCAGCACCGACCCGCAGTCGGGGCAGGCGACCCCCGTGCTGATGTCGCCGCTGGCGGGCAGAGACGCACCCTTGCGACGACCGCGCCCCATCGCCGGCTTCGCCTGGACGCGCTTGCCCTCGCCGAAGCGCTGCTCCAGCCAGCGAAAGATGTAGTCGACCAGCGACGTCGCCCGGCGCAGGTCGGCGTTGTTCGTTACGCCGTACGGCTCGAAGCGCGTGCCCTCGAACTTGCGCGCCAGGTCTTCCAGCGGGACGCCGTACTGGAGCGCCAGCGACGTCAGCACAGCCACCGAGTCCATCAGCCCGCGTATGGTCGATCCCTCCTTGGAGATCGTGACGAAGACCTCGCCGGGGCTGCCGTCGTCGTACAGGCCGACCGTCACGTAGCCCTCCTGGCCGCCGACCTCGAACTTGTGCGTGACGGAGTTGCGCTGGTCCGGCAGACGGCGACGGTACGGCTGACCCGGTCGCAGCGACGGCGGACCGGCCGCGACCCCCAGCGACTGCTCCGCCGCTATCGCCTCCTGCTGCTCGGGGCCCTTCACCGTGGTGTGCGAGAGCACCTGCATCTCCCGCGACTTGTCGCGATAGATCGTGATCCCCTTGCAGCCCTCGTGGTAAGCGAGGAGATACGCCCGCTCGACGTCGTCGGGCGTGGCCTCCTGCCGGAAGTTGATCGTCTTGCTTACGGCGTTATCGGTGTGGCGCTGGAACGCCGCCTGCATCTGGACGTGCCACTCCGCCGACACGTCGTGCGCGGAGACGAACACCGCTTTCGCCCAATCGGGCACTTTCGGCTGATCGCGGAGGGCAGCGCCGGCGGCCAGCGTGTCGATGAGCTTCTTGGAGTAGAAGCCGCCCTCTCTAGCCGCCCGCTCGAAGTGCTTGTTCACCTCCGTTAGCTTCGTTGCCGTCTTCGGATGGCGCGGGTTCAAGAAGTGCTGTCGCGTGAACGCCAGCGAGAAAACGGGCTCGATGCCGCCCGAGCAGTCGGCGATGATAGACAGCGTGCCCGTCGGCGCGACGGTCGTGCGGGTGGAGTTGCGCAGCATCCGCCTGTGCCGCCCCGTCGCGTAGATGCTATCCTCCCAGGCGGGGAAGACGCCTCGCTCGCGCGCCAGCTCCTCCGAGGCGGCGTCCGCCTTCTCCTGGATGAACGCCATCATGCGCTCGCCCAGCTTGAGCGCCTCGTCGGAGTCGTATGGCAGGCGAAGCTGGAAGAGCAGGTCGGCCCAGCCCATGACGCCGAGGCCGATCTTGCGCGTCTTCAGCGTCATCTCCTCGATCTCGGGTATCGGATAGTGGTTGACGTCGATCACGTCGTCGAGGAAGCGGACGCAGACGGGGATGGTCTCCGCGAGCGCTTTCCAGTCGACCGCCGGCGCTGCGCCGTCCTTGACGAAGCGCGACAGGTTCAGCGAGCCCAGGTTGCACGACTCGTAGGGGAGCAGCGGCTGCTCGCCGCAGGGGTTCGTCGCCTCGATTGCGCCGAGGCGCGGCGTCGGGTTGTCGCGGTTCACGCGGTCGATAAAGACGAGACCGGGGTCGCCGTTGCCCCACGCGTTCTCGACGATGCGCCGGAAGACCTCGCGGGCGCGTCGCTTGCCGACGGCCCGGCGCGTGCGCGGATTGGCCAGCGAGAACTCCTCGTCGCGCTCCACCGCCTCCATGAACCGCTCGTTGACGGCGACGGAGATGTTGAAGTTGGTCAGCGTCACCATGTCCGCCTTGACGCGGATGAACTCCTCGATGTCGGGGTGTTCGACGCTCAGGATCGCCATGTTGGCGCCGCGTCGGGTGCCGCCCTGCTTGATCGCCTCCGTCGCCGCGTCGAAGACCTT
>DATLAX010000086.1:0-2604 GCA_035527215.1 Dehalococcoidia bacterium
CAGTACGCGTCCCGCGCACTCCTCTATGGTGTTGACGAGGTATCCCGTTTCGCCATCTATGATCTGCAGGGGAATCCCGCCGACGTTGCCGGCGACTACCGGCCGCTCCTTCCAGAGCCCTTCGGTCACGGAAAGGCCGAAGCCCTCCCTCACCGATTTCTGGACGATGACCCGCGCGGCCCGCTGGAAGGCGTTGACCTCCACGTTGCCGACGCCGTTGAGGTTGGTCCGGACTTTGATATCCATGTCCTCGCCGGCGCGTCGGACGGTGCGCTCGTACCAGGCCCAGCCCTCCGGGTCGTCGTACGCCATCGACGCCACAAGCACGAGTTGGAGGTCAGGGATCTCCTGCTTCACCATTCGATAGACATTGATCACGCCGAGGGGGTCCTTCCACGGGTCGAAGCGTGACACCTGCGCGATGAGCGGTCTTCCCGGATCGATCTCGTGGTTTCGCAGGATCGCCTCCACCGTGTCGGCGGGGATGTCCGCGTTCTTGGCGCTGAACGGGTCGATTGAAGGTGGTACAAAGAAGGGGATCGGACCCTTCAGGTCGTCCTTCATGTAGCCACGCAGCGTGAAGATGGCGGCGTCGTAGAGGGAAACGTGCGGCCGCAGCATGTCCCAGACCTGCACCTGCGCGTCCGTCAGGTCGATGTGACAGCGCCAGACCCATTTGCCGGCCGGGCGGGATCCCCGCAAGTCGGTGAGGGATGAAAGGATGGCTGCGGGCTGCGGGTCATGGATGACGACGAAGTCATAGTCCTCGTCGAACATCTCAGCGTTTGACCGGTTGTATTCTAGCCACGTCTCCCACATCTGGGGCGTCCAGTCGATTAGCATACCCTGGAGGCTGTTGTGCATGCCTTTGGTGACGCGGAAGAAATCGTCGCCGGCGCGGATAACCTGCCAGTCGGCGGACAGGCCGACGTCCGTCATCAGGGGAACGAACGAGTTCAGTATCTCGGCGACGCCGCCGCCGAACGGTGTAGAGTTGACATTGAGGACACGCGCCCCCTTCAGCGGCTTCGCCAGCTCCAGGATTTCTTCGGTGGCGTCGTCCCCGATGAGCGAGCGATAGCTCTCCAGGGACTTCGAAGTGGTTGGAATCGAACTCAGCATCTGTTCACTGGCACTTTCTGCGTTTCTCGAACAAGGTCACCGTCTTTGCGCATGTGAGCCCGTCTTCCTCCAGCCGCTGCGCTCCTATCTACAGACAGCAATCCCGTCTATTTCATTTCGGTCAGCAGACGCAAGTAGTCAGCCAGGAATCGACACACAAGGAAGTTGTCGGCCACATGCTGCCGGCCGGCGGCGCCCAGCTCTCGCGCCCGCTGGGGGTTGTCAAGCAAAGTCAAGAGATGACCCGCGAAGTCCTCGCTGCTATTCGCCAGGTAGCCCGTGCGACCGTGTATCACCTGCTTGGGGATGCCCCCCATGGGCGCGCCGACGACCGGTGTGTCTTTCCACAGGGCGTCGGACAGCCAGATGCCGAATCCCCGCTGTAGCGCCCGTTGCATCATGGCGACCGAAGCCCGCTGAACGACATTGATCTCCACATTGCCCACGTCGTTCGGGTTGGAGAAGAGGTGTACGCCCGGGAGCTCCGCTGCCCTGCCGGCCACCCTTTCGAAGTAGGCGTAAGACTCCTCTCCATCCGGAAGCGAAGTCGCCAGCATGACCAACTGCAACTCCGGCAAGCGCTCTCTCACCATCTCGTAGACATCGAGCGCGCCCAGCGCATCGTTCTCTTCGCTTACCGGCGCTACCTGCGATATCAGCGGCCGCTCCGCATCGACGCCGTAGCGTCGCAGGATGTCGGCCGTGGCTTCGCCGGAGAGCTCCATGTTGCGCGGCCCCAGCGGGTCGACTGCGGGCGCGATCACCCTCACCGGCAGCGAAGCCCGCGCGTCACCGGCGAATCGCTCGTCTTCGAAGACCCAGCAATCGTATCCGCCCAGGTGCTCCTGCAGGAGGCTCCATACCTCCGGCTGCGCGGCCGACAAATCGATGTGACAGTGCATGATCCATCGGGCCCGAGCGCGGGTCGCGCCTGACTCGACATAAGACCGTATGGCCGCCGGCTGGAGGTCGTGGACGACGACGACATCGAAGTCCCCACTGAGGAGCTCGGCGTTCATCGCCGTATACCGCCGCCAGGCGTCCGTCATGTCTTGCGTCCATTCGACGCGGCCGCCGGCGAGCGCACGGTACATCATCTTGTTTACCTGAGTGGATTCCTCGTCGGCGCGGACAATCTGCCACTGCCAGTCGAGGCCCAGGTCGCAGAAGAGAGGGGAGGAGGAGCGTAGCAGCTCCGCGAGACCGGTCCCGAACGCCGTGACGCTCAGATTCAGGACGCGAAGTCCCCTCAGTGGTGCGGCAAGCTCGACGAGCTCGTCGATCCTGTCCTTGCCGGCCACGGGTGCGTAGTCCTTGAGCGATCTGGGGGTCAGGGCCAGTGTGCCATGCATTCGTTTTTCCTCATCACGGAGATCGAGTTGCGACACGGTGGGTGAGCGGAAACAAACATGTTGCGATCTGATCCTATTGCAGGGCCCATCGCCTGTCAACGAAGTGAACACTGTTCAGGCATCGGTTTGA
>DATLAX010000087.1:0-8623 GCA_035527215.1 Dehalococcoidia bacterium
TCCGGTATCAGCACCTCGACGGCCGTCGACGGCGAGACGCGACGAATCTCTCGTATCGTCGCGGCGAAGACGCCCGCGCCGCCGTCCGGCAGGTCGTCGCGCGTCACCGACGTGATCACAGCGTGTCGCAGTCCCAGCAGCGCCACGGTCTCGGCGACGCGACGCGGCTCTTCCGTGTCAACGGCCTGCGGGCGGCCGCTGGCGATGACGCAGAACCGACAGGCGCGCGTGCAAATGTCGCCCAGGATGAGGAACGTGGCCGTGCCCGCTTCGAAGCATTCGCCGATGTTCGGGCAGGCCGCTTCCTCGCACACGGTGTGCAGCGCCGCGCGACGCAGCAGCCCCCTGACGCGCAGGTAGCCCTCGCCACCGGGCGCGCGTACCTTCAACCAGGGAGGCAGCCGTCGTGGCCCGTCAGAGGCGTTAGTTCCCATACAGATCCATGATAACAAGTCGAGGGGGATGCCCGACCCTGCGCGGAGGACTAGCTCGCCGGGAGCGCCGCCATCATCTCCTCGACCGAGCCCGCTCGGACCTCCAGATCGAGGTGGCGCGAGAGAGCGGCAACGACAGCATCCGCCGCCTCGCTCACGCTAACCGCCCGCCCCGCCACGCGCGCTATCGAGCTCACGCCCGCGTCCTCGAGGCCGCAGGAGACGATGTGGTCGAAGTAGCTGAGGTCGGGGGCCACGTTGAGGGCGAAGCCGTGCGTCGTCACACCCTGCGATATGTGCAGGCCAATCGCCGCAAGCTTCTCGTTCCCGACCCAGACGCCGGGGCGTCCCTCTGAGACCTCCGCCTTGACGCCGAACGTGCCGATAGCTTCGATCAGCGCGTTCTCCAGCGCGCGGACGAACCAGCGCGTGCCCTCGCTCCAGTTGTGGAGGTCGACTATCGGGTAGCCGACGAGCTGGCCCGGCCCGTGGTACGTAATATCGCCGCCGCGGTCGACCCAGTAGACCTTCGCGCCGCGCTCTTCAAGCTGCTGCGGCGTCAGGCTCAGGTTCTCGGCGTTGCCGGCGCGACCGAACGTGTAGGAGTGCGGGTGCTCAAGGATGAGCAGCCAGCCGTCGTGGCCGGCCTTGACCTCCTCGGCGAGGCGCTTCTGAAGGTCCCACGCCTCCATGTAGTCGATCATGCCAAGGGGAATGACGATGCAAGGGACGCTCATTTGGGGGGGTGGCCTCCTTCCGCCTCTAAGTCCATGTCTTGCCCAACGCGTCCGATCATAGAGCATAGGAGCGCCTGTGGCTAGGGGCTGCCGCCAACATCGAAGGACTCTATGCGAGGTGTTGGCCCCGGCGGGCCCGTCAGGCGATGACGCGCAGGCGCGCGCCAATGACCTCGAACGCCGCTGGCAGCGTCCCGATGGGCACCGACGCGTCCGATTCCGCCTCGACGCGGCCGGCGGCGGCGCCTGCCCGTAGTCGCTGTTCCCCCAGCAGGCCAGGGTGCCGTCCGTTCTCGCTGCGCAGGTGTGCCCGTAGCCCGCGCTGGACCTGGCTGAAGGTGCGGGCGGCGCGACACACAACAGCTACCTGAAGCGAGGGGCCTCCACCAAGGCAGAGGCCCCTCGACACCAGTCTCACCGAATGTACCTTGCTAGATCAGGTTCGTTACCTCCGTTCACCGCTTACAGCTTGCTGGATGGCGCCTGGTTCTTCGAAGGTCCGTGTTCACTCGGCCGGGCACTTCGGACAACCGAGCAGACCAGGCTTCAGGCTGCACTGGTTCTTGCCCACCAGCAAGACGTCAATGGAGTTGACCTTACCGTCCTTGGTGACGTCGAAGGCCTTGTCCGAGTCGAGGTCGCCGGTGAACATGCCAGCGGCGCGCTTGGCGATGAGGAGCTGGTCAATGGAGTTGACCACGCGGTCACCGTTAAGGTCAAGGACCTCCAGCGTATCTGCACACCCATCTCCATCGCTGTCCTGCGGGACAACGCAGGTCGCCCAGCCCGGCACTGTGTCGCCCGCGAATGCGCAAGCGTTGTACCCGGCGCGCTCCACCCCGTCCAGGAGCCCATCTCCGTCGCCGTCCGACCCGCCCGTCCATGTTGGCTTGTTGGCAGCGTTGCAGGGGTCATACCCGGTTGCGACTTCGAACCCGTCCATTACCGCGTCGCCATCGCTATCGGCAACGAGGCGGTACGGGCAGCTGGCGTCGAACTCTAGAACATCGGGCAGTGCATCGTTGTCGTCGTCCGGGTCACAGGCGTCGCCCAGCTTGTCCTGGGCTGGGTTGCTCGCCCAATCGCCCGGTATCTGCAGCCCGTTGGGCCTGCGGCCGCCATCGCTGTTTGTCTGACCCGGATTGTAGGTCGTGGGGCAGTTGTCCACTGCGTCGCCGACGCCGTCCATGTCCTCGTCTCCGGGCTTGAGCCAGGGGTCGAAGAGCACGTAGTCGCTCACGTTGTCGCCGAGCCCCGCCGGGTTCTTGGTCAGATGGTACGGCCCCGTCACGTGCCCCCACCAGTTGCTGGTGGCGTCGACCAGGAAGGCGCTATCGAAGCTCCTCACCCCATAGCCGGTGTTGCCCGCAATGGTGTTGTTGTTGATGAGGTTGCTGCCGTCTCCCCGGCTGGGACCCCAAACGCCGACGCCGTAGTTGTTACTATGCAAGTCGTTGTCGGTGACCGTGTTGTTGTTCGAGTCGATGAGGTAGATGCCCTGCGCGAAGTCGAAGGTCGAGGGGGGTGGGTAGGGGAGCCAATCGTCGTGGCCGTAGACTTCGTTGTCGGCGATGATGTTGTCGTCCGCGTTCCAGAGCTGGATGCCGTAGGCCGAGGCATCGGGCGGGTTGGGGCTCGTGTTGAGGCCGTTGTCGTAGACGGTGTTGCCGGAGATGGTATTGCCGGTGCTGATGGGAGTGCCGGCGGCTGTGCACTCGCCGTACGGGCCGGCGAAGTCGCAGTAGCCGACGAAGATCCCCTGCCGGTCATTGTCGTGGATGACGTTCCCGAGGATCTGGTTGTTGTCGTTGTCACCCCACAGGTCGATGCCCGCGCCGGCGTCCCTGGAACGGTTGAGGTTGTGGTGGATCTCGTTGCCGCTGATAACGATGCCGGACACCGAGAAGCCGATCACGCCGTTGTCGTTGTCGAAGATGTCGTTGTGAGGCCCCACGGTTATGTCGAAGAAGCTAGCGACGTCCGACGTGTTGTCGATTCGAATGCCGTCCTTCTGGCCGCTGATGTCGTCCTCGCTGACGCTGCCGTGCAGTTCGCCGTCGCCGTAGGCGGTGAAGAAGTAGCCGGTCTCGCCGTTGTTGCTGACGGTGTTGCCGCTCGCGTTCAGCGTTACCGACGAGCCGTACTCGCGGTCCTCGTCGACCACGTACACGCCGCCGTCGGTGTTGTCGTGGATGTTGTTGCCCGTCATCGTTACGACGACGTCAATGTCTCCCGCATAGCCGTCGAACTCGTTTCCGATCCACACGCCGTACTGGTTGCCGTAGACGTTGTTGCCGCTGATGGTGACGGGCTTGTTGATGTGCGGCAGTCCAGACGGTGGATACATCGCCGGCCCGGTGAAGGAGTTCTCGACGTAGATGCCGGCCGACGTGCTGCCGTCGGAGGCGGCGGGCGTATCGTAGCCGGAGATCGTGTTGCCGCTCACCGTCGCGGTTGAGCGTGAGCCGATCTCCATGGCATAGCCGAAGTCGTCAGTCGTCTTGGTGAAAGTGTTTCCTTCGATCGTCGCGTTCACGAAGTCGTGGGTGACGATGCCGAGCCGGCCGGTCTCCAGGAACTCGTTACCGATGAACTCGACCTCCGCCCGTGCGCCGTCGCTGTAGGTGGGCGCGCGTACGTAAGAGGTCAGCTCGTAGTAGCCGCCGGAGGCGTCCGGAAGGCTCATGTTCTTGAGCATGTTGCCGCTGATGGCGCCGGTGCTGTCCCAGTAAAGGACGCCGGCGACGTTGTTGCCCTTGATCGTGTCGAAGTCGAAGGTCATGGTTGAGAGAGTGACGTCGGTCGATGAGACTACGCGTACGGCTGCCTGGCGCGCGCTGCCGTAGCCGCCCACGTTCCAGGGTAGGGTTGCGGTGGGCTTGATGATCACTGTGTCGCGGTCATCGCCCACGATGCTCAAGTCACTGAAGCTCTCGATGTTGAGCGTTTCCGGGTAGAGCCCGGGCAACACCTGTATCGTGTCGCCGTTCTGCGCCTTGTTGATCGCGTAGCGCTGGATGGCGCTGTATATGCCCCGTACGTTGTAGAACTGAGGCGCAAAGTCCCAGGGCCGGGCGTCGCCCAACGACGTCCAGGTGATCGCGGCCTTGTCGAATGTGTTGTTGTCGACAGTGGCCTGCCAGTCAAGGTCGCCGTAGCCGGGGCCTCCCAGGTACTGGCCCCAGGCGATGACGTGCCGGCGGTCGGACCTGCTGAAGCTGTTGCCGGTTATCGTGGCCGCGCCCACCGGATAGACGTCCCAGGGGTCAGCCTGAGGCCCGACGAACGCGATTCCGTCGCAGTTGTCTTCGAAGTCGTTGTCCTTGATTACGCGCTCGCTGACGGGGCCGCTCCAGCCGGCGCCGCTGGAGATGCGGATGCCCGACGGCCATATTCCGCCGCCGTCGATGAGGTTCGCTTCGATTAGGTATGACTGGACGTGCGAAGTGCCGGCCTCGGCGTCGAAGCGCGGGTCGTACAAGTACAGCGCGGCGGCGCCGTCTACGCCGTGCAACTGGTTGTACTTCACGGTCAGGTTGTCGCCGACCGACTCGAGCGTCTTCTGGTTCTCGTAGTTAACGCCGGTCCAGCCGGTGACGTCGAGGCCGGTGATAGTGACGTCATCGGCCTGGACGAAGATGGTGTCGGTGTGACCGCCGCCTGTATCGCGCTTTGGGATGACGTAGGCGGCAACATCGGCGTAGTCCGTGATCGGCGTCCCCGAGTCGTTGACTCCCTGGATGGTGAGCGCCTTGTCCACGAAGATATTGAAGTCGTCGCTGCCCGCTCCCCCGTTAACTGGATCGCGGTCGTTGGCCTCATCCTGGTCGTAGGTGCCGGGGTAGACGTCTACCGTGCCCCCGGGCGTGACGGTGTCAATCGCCTCCTGGATCGTGGCGAAGGCGTTGATCTGGCAGAACTTCCCGGAAGCGACCTCTTCGACGGGGACGTTCGAAGCCGGATCGCCGGTGTCGCAGCCGGCCGAGTCGTCATCGACGTAGACCGTGTCCAGGTTGTCACCCATCAGGTCGATCTGGATGTCCTGGTCGATGACTGCGGCCAGCTCGGAGATGATGGCTTCGTTCAGATCGTACCGCCCGTTGCCGGTCGCATCGACGTAGGTGATCACCTTGATCTCGACCGTGCCGAAGTCCCTCTCCGCGACGGCCTTGATCCAGGTCCCCGCGCCGGCAAAGTGCGGTGGCAACGGGAAGCCGCTGCCGCCGACGTTCATCTCCATCTGGTAGCCGGGGTAGTTGGTGGGGAAAGACGGCCCGGCCGATAGCCAGCCCGGAGCGCCTGCCCACCAGGAGAGGGACATGTCGTCCGAGGCGATGTCCCCTCCGACCTCGCGGAAGAAGACGGCGGTCAGCGCGCTGGGATAGTCGTTGCCGCTGACGTTCGTTAGTGTGCCGAGAATGACCACGGAATCGCCTTGTTCGGCGCCCGTGACCGTCAGCGCGTTGTGGGCATCGTCGATACTGATCTCCTGAGCGTTCGCGGGGGCGCTCGACGAGCCGAACAGGAACAGCGTCGCCAGAGCTACCAGCGCAATCGCTCCGATCCACCGTGGCCTTTTCATCTTGACCTCCTGTATCAAGCTAGCCGGACAGGCGTCCGGCAATCGGAACTCCGGTGCCCGAAAGGGCTTGGCTTCTATGGAACCTGTCGAAGATCAGTCGTGAACGAAGGGGGAAGGGGGCCGTGCGCTACTCCAGCGCAAACAGTGTCATATCCGGTTCGGGCGCCGTGAACGCGCGAGTGCGCGCACCATCGCATACGATGATACGTGCATCGCTGCTGGGCGACGACCACGCATTGTGCCTCGATAACGGGATCAGGACAGCAAATAACTGTCCAAGGCGGGGAACCTTAGGTCAGATCGGGCTGCTGGCTCACGCTGTTACGCGGCGGGGGAGTTACCCTCAAGCATAAGGAGCAACCGGCATCCTTGCCAGGCCGCTTCCTTGGGGCGTCTCCCGCGCGATTCCAACGCAAGCGCTGGACCCATCGCAAACATAGAGAGCGTTACATGGATTGTCAAGGTTCTTGAGGTTCCTTCACCGAGGGGAGTCGAAGAATGAGAGAAGTGTTTCAGGCAAACGTAGGGTACAATTATTCAGAGGGGGAGATGTCAAGAGGGTGCGTGACGTGATATCGTTCGTCTCGTATGGGAAAGTCTATGGTTGTCAGGATAGCGGGCCTGCCCAGGTACCGGATCTGCCCCGCGTTGGCTACCCGCACCTCCTTCTCTTCGCCGCTCTTGCACAGGAATCGAATGGTGTAGAGGGTAGAGAACGGTTCACCTCTTAGCCTCAGCTCGTGCTGTCTCAGCGCGGCGTCCCTGGATCGCGGGGCCAGCAGCTCCACGAAGGGCATTCCCACCATCTCTTCGAGCTCGTAACCGCACATCTCCCGCATCGCCTTATTGGCGAACTTCACGACATGATCCTGCACGATTGCTACGCCGTCCCTAGCCTGGTCCAGGACGCGCAGCAGCATCTGTGTATCCCTCTCCTCAACCAGGCAAACGATAGCGGCCCTTGTTGAATCCGCATCTGTCTTGATCAAGATCCTCTTGATGCACTCCTGTACACGCGCCCTGGACAAGAAGACCTCAGAACAGATAGCCGCGTTACTCTTCCCCTGCACCAGGAGCTCAGCTATCTGGCGCTCAATGGGGCTAAACGCGTCCCATTTCCAGTCACTTTTCACGTCGCCTCCGATGAGCACACAGCGGAACGGCGCCGGAGTAGCGGGACAGCGGCAACATGCATCCGCAACCTCTTTGTTCGCGGCCTCGGCAAGTGGGAATGGTCAGGCATGAGATGCCAGCGTGCTAAGTATAGCTTTTGCGAAGTCGTTGTCAAGCAGGTGCGCGGGGGGAGCGCTGCTGACGAGCGCGGAACGCCGGTGGCGCGTGGCTAATCCTGTCGAATCTACAAGGCCGGCCCGCGGCAGTCATCCCGGGGGAACTTTCGGTATCCCGCATCGGCCGACCCGCTCGACAACATGAGACAGCCACCCCCGTGCTTTGAGGCTCGAAGCAACGCCATCACTCCGGCGGGCAAACGGGACAACCGAGCAGACCAGGCTTCAGGACGCACTGGTTCTTGGCCACCAGCAAGACGTCAATGGAGTTGACCTTACCGTCCTTAGTGACGTCGAAGACCTTGTCCGAGTCGAGGTCGCCGGTGAACTTGCCAGCGGCGCGCTTGGCGATGAGGAGCTGGTCAATGGAGTTGACCACGCGGTCACCGTTAAGGTCAAGGACCTCCAGCGTGTCGGCACAACTATCCCCGTCGCTGTCGGCGGGGTTTACGCAGGAGCTCCAGTCGGGAACCGTGTCGCCCGGAGCGATGCAACTGTTGTATCCGATGCGCTCGATATCGTCGATAAGGCCATCCATGTCGAGGTCCTGAGGGTCGGTGACGGACGGCTTGCTGACACGGGAACAGGGGTCATACGCGTTCGTCACCTCGTATCCGTCAGTGGCGCCATCGCTGTCGCTGTCGGCGATCAAGCGGAAGGGGCAGCTGGCATCGAACTCCTGGTTGTCGGGCAGGCCGTCATTGTCGTCATCGAGATCGCAGGCGTCGCCCAGCCCGTCCTGGGCCGGATTGCTCGCCCACTCGCCGGGAATCTGCGATCCGTTCGGCCTCCCACCACCGTCGCTGTTGAGCTGGTCGGGGTTGTAGTCGCTGGGGCAGTTGTCCTCCGCATCGATGACGCCATCGCAGTCGGCGTCCCCCGGGCAGACGGTCGGCGTAGGCGTGGGGGTGGGCTCCGGGGCCGGCGCGTCGACGTAGTACACCCAGGACTCGATGGCGCACTCGCCGTATCCCACATTGAAGTAGCCGTCGCCGTTCCATCCGGCACCCCAACTATTCTTGACGATCCAGTAGCCTCCGGGATCGCTATAGCCAACAATGACGATGGCATGGTTAGCGCCGGAGTCGTTCGTGCAGCGATAGACCCCCTGGCCGTCGAAACTTCCCCCATAACTCGAACCGATTCCCATGGCCCCCGAGAGCGGCCCTCCGTCGACGAGGTACTGCTTCATTTGGCCGGAAGGCACGGGCGCCACGGAGTCTATCGTGACCGTTCTGCTCTGCCAATCCGCGCAGCGGTCCGAACAGGTTGCGTCGCTACAGGCGTCTCCCGTGCCGTAGGTGCAATTCGAATCGCAGGCCGAGTCGCACGTGCAACTACTCAGATCCACGTACGGCATGCAGCCCTCGTCGGGAATCCCCGAGTCCCGTACGAATCCAAGCGCGTCTACATGGGACCCGCCGCAGCAGTTGCCGTACCAGCCCATCGTGTAGCAGCTGGACACGAGGTACTCCTCGGAGAGGTCGAGGTCGAGATCGGGATTGCCGCTCTCGATGTTGTACGCGCTTTCAACTGTGCCGGCAGCCGAGAAGGCCCAGCACGAACCGCAAGAGCCCTGAT
>DATLAX010000088.1:0-11846 GCA_035527215.1 Dehalococcoidia bacterium
CGAACATCGGGCGGCTGCTGCGCGGCGAGCCGACGTTCAAGCCCTGCACGCCGGCGGGCGTCCAGCAGCTACTCCTGCGTTCGGGCAACGACCCGGCGGGGAAGCACGTGGTCATCTGCGGGCGGTCGAACATCGTCGGCAAGCCGCTGGCGGCGATACTGATGCAAAAGGCGCCGGGCGCGAACGCTACCGTCACCGTCTGCCACACGCGGACGCGCGACCTGGCGTCGATGACGCTCCAGGCGGACATCCTCGTCGCCGCCATGGGGGCCGCGCGGGCGATTACCGGCGACATGGTGCGCGAGGGGACGGTGGTCATCGACGTGGGGAACAACCGCATCGAGGACGCGTCGCGGAAGAGCGGATGGCGACTGGTCGGCGACGTCGACTACGACGCGGTAGTCGAGAAGGCGGCGGCGATAACGCCCGTGCCCGGCGGCGTCGGCCCGATGACGGTGACGATGCTGCTGTACAACACCGTTCTCGCGGCGGAGGGCCGCTTCGAGTAGGAGAGATGGTCGGCCACGTCGCACGCCCGCCAAAGGCGGGACGGCTCGCGGCCTTCTTCCTTGAATTGTTTGGGGGGACACCCCCCAAACCCCCTGTCAGGGGGCTCTGCCCCCTGTACACCCGTTCCTAGAGATTCTTCAGCCGTTTGTAACAACTTTGGGGCTGTGGTCGTTTTTCGGTATGAAGGCGCCGATGGTAATGCCATCGGACTGCGACGGGGACAAGGGCCAAGGGCGCTGCCACAATGGTAGCGCCTCTCTCTTTGCGTGCGATCTCGGGAGATGTCCGGCTGCTTGACAGTCCCCTCTGTATTGGCCAAGAATGGGGCACCATGCCCGCGCCCCTGGACCGCGGCAACTAGTGGGAAAGGGAGGTTCTCATGTGGGTGCTGTACGGCCTGCTACCGCCCGTCATCGTCATTGGCCTGATCATCGCGGCTGTTGTGTTTGCGGTGCGTGCGCGCAGCACGGGCGGCATCACATTTCCCGGCGTCCTGCTGGCATACGTGTACGCGGCGCTGTTCGTCTCCGTCTTCATGGTCGCGGCAGGCGGTGCCCTCCTCGTGAAAGCTGGGCTTGCTCAGGCGGCGGGACGCGACTTTGCCTACAACACTGGGGAGGAGAGATACCACCGGGCCGACGACGGGTCGATGCTTGTCGATCCGTCGGACGAGGCAATTCGAAACGACGTTGCCACGGGCATCACGCTTCTCTTCATCGCCGGGACGCTGTTCGCCATCCACGGCGTTGCCGCGATGGCGTTGCGCCGCCGCAACGCGCAGGGGCAGCGTCTGATTTCCCGAAGCTACAACGTGCTCGGTCTCGCCGCGGCGACGATCGCCTTTCTGGGAGGCGGAGGCGCGGCAGTGTATGAGACCCTGCGACGCTACGTCCTGGAGACGGATACATTCGAGTCCTGGGACTACCCGCGCCCGGGTGGAGCCATCGGCGTCGCCGTCGTCTTCCTGCCGCTGGCGCTGTGGTTTGCGTGGCGCGTCTGGCAGGAGTTCGCGGCGGAGGGCCCGCTTGAGTAGCCTGTAACGACTCAGCGCGGCCGTCGTTTCCAGGTGTGAAGGTGCCGATGGTATATCCATCGGACTGCGACGGGGACAAGGGCCAGAGGCGCTGCCACAGCGGCAGCGCCTTTCTCTTTAGTCTGCGTCCCCTTGTCGTCGTCTTTGCGCTCCGCTATCCTCAAATCCTGACCGAGCTCCATTCGTCAAAGCCAGAACAGGCGGCAGGAGATGTATGACATAATCGACGCCCACGTCCACACGTACCCCACGTCCGCTATCGGCCTCCAGGCGACGGGCGGCATGAATATGAGCGGCTGCGCGGGCACGGTGCAGGAGATACTCGCCCTCATGTCCGTCGGCGGCATCGACAAGGCGGCGATGATGAACATGACGCCGGTCGCGGACATGCGCGAGGCGGCGCTGGCGGCCGGGAAGGGCTCGCCGCAGGAGATCGAGCGGCAGATGATCGACCGCATGAAGCGTCGCAACGACTGGACGTGCCAGGCGGCGCGGGAGCAGCCGTCGCTGGTCCCTTTCATCAGCCTCGACCCGTCGATGGGAGCGGAGGACGCCGTGGCGGAAGTGCACCGCTGTCGGGAGCAGGGGGCTGCCGGCATCAAGCTGCATCCTTCGAGCCAGCGCTTCAACCCGGACGACCCGCGACTGTGGCCGGTGTACGCGGAGGCGGAGTCGCTGGAGATGCCGGTGCTTTCGCACGGGGGCTTTTTCCCGGCGGACCCGGAGTCGTCGGAGTTCTCGCGGCCGCGGGCGTTTGCGCGGGTGCTGGAGGCGTTCCCGAAGCTGCGGTTCGTGCTGGCGCACATGGGGCAGGGGTACGTCGACGAGTCACTGGCGATGGTGGAGCGCTTCGCCAACCTGCACTTCGACTGCTCGACGGTCGTCACCGGCACCGTCTTCCCGCCGTCGATGTCCGACGACGAAGCAGTGGCGCTGGTGCGACGGTTCGGCGCCGAGCGCATCCTCTTCGGCTCCGACTGGCCGTGGTACCATCCTCTGCGCGACCTGGAGCGCATCGAGACGCTGGCCTTGTCACCTTCAGAGCGGCGGCTTATTCTGGGGGAGAACGCACGTCGCGTGATGGGGATCTGATCGATCACCAGTCGTTACATGTCACAAGGAGGTGGAGAATGCCCGTCGACAGCTTCAAATGGATGCCGCCTTCGCTGGCCAACTACTATCGCAACATGAACATCGAAAGGGCGGAGGTGCCCTGGACGCCGCTGCAGAAGCCGCTCGCCGAGTGCCGCTTCTCGCTCCTGAGCACGGCGGGCGCCTACGTCAAAGGCGAGCAGGAGCCGTTTGACGTGGAGCGCGAGAAGCGCGAGCCGATGTGGGGCGACCCGACGTATCGCGCGATCCCCCGCGACGTGCGCCAGGAGCAGATAGGCGTGACGCACCTGCACATCAACACCGCCGACCTCGAAGCGGACATCAACGTAGCTCTGCCGGTCCACCGCTTCCTCGAACTGGAAGCGTCGGGCGAGATCGGGTCGCTGGCGCCGACAAGCTACTCGGTGATGGGCTATCAGCAGTCGAACGACGAGTGGGCTCGACGCTACGGCCCGGAGATCGCCTCTCGCATGAAGGACGAGGAGGTCGACTGCGCCTTCCTCACCCCCGTCTGACCGGAGTGCTGCCGGAACGTGCCCGTGTTGGCGCGTGCAATCGAAGCAGTGGGAATCAGCACCGTCCTCGTGACGATGTCGCCGTACCTGGCAGCGGCGGCAGGCACGCCGCGCATCGTCGGCGTCGAGTTCCCGTTCGGACATCCCTTGGGGCACGCGGGCGACCGCGAGGAGCAGATGAAGGTCATCCGCGACGCTCTGCGGGCGCTTGTGGAGATCAAGGAGCCGAATACGGTGGTTGACCTGCCGTACGAGTGGCCGGAGTTCGAATTGTGGATAAAGGCGTGGCACCCGCCGGAGCCGGCGCCGATAATGAAGTACTTGCGCGAACAGGCGAGGCTGCGTGCGGAGGCGAAGCACCGGGAGGAAGGGCAATCGTAGGAGAGAACAACGTGGAGTTCATGACGCTGATCGAAGAGAGGCACTCCACGCGAGCCTACCAGGATACGGCTGTCGAGCAGGATAAGCTGGCGAAGATACTGCAGGCGGCCAATCGCGCGCCGTCCGCCGGTGACCTGCAGGCCTACTCGATTATCGTTGTTCGCAGGCCCGACGTTTGTCAGGCCCTTGCGAAGGCGGCCGTCGACCAGCAGTTCGTGGCACATGCTCCGGTGGTGCTGGTGTTCCTCGCCGAGCCCGCGCGGTCGGGCGTCAAATACGGTCGTCGCGGCGAGAACCTGTACGCGATCCAGGATGCGACGATTGCCTGCGCCTATGCGCAGCTCGCGGCTCACGACCTGGGACTTGCTGCGTGCTGGGTGGGCGCGTTCAGGACGAGGGACGTGCGGGAGGCCGTCGGCGCGGCCGAGGATCAGGTGCCTGTGGCGCTGCTGCCTATCGGGTATGCGGCGGAGACGCCCTTCGTTACGCCGCGACGTGAACTGTCGGAGCTGGTGCGGGAGGTGTGAGGCGTCGAGAATGGTGCGACGCCTGCCGCGCTCTTGACGGCGCTATGCTTGGATCGCTCCCGCTGACGCCTGGGTAACCGGCGACGGTGGTACCGGGTCGACCATGACGTTGAGGCAGGCGGGCCGTCCGGAGGCAAAGGCGCGTTCCAGCGCCGCGCGGACCTGCAGCGGGTCCTCCACCATCTCGCCGTAGACGCCGAAGCCTTCCGCCGCGCGGTCGTAGCGCACCGGGCCCAACTCCGAAGCGACAGTCTTCAAGCCACGCAGTTCCTGCTCGTGCTTCACCATTCCCCAGGCCTGGTCGTTGTTGACGACCACGACAATCGGCAGCTTGTGCCGCACCGCCGTGTCGAACTCGGCGAAATTCAGGCCGACCGAGCCGTCGCCCGTCACCACCAGCACTCGCTTGTCCGGGTGCGCTACCTTCGCGGCCATGCCGAAGGGGATTCCGACTCCCAGGCAGCCCAGATAGCCATAGGAGATGAAACGGCCGGGCTTGTTCATCGTCGCCGCCATCTGCATCCAGACGAACGTTTCCCCGCCGTCGACGGCAAGGACGTCGTCATCGCCGAGGAAGCGGTCGATCTCCTGCATCAGGCGGGCCGGGTGCATCGGCGGTTTGTCCGACTCCAGGGCGTCCTTGTAGAGGAACCGCCAGGCTCCTTGCGCGCCTTTGAGGGTAGCGGCCCATTCGCTTCGGTCGGGGAATGTATGGCCGTCGGCTGCCCGGATGAACGCTTTCAGGGCCTCGCGACAGTCGGCGACGACGGCAAGATCAATGTCGCGGCAGCGGCCCATTTCGGCTCCCTCTATATCGATCTGAATGAGCTTGGCGTCCGCCGGCAGCAACCTTCCGCCGCCGAGGAAGAGGCCGATGCGCGCGCCGAGCAAGATGATGAGATCGGGTGAATTCTGGGGCTGCATGGAGAGGACGGCCATCGTCATGAGGCTTCCCGCTCCCAGCGGGTGGCCCTCTTCAGGGACCGCGCCGCGTATCGGGCCGTGGGCGATGACGGGGGTAGACGTCCTTTCCGCGAACTCGCGGAGTTCGGCGCTCGCCCCCGCGAACCAGGCGCCGCGCCCGGCAATGATAAGTGGCCTTTTCGCCTCGGCCAGCATCGCCAGCGTCTTCTCCACTGCCTCAGCCGCGGGCGCCGGCGGGCTGGCATCGCCTACGCAGGGCAGCGGCACCGATTCTTCCTCTGCTCCGGCGTAGAGCACGTCCATAGGTATCTCAAGGAAGACAGGCCCGGGACGGCCGCTCCTCGCCTGCCGGAACGCCATCGACGTGTACTCCGCGATGCGCGCCGGCTCCAGGACCGTGTGCGACCACTTGGTGATGGGCTGCATCAGCGCACGCCCGTCGAAGTCCTGCAGCAGGAGCTTGTCCTCGTCACGCACGAGATGCCGCCCGCCGATGACCACCATCGGCACGGCATCGACGTAGGCATCGGCCACTGCCGTCACCACGTTCGTCACGCCCGGCCCCGCCGTAATCACCACGACACCGGGGTCGCCGGTCAGGCGCGCCCAACCCTCGGCCATATGACCGGCAGCGGCCTCGTGGCGGGTGTCGTAGATGGGGATGCCGTGCTCCGCGCAGGCCTGAAAGATCGGGTCGACGTGACCGCCGTGCAGTCCGAATATCTGCTTGACGCCTTCTCTCTCGAGCACGCGCACCAGCATTTCGCCGCCGTTTATCTGAGTCATGTCGCCGTCTTCCTTTCAGTCGCGAGGTGCCTGAGGCTGCCGTCTGAGAGCCGGCAGCCGCTTCAGCGCCAATGATAGCACCGGCGTCGAATGAGCGCCAAAGCCTCGTCCGCCGAGGATTTCCTTGACGCCATGGCCTTAGATTTGCTAGACATATTGTTGTGGAGCGCCTCTGCAATGGCTTTGTGGCGGCGCCTGACTGGGGTAAGAGGTGATGCAGCACACAGAGATCGACGAAGCAGGGCCGCGCTGGGGGTGGAGGCTGGTGGCGCTGGCTGTCGCGCTGGCGTTGGCGGCGGTCGCTGCATTCTTTCTCCACATGAAGCTTGCAGGCGGCAACGACAACGCGCAGGCTTACGAGCCCTACACGGTCGGCTCAATGACGCTGCGCGCCATGGTCACCTCGTCGGGCATCGCCGTGGCGCAGGACGAGGCGGTCTTGAGCTTCTCCCGTCCCGGCCAATTGACCGAGTTCCATGTGAAGCTCGGCGACCAGGTGAAGGCCGGGCAGCGCTTGATGAGCCTGAAGTCCGACGACCTGGAGAACGCCGCGGCCACCGCGGCATCGGCTGTCGCCCTGGCGAGGCTGCAATTGCAGAAACTGCGGGAAGGAGCCACGGCCACCGATCTAAGCAGGGCGGATGAGGCCGTCGTGACTGCGCGGGCGGCACTGGTGAAGGCACAGAACGACCTGACGGACGCCCTGGACCCGGCTACCGAAGCGAATATGACGGCGGCGCAGCAGGCGGTCGCCGCGGCCGAGGCGAACCTGGCGGCCGCTGAAGCGAGGCTGGAGACCCTCAGAGCAGGGGCGACGGACGCGGACCTCGCGGCGGCTGAGTCCTCGCTGGTGCAGGCGGAGATCAAGCTGTCGCAGGCGCAACGCGCTGAGGAAGACGCCGAGAGCAACGAGGAAAACACCCAGAGCGCGTACGAGTATGCGGCGACGGATTACTGCGATATAGTGAACGATCAGGAGAACATTTGCCAGAACAACGACCCTGAGACGACTGCTGCTGTTCGCGATGTCTGTCAGAGCATGCAGTCGAACGACTACGAGGTGACGCTCACCGACGACCAGGTAGACGATCTTTCGGAGTGTGTGCAGCCGGAGCCGACCCCAACGCGGACGCCGGGCCCGTCTCCGACGCCCACCGCCACCGTGACGCCGGTCCCCACCGACCAGCCCACCCCTACGCGCACGCCGCGGCCGACACGGGAGCCGACGACTGACCTGGAGGAAGTGACCGCGAACCTCACATATGCCAATGCGACCTATCGTAACGCGATAACCACACTGAAGAATGCTGAGGAGGACGTTATCGTGGCGCAGTCGGTCGTTTACGCGGCCCAGCTCGCCCTCGACGAGTTGAACGACGGTGCGTCCCATGACGATATCGATGCGGCAGAGCAGGCGGTAACGTCGGCGCAGGCCGCGCTGGACGCCGGCGAAGCAGCTCTCCAGGAGTTGGTGGACGGCGCCAAGGACACAGTCATCTCCGATCTTTATGCGGCGTTATCGAAGGTGGAAGCAGATGTTCGCGCGGCTGAGACAGCGCGCGACGAACTGGCGAAAGGGGCGACACAGACGGAGCTGTCCATGCAACAGGAACAGGTGCACCGGGCGGAGCTTGAGCTGGAACAGGCGAATATCGGCCTCGGCGACGCCACGCTCACCTCGCCGTTTGACGGCGTAGTCTCGTCGCAGCCGGTCAAGTTGGGGCAGGTCCTCAATGCCACCACCCCGGCGGTGACTGTCCTGACGCCCGGCGTTCTCATATTCGAACTCAACGTGGGCGAGACGGAGCTTCCGTCGATCCGGGTCGGGCAGGTAGGCGGCGTCATATTCGATGCGATTCAAGGGAAGGTATTCCCGCTCCAGATATTCGCGGTTGGTCTCTCGCCGGAGACGCAACAGGGCGTGATTATCTACAAGGTGAAGTGCACGATAAGCGGAAATGTGAACGATCCGTCCGGGCCGAACCCTTCGCCGGGCATGAATGGTTCCGCCAGCATTGTCACAGAGCAGCGGGCCGATGTTGTGGCGATTCCCAGCGCCTTCGTGCGCACTCGCGGCGGGGAGAAGGTCGTTGAGGTGGTCACGGAGACCGGCAAGGTCGAGATGCGTCCGGTCACAACAGGCCTCAGCGACGGCGACAACATCGAGATCGTCAGTGGCCTCGCCGTCGGCGACGTGATTGCGGACCGGACAAAGGCGATTGCCAAGACGAACTCCAAGTCGACTCCCCTGCCCGGCGGTATTCGGTAGCGGCGGCTGTGGTGATCGAGCTCAAGGACATCAGCAAGATCTACAAGGCAGGGGACGTTTCGATCTATGCTCTCCGCTCCCTGACCCTTGACATAAGCGATGGTGAATTCGTGGCGATCATCGGGCCGTCCGGGTCCGGCAAGTCCACGCTGATGAACATCGTCGGCTGCCTTGATGTGCCGACTTCCGGCAAATACAGCCTGGATGGCGTGGCCGTGGGCACCCTCAGCGACGGCGCCCTCGCGCACATCCGCAACCGCCGCATAGGCTTCGTTTTTCAGAGCTTCAACCTGTTGCCGCGTCTGACGGCGCTGGAGCAGGTGGAGGTTCCGATGGTCTATCGCGGCGCACGCAATCGCAGGAAGCTGGCAAAGCAAGCGCTGGCCGAAGTTGGGCTGGGAGGGCGCATCTATCACCGCCCGACGCAGCTCTCAGGCGGCGAGCAGCAACGCGTCGCCATAGCGCGCGCCATCGTCGGCAGGCCGTCGCTTATTCTTGCCGACGAGCCCACCGGAGCCCTGGACACCGCGACCAGCGCCGAGATCATAGGCATCTTCGAGACGTTGAATCGCGATCTGGGAATAACGGTGGCTTTCGTGACCCATGACATGGATGTTGCGCATCACACTCGTAGGATCGTCAAGCTGCGCGATGGCCAGGTCGTGAGCGACACGCCCAATACTCCCACCGCCACACCCGCCGAACCGGCAATGCCGGTCGCACCGGTCGGGCCGCCGTCCTAGGTTACGGGCCACCAGATGAACATTTTTGACACGATTCCCATAGCCATCCGGGCGCTCGCCGCCAACAAGATGCGGTCGATGCTGACGATGCTGGGCATCGTGATCGGCGTGGGCGCGGTCATCGCCCTGATGGCGGCGGGCCAGGGCGCCCAGAAGGGCATCACCGACCGGATACGCGGGCTGGGCAGCAACCTTCTCTTCATCCGCCCGGGGCAGCCGGAAGACAACGCCAGCAACGATCCCACGGGCGGGCAGGTATTCACGCTGGTGAGCACCGACGGCGATGCCATCAACGACCCGGAGCGTTTCCCTTACGTGGACAGCGTCACGTCGCAGGTTTTCTTCGAAGCGCCGGTCACGGCCAGTGGCCAGAGCCTGCGCGTCAACATTACCGGCGTCACGCCCGACTATCAGTACACCCGCAATCACTACGTCGAGACCGGCCGGTTCATCAACGACGACGACGTGACGCGAAAGGGGCTTGTGGCCGTGCTGGGGCCGAATGTCGCGGAGCAGCTCTTCGGCGACGTGGATCCCATCGGCCGGCCGGTGCGCCTGACGGTGGGAGCATTCCGCATCTATTTCAGCTTCAGCTTTCTCGTCGTGGGCGTCATGGAGTCCAAGGGCGCCACCGCCACGGGCAACGAAGACGACCTCATGCTGATACCCCTGCCGACGATGCAAGCGCGCATTCCCTTCATCCGCCATCCCAAGGGACTCAGCAACGTTCACCAGCTAACGGTGAAGGTGACGGACCCAGGCAAGTTTGCTCAGGCGAAGGAGGAGA
Organism: Dehalococcoidia bacterium; assembly: GCA_035527215.1. GTDB lineage: Bacteria > Chloroflexota > Dehalococcoidia > DSTF01 > JALHUB01 > JALHUB01. The sequence goes on from DATLAX010000088.1 coordinate 9,589, forward strand.
TCTCCGCTCTGCTGCGTGAGCGCCACGGCGTGACGAAGAACGATTTCACAATCGATTCGCAGGAGGACCTTGTGTCGACCGTCAGTGCCGTGTCGCAGACCCTGACGGTGTTGTTGGGGAGCATCGCGGGCATTTCGCTGGTTGTCGGCGGCATCGGCATCATGAACATCATGCTGGTCTCCGTCACGGAGCGGACGCGTGAGATCGGCATCCGCAAGGCGCTGGGCGCCAGACGCGTCGACATCCTGTGGCAGTTCATAGTGGAAGCGCTGACGGTGACGATGCTAGGCGGGATGATCGGGGTGGGTTCAGGCGTTCTCCTGGCGCAACTTGCCAACGGCCGGCACTTGTTCGGGCGCGATCTCTATACTGCGGTGACGCCTTTCTCGATTATCGTCGCGTTCAGTGTATCCGCCGCCATCGGGCTGTTCTTCGGGATATACCCCGCATACAGGGCGTCGCGCCTGAACCCCATCGAAGCGCTGCGTCACGAGTAGGCGCCGCGCCGCGTGCGCTGCCGGAAGAAGGCGACGACCTCCGCCGCCACCTCCTCCTCATGTCCCCACCAGAAGTGATCGGCGCCGGGCAAGACCGCGACGCGACTCCCCTCCGGCAGGTGGATGCCGAGCGTTTCGACGTTGCGGGCGGGGGCAACCGTGTCCCGATCGCCGAAGAGGAAGAGGGCAGGGCAGGTCAGCGCCATTCCAGCGCCCGCTTTCTCCGATAGGGGTGGCGATACGGCAGCGAGCGCGACGAGCGAGGGGTAGGCGGTTGTGAGGGCAACCACGGCGCCGAAGGAGTAGCCGGCGAGGCACAGCCGTTGGGGGTCGACGCCCGGCTGCGACGCCAGGAAACCGAGCGCGGCTCGGACGTCCTCGCGCTCCTGGAGGCCGCCGCCGTGGGACCCCTGGCTACCGCCGGTGCCGCGGAAGTTGAATCGCAAAGCGGCGATTCCTTCCGCGGCGAGAGCATCGCAGACGGCGACGACGACCGGATTATGCATGTCGCCGCCGTAGAGCGGATGCGGGTGACAGACGACGGCGCCGGCAGAGGGCGCGTCTGCCTGAGGAGTGGGGGCGTGAAGCACGCCCTCGAGAACCAGATCGTCCGCGTGGAAGAGGACCGGCTGCGTTGTCATGAGCTGTCGGGGACAGGGTAGCGCACTTCGTCGAGGATGGCGAGTGTCAGCTCTTCACGGCGCGCGTGCCCTGCGGCGCCGGAGCGCGCCCTTTGGGCGGCTGTCTGTCGCCCGCATTCGTCGCTTATCATTCTGTGAAGGTTTCTGAGCCTGGATCAACAAAAGATTAGAAGACTAGATGCGAGTAGGCTACTTGACATGGGAGTCAGAATCAAGGTACCAATGGTTAGGTATATTGTATGAGAAGAAGTCCATTTAAGACGATCAGGGATAGGATCAGCATTCAGGGCATGAATCGACTGGCGCACGCCGAATCGGTTGAGTACGGCAGGGGTCTCCTTGTCAGTGGATAGTCAGATAGGAGGTTCACAGTTGGCAACCAGGGCACGTCGTCCAAAAGCGATGAGCGCAGAGCAGATGAAGGGGCTGAGTGAGTGGCACTCGCTCTATCAGGCATACAACGCCGTGTTCAAGGTCCAGGAAATCGCGCTGATTCCTCAGGGGATATCCCTGCCGCAGCTGCACCTGCTGGCCCTGCTGGCGTACGAGAGGCGGCCGCTTGCCGTCAGCGAGCTTGCCGCGTGGATGGTCAAGGAGCCGAACAGTCTGACGGGCCTTGTGGACCGCACGGAGGCCAAGGGCTGGGTGCACACCCACGGTGACCCGAAAGACCGGCGCAAGAGGCTCGTCGAGTTCACGGATAAGGGCGTTAAGAAGTTCGAGGATGCTTTTGCGGTCGCGAACGGCGCCAGCGATAAGCTCTTCAAGTCGCTCGGTGCCAGGGATATGGACCAGCTCAAGTCGTCGTGCTCGAAGCTGCGGGACGCGGCGGTGGTAGATCTTTCCCGAAAACCCACGTTCAAGGTGCGCCCGCTGTAACGGGTCGTCCGGTCGACGCTCGGTTCGGGAGCGGTCCGGTCCCGGTGGGCCCGTGTCTGGCCCGAAGGGCCGCGTGGCGCGGCGCGACGGCGCCCCATATCGCCGATAGTAGGGCGATGGCGGCGGCTGCTGCCATAGCAGTCCGGCGCGCAAGGGGGGGCATCGTATCAGCCTCCGGATAGATGCATCCATGTGTGTATTGACGGATCGCGAGGCGCGCGGAGCAGGCGGCTGAAGTGTC
>DATLAX010000089.1:0-3092 GCA_035527215.1 Dehalococcoidia bacterium
CGTCAAATGAGGCAAGGGTCCGCTGCCGCTCCTCGTCCGGCCGCTGAATCGGCCTAGACTGCGCGGCGATAAGCTGCTCGACTAGTTCCTTGGCTTCCTTGGCGGATATCCCAACATCGCGCAGAGCCGAAATCATCTCGACCGTATCGTCTGCCGTAAACGTGCCAATGCTGGCGCCAGCGAATACCGACCGCGCCGCGGTGGCCTCGGTCAATGCCGTTGCGTATTCGTCAATGGACTCTGCCGCTGTCTCGAATTGCTTAGACTCGCCAAGCACGGCCCCCGACGCGGACGCCAGGAACTCGGCAATATCATTGATGACCTCGGCGCCGCTGACAATCAACGGCTCTGATACTTGCTCCTTGAGCCTCTGCCACGCGGTCGAGAAGTTCGTCTGCGCGTCAACGAAAGCAGCAGACGCCGTGGCGAACTCGCCGGACATTGTCCCGCCGAACCGCTGCAAGTCATCGTTGAGCGCCTGTAGTCCGGCCCGCCCCTGCTGCAACGCCGGCAGGAGACGAGTACCGCCACGCCCGAGGATAGCCTGGGCGATGTCCATGCGCGAAGCCTGGGATTGAACCTTCTGCAACCCATCGGCTATCATCGGCATCACGATCGAGATATCGAGCAACTGGCCGTCAGGACCGACCAAGTCTGCGGTGCTGATACCGAGATCCGCGAAGGCGTCAACCGCTTCCTTGATCCCGTCCTGGGCGTCACCCATCGAGCGGGCCAGCCGCCTCACGGCCGTCTCGAGGTCCGCCGTTGACCCACCCCCGCGCCGGATGGCGAAGTCGTACTCAGACAGCGTCTCAACGGCGATGCCGGTGCGCTGGAACATCTTGTCGAACTCGTCACCGACTACAGCCTGGGAGGCGGCGAACGCATAGGCGGACTGAGCAGCCTTGGCCAGTCCAGCGACCAGCGCAACGCCCCCAGCAACGAGCAGGGCCTGCTTGCCTGCCGTAGAGCCCATTGACTCCTTGAGCTTGTCAAAGGCCCCCTGAGCCTGTCCTAGAGGCCCTGGCAGCGACTCGACCGCGCCGCTCGTGCCGTCCAGTGACGATTGCACCGAGGCGAAAGCCTGCTTGCTCTCGTCTTTGCCCTTGAGGACGATCTCTACTAGCCGTTGCTTAGCCATTATCTCTCGCCGCTTTCGCCCGTCTCATCACCGAGTATGCGAGGCTCAACTCCGCCATCCCTAGCCCTAGCAGTTCGTGGGGCATCCTCCCGTACTGCTGCCCGATTGCGTCCAGCACAGAGCACCACACTAGCCCTTCTGGACCGGCTGGGATGGCTGCGGAAAATCCGCCACATCTTGGACCTCGTCTCTGGTGACTGCCGCGTGTAGCTTCGGGCCAAGCTCGCCTAGATCCTCCCACGAGATCGTGCCCGCCTTTTCGTCGCTGACCTCGCCCAGCTTGGGGTCGACCATCGCCACCTTGAGGATCTTTCGCATCACGTCCCAGCCACGGAATAGGTCGTCATCCTTGAGCCGGACCACCCTGTCGCCTGCCATGTCCACGACCTCGATGGCGCCCGGCCCTAGCGCCTCAACCGTCATGCCCGCTGTCATGTGGCGGACGATGAACTCGTGGCCGTCGATGGTCAGCTTCCTTCGGTTCTTAGCCAGGATAGACTCTACCGACATTTTCCCCTCGCTCCCGTTAGGTGGTGGTGACCGACAGGCCGGTGCAGTTGTAGTTGAGCGTACAGGTCCGCAGCCCTCGCCCGGCCTCGGGGATATCCCCGATCAACTGAGCTCCGGCGATGGCGAAGGTGGAGAACACCACGGCGCCGGAGGTCGTAGCGCTGAGGATATCTGCGATCTCGGCAACGGTATTGTTGCCTAATGCGGCATCAAGCTCGCAGTTGAAGCTCGCCGTGATCTTGATAGACGGGCCGGAGCTTCCGTCGAGGATGGGCTGCCGCAGTATGGCGGTGCCTAGCGCCTGGCGCTCCATGCCCGTTAGCTTGCGCTCGACAGTGACCGACCCGCCGGTAACCCCGGCAACGGCCGTGCCGCCGATCGTGAACGTGGTGAGCCCGGCCGGCAGCACGATCTCGGAGGCAGGAGGCACAGCCTCGGTGCGGGCCGCGCCACCCCACAACGCCATCGACTGACAGATGAAAGACGTGGTCAGGGTAGCCGGGCCGGAGTTGCTGAAGTTCCAGACGTATTTGGTGGGCATACAGCCGACAGCATCCCACTCCGCGCCTTGCATATCGAAATACGCAGAGAGGCTGGTCATATCGACAGCCGGGTCTGCGAAGTCGTAGACAGAGGACGAGGACGCAGAGCCGACACCATACAGCGTGGCGAGGTCCGCCTCCACGTTGGTGTGGGCCGTGACGATGTCCAGCAGGGCGTGGGTAGAGGTCGCCAGGCCGATGGCCGGGGCATCGCTGCCTAGCGTGGGCGTGTCGATCCAGTTGCGATTGAACGTCGCTTTGGCGGAGATGCCCTGCAAGTATTCCATGTCCCCGATCACGCCGATGGTGCCGTAGGCCACCGCCTCGTCCGCAACGCCGATCCAGCCGAGAGATCCGTTTAACTGTGCCACTGTCTTACTCCTTTTCTACCACGTTGGTCCGGCGACGTACTCAAACGCAACCGGCTGGACAAAGAACGATTTACCCGCTGACGCCAGAGCGCCTTGGTCTGTCTCGCACGTATCGAAGCCCGCCATCGACGCGCCGTTGCACGTGGTCGGGAAGCTGGCACGGTAGGCTGTTATCACCGTGCGGATATCCTGCAACAGCGCGTTGGTGTCGGTCGTCAAGTCCGATTCATCCTGTCGCACGAGGCCGAACACCACGAAGTCGCAGACGCAATGCCAGTGCCCGCCTAGCGTCGAATCGTCCATGGCCTCATCGGCCACCTTGACCCATACCGTGTGCTGCTCCTGGGCGCTGTCGGCTTCCTCCTGGTCGTCGCAGATGCGAGGCTGGGTGTTGTAGCCGTTGGCCTGGGTGATCGTCTTTAGAAGGGCGACCAGTTTCAGGTAGAGCATATTGCGCGTGTTGGTGGCGATCTTGTTAGGCATCGAGGGCCTTCCCTGTTGATTCTGCTAGCAGGCGCTCGACTATCG
>DATLAX010000090.1:0-2079 GCA_035527215.1 Dehalococcoidia bacterium
GGGCGCTCCCATGCTATCCAGCTCCTCTGTGCCTTCGACGGACGCGATTGAAGATGTGACACAGAGGCCGCTGCGCGTCCTGCTCGTGGGCGATTCGGTAGGACTGTCGATGGGATGGGGCTTCGAGAGAGAGGGGCCGGAACTCGGGCTCTCGGTGTGGAACAGAGGCGGACTGGGCTGCGGCCTCCTAAGCGTCGACGAGGAGCGCAACGACAACGGCGAATGGGTCTCGTCTCGCGCTGACCTGTGCAAGCGATGGCGGAGCACCTGGCCCTCGGACGTGCAGTCCTTTCAGCCCGATGTCGTCATCCTGCTCTTCGGCCCCTGGGATACGCTCGACCTGAACGTCGGCGGCAGGCCGCTGGAGGTCGGGACGCCGGAATGGCACGCTTATGCCTGGGACCAGCTCCAAGGCGCCGTCGACACGTTCTCCTCTGAGGGCGCGAAGGTCATCCTGCTGACGTCGCCCTGCTTCAAGCCGCGCGACATGGCGTTGACGCCGACGGTAGGCGGGCGGCACCTCCGCGTCTGGCCCGTCGGGCCGCTGAACGACCTCTACCGCGAGTTCGAGCGGCAGCACCCCGACGAGGTCACGGTCGCCGACCTCAACGGCTTCATCTGCCCCGGCGGCGAGTACAGCGACCTGACTGTCGACGGCGTGAAGATGCGTTATGACGGTGTCCACTTCACTCCCGAAGGCGCCGCCGTCGTGGCCCGCTGGCTGGCGCCGCAGATAGAAGCCGCCGCAGCGCGACAGCCCGCGGTTTCCGCCGTCCCGTAGGCCCGCGCGGCTACGCTCGGAAGACCGCCGTCCCGCCTTTCACGGCGGGCTCCGCCTTCGAGTTGAGGACTTCGAAGAAAGCGACGCGTTCTCCCTGCTCACCGGCGGACACTCCGGAACAGGCAACGCGGATCTCTTCTCCGGGGATGACCATCGCCCGGAACTGGCCCGCAAGCCTCGCCAGGCGAGTCGGATCGCCTGAAGCGACGCGGTTCACCAGCTCACGCGCTGCCAGCGCCATGGTCGCGCTGCCCTGGAGGATGATGTCGGGCAGGCCTGCGGCCAGAGCGACGCGTCGCTCGGTGTGGATCGGGTTCCAGATGTCGGCGCACTCCGTGTAGACGTGCGGAGCCTCCCTCGCGATTGGAAACGTGACGGACCAGCCATCGGTCTCCCGGCCGGTCGGATGCGGCAGCGGCGGAGTCTCCTCCAGCGACACGTCAGGGCCGTCGGTGTGAGCGCCCCGCGCGATTGCGCCGTCGTCGACCGTCGCCACCAGCGCGCCCGTGGCGTCGCGCATCTCGAAGCGGGTGACGACATACACCCCCGGCGGGCGCTGCGTCACCTCGATCCGCCTGCCCTGGACCGTGATGACGTCGCCGGCGTGAAACGGACGCTGGAAGCGGAGGTCCGTGCCGGCGTGGACGTACAGTGTCGGCGGCGCCGTACCGACCGGCGCTCCCGGCATGTCACGCGCGTTCCACTGCAACGAATACACAAGGCACGGCGGCGCGAGAACGCCTTCGGGCGAGTCGTCATTGAAGTACAGCGGGTTCCAGTCGCCGACGCCGGCGGCATACGCCTGCGCCATGCGCACCGATATCTCGTACGTCCTGGCGACGGTGCGAAAGCCTGTGGAGGCGCTCGGAACGGTCCAATCGGAGTTGGTCATGAATCCGCGATTCGATTCTCCAGCGTCAGCCGCGAACGTAGGCGCCGCCGCTGATGCAGAACACCTCGCCGGTGATGTAACTTGACTCGTCCGTAACAAGGAACATGACGAGATTGGCGACGTCATCGGAGGCGCCGAGGCGGCCGAGCAAGGTTCGCCGTTTCCAGTTCTCGAAGAACTCCGGCGGGTAGACGCGGTTCAGGAACTCGTTGTAGATGAGGCCGGGGGCAATGGCATTCACGCGGATGCCCTTCACCGCGACCTCGGCGGCAACGGCGCGCGTAAAGCCCATCACGCCCGCCTTCGCGGCGGCGTAGTGCGCCTCGCCGTCGTTCGATGCCATCCAGCCGATTGACGATGAGAGATTGACGATGTTGCCGCTGCCGCGTTCCATCATCGAAGGGAG
>DATLAX010000091.1:0-3416 GCA_035527215.1 Dehalococcoidia bacterium
GGGGCGGCATCGGCGGCGACAGGGGCGGCCTCAACCGCCCGCTCGACGGCTGGCTCGACGGCCGGCTCGACCACCGGCGCGGCCTGTTGCTGCGCCTTCACGATGGCGGCCTTGGCGGCCTCGGCCTTGGCCGTGTCCACCTGGGCGACGGGCGCGGATTCGGGCGCGGTCTTCGCGGCGCGCCGCTTCGGCCGCGGGGCGGGGGCCGCGCTGGTGGCGTCGAAATCAGCGAGTGCTTTCTGTACTTTCTCCAGCCACGCAGCCTGCTTGTCAGCCTCCTTGTCGGCGACGTTGACAGCCGCCTTCACCTGCTCGGCGAGGTTCTTGATGCGCGCGTAGGTGGCCGACGTGCCGCCGGCACGCACCGCGCTGCTCGACCTCAGATAGCTCACCAGCGCATTGAGCCTGACGCGCAGGTCGGCGTCACTGTTGACGCGCCACCTTTCGAGCGTGGCGTCGTAGTCTGCGCGCCAGCGCGCCTTGTCGAACGCGGCCTCCGCTTCTGCCAGGGCGTCCGCGGCCTTTGCCTGCAACTCGGCGCTGTTCTCGATGACCCGCTTCTGGGCGCTCGTGCTCGTTGTCTTCGCCCCTTCGAGGGCGCGGACCAGCTGCTCGCGCTCGGGTGAGCGCGACGAGCTACGCCCGGAGCCTCGCGACGCGAGGACCTGCATCTCGGCCAGGTCGTCGGGGTCGGCTGGACGGGAGACCCCCGCCACCATCCCCTCGATGAATCGCTCGGCCGCCTCCGACATGCGCGCACCGGCATCGGCGGCATCCTCGCCAGAGTCCAAGGCGTCGAGGTAGTCGGTGAACCGCTTCGTCGCGCCGGCTTGCTCGTCGGCCGAGAGCTTGATGACGTTGGCGAGGGGCGTGTTGCGAACCTGCTCGGCGTACTTGCCCTGCATGAAGTCGACGTAGGTCTGACGGGCCACGTCACGCCCAAAGACAGCCTTGACCTGCTCGTAGTGGCTCTTCACCAGGTCGGCGAGCGCCTTCAGCGCACGCACCCAGGGGGCGTCCTCGGAGACCCCGGGCGGGCCCTTGCCCATGCGCCGCGACTTCACGCGCCCGGCGGCCTCTTCGATGGAGAGGTCCTTCATCTTCTCGACGACCCACTCGTCCAACGACGAGAAGCGGTAGGTCGACTGACCCTGGGCGGTGTTGACGTCTACCAGCTCACCTTCCCGGCTGAACGCGCCGGGGTTGGCGCGCATGAATGCCTCGCGCTCACGCACGAACTGCTTGTAGAGGTCGGTGACCACGTCGTCGGGGAGGTACTGGCTCAGTCCATGCCAGAGCTCGTGGATGGTGGTGTCGACGAAGCGCCCTTGCGAGAGGGCCGTGTCGCTGATGCCGATGACGTTGCGCCCGAACATGTAGAGGCCGAGCGGCTCATTCAACGCGCCGCTGATGCCGATGCCGATGCGGGGCTCCAGCGCCAGCGCGATGTTCTCGAGACGCTTGGTCCCGACCATTGCGACGAACTCCTTGACGGTGTCGTACTCTTCGTCGCTGATGGTGGCGACGCCGTCCTCAGTCCGCCAGGCACGACCGAGCTTGTCGCGCTTGTTGCGAATCTGCCGCAGGATGGACCCGCGCCCGCGCTGGCGACGGTCGGCCCGCTCGTACCAGCTGTCCTTCTTGGCGGTCGGGACGAACTCAGCCACGTCGCGCGGCTTGCTCAGACCCGCGGCCGGGGTGATGCCGAAGACGTCGTCGAGCACGAAGTCTTCAAACTGCCCGAGGGGGGCCTTGGTCGCGGTTGTGCCGCCGTCCGGTGCCTGGCTGTAGTCCTTGACCCCACGCTCGCCAAACTCGCCCACACCCTTGTCGCGCTTGGGTGCGCCGAAGGCTTCCATCGTCTTGTCGATGTCGATCACAGGCGCGGGCTCGTTTGCCTTCTCTGCGCGCTTGAGGTCGTGCCAGTACCTGTACAACGCGTTGCGCGCCAATACACGTTGCGAAGGCAGCCCGGTGGGTACGACGTAGTCGCTGCCAGCCGCGACGAGCGCGTCTTGCACCTTTTGCCTGTACTTGTCTGCGGTCTGGGAGTCGCTGCGAAAGCGTGAATAACCCTTCTCGCTCAGAAGCAGATCGACCAGTGGCCCCTCCACCACATCGGACAACTTCAGCCCCGAGTACCCCCGGGCCGACAGTTCATTGAACGCCGCTACCACGGCTTCGAGCCTATAGCGGGTCGCTCGGCCCATATCGACGCTGACCCAGTAGGAGTCGCCGCCCAGCGCGGTCACGACTTCAGGATGGTCCGCGAGGTACCGCGCGAGCTCCGCCTCCGCGGGCGCTACTCGCCCAGACTGCGTCAACTCGTCGGCGGCGGCGCGCGCACGCGCAATCGTCCAAGGGAACTTCTCGTACACATACAAGTGAGGGTGCCCCCCGGCTGCCATATAGATGGGTCCGAGCCCCGCCGCCTCTACACGCTTCTGTAGCTCATCCGCCGCGGCGCCGGCCTCCGTCGGAAGGCCTCGCACGACCTGCCGCAGCTTCTCGTAGTATTCGTCGGTGTCGGCGGCGTCGGCGATGTTCTGCGCCACCGCGCTGACGTCCCTGGCCACGCCCTGCTGGAACAAGATGCGCGCGTCGTTGGGGTCGAAGGTGCCGCGGTTGTAGACGGACTTGATCTGGGCGGACGTGAAGGCGGCGACGACAGTAGCTGGCTTGCGCGCGAGGCGCTCGGTCTTGGTGGCGCCGACGACGCTCCCGTAGGCCGCGTCGCGCATATTCAGAAAGATCACGCCGTCGTGTGCGCCCCCTTCAGCCACTTGGCGGGTGATCTCACCCGCCGTCATGTAAGTTTCATAGTCACCATAGCGAGCACTTTTCTTCACGAAGCGGATTGTGTCATGCGCGCCGCCAGCGACATCGATCACGAGAGGATTCAACAGGCGCACGTATGCAGGGACAATCGACGCAGCCCCTGTCCCGAAGCGATTCGTGCGAACCGACATGTCAGCGAAAGTCGCCGCAGCGTCTGGGTCTGTGGTGAGGAAGTGCGACGAGAACGTTTCTTCGAACTTGTCGAAGTTTGCGCCGGTCCCGTGGTACACGACCAATGGTTCGCCCGCCTCGTTCACGACCTTCGATTCACCAAACCACCGCTTGAAGTAGGGGGACTCGACGCCCTGCTCGCGCCACGCCTTCGCGGCGGCCGCGGCCTCGCCGACCTCGATGCCTGCCGTATCCGCGCCTTGGAAGAGCACCTGGTCGGGAGCGTCGTCCTGCATCAGGTAGCTCGCGACGAAGGGCTCATCCAGGGGGGCCTGGCGGGCGTCGGCGGCCAGGGCCGCCAGCTCGGCCTTGGTGCTGCCAAAGAGCAGGATGGCCTCGGCCTCGGTCATGGTCCGCACGACCATGTCGAAGGCCACCATCTGCGCCTCGTAGAGCGCCTGCTTCAG
>DATLAX010000092.1:0-4668 GCA_035527215.1 Dehalococcoidia bacterium
CGGCCGGGGCGGGAATCACCGCTGTCATCCAGCCCGGCGGCTCCATCCGCGACGGGGAAGCGATAGCCGCCGCCGACGCGCACAACATGGCGATGGTCTTCACCGGCCAGCGCCACTTCAAGCACTAAACGCATTCAACGACTCGTAGGGGCGCATCTCGATGAGCCCTGCCAATCGCATGACTGACGACGACACCATCGCCAAGCTCCCCGAAATTGTGGCCGCGCTCCCCGGTCCGGATCGCGCCGTCTTCCGCCGCATCTTCCGCGTCGACGCCGTCGAAGGCCAAATCGTCCCGCCCGACTCCATGCGACCCTGGATCGAGCGCCACTTCGGCGCCGTCGAGCCGACCCTCTCCCAGCGCATCGTCCGCGTCACCAACCTCGTCACCTGCCGCGGCGCCCTCTTCAACCCGCTGCGCTCCCGGCGCCCCCACTCGCACATCGACGAGACCGTCCTCGACGCCGAGATGGCCGCCGACAGCGACGATCCCCTGGAGCAACCGCTCGCCGAGACGCCCGCGGACGTGTTCGGCCGCATCGAAGGCAAGCACTGCATAACCGGCGCCAACGTCGCCAAGTTCGACGGCTTCCACTCGCTGGTCATCTTCAAGGAGCACAACCCGCTGCGGCTCGACCAAGAGATGCTCCGCGACTACTTCGATACCGGCCTCCGCTGGGCAGAGGCGGCCCACGCCGTCGACCCGGCGGCTAAGTACTTTCTCTTCATGTGGAACTGCCTCTGGCGCGCCGGCGCTTCGCTCGTCCACGGACACGCCCAGGTGCTGCTCGGCCGTGACGCCCACTATCCGGCCGTCGAAGGGCTGCGACGCGCCGCCCGCGACTACCGCGCGCGCCACAACGCGGACTACTTCGACGACCTCTTCCGCGCCCACGCCGCTGCCGGCTGCGCTTTCGAGAGGGAGGGCGTGCGCATCCTCGCGAACCTGGCGCCGGTCAAGGAGAACGAGGTGCTGCTCATCGCGCCGCAACTAACCGACTCGCTAAAGGACCGCACCTATGAGGCGCTGGCCTGCCTCCGCGACCGCCTGGGCGTCGCGTCCTTCAACCTCGCGCTCTACCTGCCGCCGATCGCGCCCGTCGAGGAGGACTGGGGAGGCTTCCCGGCGATCGTCCACGTCGTCGACCGCGGCGACCTGGCGGGCCGCACCAGCGACATCGGCGCCATGGAGCTGTACGCCGCCAGCGTCATCGCCGGCGACCCCTTGCGACTGGCGCGCCTGCTGAAGGATACTCTGGGCGCATAACGCTGGATGGAGGAGACGATATGGCGAGCGTCGACGTAGTCATCCCCGTCTACAACGAAGAGCACGTGCTGGCGGAGAGCATCGCGACCCTGCGCGACTTCCTCCGCGACAACCTGCCGCACACGTGGCGCATCGTCGTCGCCGATAACGCCTCGACGGACGGCACCCTCGCCGTAGCCGAGCGCCTGGCCGAGGAGAACAGCGACGTCGTGCCGTTCCACATCCCGCAGAAGGGACGCGGCCGCGCCCTCCGCGCCACCTGGCTCGCCGGCGAAGCCGACGTTCTCACCTACATGGACGTCGACCTCTCCACCGACATCGTCTTCTTCCCACCGCTCGTCGCCGCGATCACGGACGAGGGGTACGACGTGGCGATTGGCTCTCGCTTGAAGAAGGGCGCCCGGACGACGCGCTCCGCTCGTCGCGAGTTCACCTCTCGTGTCTACAATCTGATGATCAAGGCGACCTTCTGGCCCCACTTCGAGGACGCGCAGTGCGGCTTCAAGGCGATCAGCCGCCAGGCGGCGCACGAGCTCATCCCGCTGATCAAAAACGAGGAGTGGTTCTTCGACACGGAACTGCTGATCCTCGCAGACAAGGGCGGCTATCGTATCAAGGAGATTCCCGTCCGCTGGCGCGAGGACCCGGACACCCGCGTCAACATCCGCAAGACCGCGATGGAGGACATCCGCGGCCTCTCCCGCATGCGCTTCACCCGCATTCCCAAGAAGCCGCCCCGCGCATAACCCTCACCCTGGCCCTAAGTTAGCGCCTTCTTATGCGTATGGCGAAGCTGGTGGTCATGATCTGCCGACCATGCTTCTTGGAGGTCGCGTTCGGAGGGAGCCCCTGCCCATTGGAGTCTCTCACCGACTCGACAGAAAAGCCTGCCGATTGAACGCGCAACAGGGATCACGAAGGGCGCGGCGAGCCCTGTACTGGTCAAGCGCGGTGAGCCGGCGACCTCTTGGCCCATCTCCCTGAGCTTCTCTCTGACATAGATATCGGTGAGCATCATGCGCCTCCTTTCGGCTCAGGCGCCTTCGTTGCCTGGTCTCCTGGGGACAAAGAGATCCAGCGTCCTGCTCAGTTCCTCTCTCATCGAGGGGTCGATTGTGAAGAACTTCATGTTGTTCTGGCGCCGCTCGCTCAGCAGCCCGACGGCCCTCATGAAAGTGAGATGGCGCGACACGACGGATTGGTGGAGCCCCGTGTGCTCCACGATCTCCTGAGCATACATCTCGCCGCCCCGAAGCAAGTTCAGGATGCGCAACCGCTGTTCGTCGCTCAGCGCCTTGAATACGCGCGCCAATCGCCGCGTCTCCTCATCCTCGGGGCCTTCGCGGACGGACTGCGCCTCGCAGGGGTAGAAGAGGCCGTGAACCCGGTCGATGACGCCGCAGGAGATGTATGGGCCCATGTCCATCGACGGGGCGAATACGAATCGGTCAAAGGCTCCACGACGGATGTCCTCGTGGCAGCATGCTTCGGACCTGCCCGTCAGCCGGATGATAAGATCATCGACATTCGGTTCCTGCACCCCGCGGTGGGCAGCGACGCTCCTTTCGATGCAGGGCAGGCGCCGTGGCAAGTCGCCGCGATAGTGCTCCTCGTAGAAGCGCTCGATGAGTCGCGCCATGCGCTCCCGCAGCTCGGCCGGCCGGTCGTAGACCGCCAGCGCGGCATCGGCGTCCGGGCCTTCCGCCTTCAGCGCCGAGCGAAGCGTCTTTCGAGCCTTGCCTCCCGGATCGAGGTCGCGTGGGTGAAGGTCGTGAAGCGATTGGATGCTGTAGAGGGCAAGCCCCTGAACGCCCAGGCGCTCCGGCCACTCGCCGACGTCCGCCGGCAACTGCCGCACGAAGCGGACCAGCGACTCGATGTCGCGCCACGTCTCCGGGTACGCGAACAGGCGATCGCCGAGCGCTCCCATGACCCCGGGCTGTCCCTTCGGAAAGGTGTAGAGGAAGTCGAGTTCGCGGAGGAGCTGCGGCTCCATCTCTCCCCGCACGCGCTCGGGCCAGCCGTCTATGCCCTCCACGTCGGCGGCGAGGTGGGTGAAGTACATGGCATTCATGAGGTCCAGCGGCTCTGAGACGACGAACTCAACCGCCTGCTTTGGTGTCGATACCCGTGATAGCCTTGGCATCGGTCCTACCTTTTCTGCATAGATAATGGTAACATGCACATATTAACATATCGGAAACCATGGGTTTTGTCAACCCCCTTTGTCGAGAGAATCCGGAAAATCGGGGGATTCCCTGCAGGAGAGCCTGGTTTTCGGGGGGCACTACAGCGCGAGTCTGATCGCTGGCCGGTTGAGTGTCAGGTCAGTCCGGCTTGACCTCAAAAGCGGACCGGCGATACACTTTAGTCGGGTGATATGCTATGGCCAATCAGGTAGGAAAACGATACTTCTGCACCAAGTGCGGCTCTGAGTTCATCGTCACGAAGGCCGGCGTCGGCCAGGTGGTCTGCTGCGGCCAGCCCATGCAGCAGAAGTAACGACTTAAGGGGTGACAGGATGGCTAACCAGCTCGGTAAGCGATTTCAGTGCGAGAAGTGCGCCACGGAAATCCTCTGCATCAAGCCCGGCGAGGGCGACGTCGAATGCTGCGGCCAGACGATGAAGCTGATGCAGCCGAAAGTCCTCCCCTCCGCCGACTAGCCCGGCACGGCGGCCTGTAGGGTCGGGGCTCTGTACCCGACCCTATACCTGTTCCTCACCACTTGTCCTCTGTGCTCGACCTGACTCTGTCGACGGCCCCATGCCCGCCTGCTAGAATCGACGCGGCATGAAGACCATCTTCCATAACGCCGACGTCATCACCATGGACGCCGCCCGCCCGCGCGCCGGGGCTGTCGCCGTCGAAAACGGGCGCATCGTCGCCCTCGGCTCCGACGCCGACGTTCTCGCCCTGAGGAACGGCGCTTCGCTCATCGACTGCCGCGGCGGCGCCCTCCTGCCCGGCTTCATCGACGCCCACATCCACCTGCTGTCATACGCCGCCTCACTCATCTCCGTCGATTGCTCCCCCGCCGCCGTCTCGTCCATCGACGAGGTCCAGGACGCGCTCCGTCGGAAGGCGGCGGACACGCCCGCCGGAAGCTGGCTTCGCGCCACCGGCTATGACGAGACCGCCCTCGCCGAGCGCCGCCATCCGACGCGCTGGGAGCTCGACGCCGCCGCGCCCGATCATCCCGTCCGCCTCATTCACCGCACCGGCCGCGCGTGCGTTCTCAACAGTCTCGCCCTGGCCCTTGCCGGCGTCGGCATCGCCACCGAAGAGCCGCCCGGCGGCCACATGGAGCGCGACCCCACGAGCGGCGAGCCGGCCGGCCTGCTCATCGAGATGGACGCGCTTCTGGACGCCGCCGTCCCGCCCATCGACGAGGCGGAGCTT
>DATLAX010000093.1:0-2644 GCA_035527215.1 Dehalococcoidia bacterium
TGCCCATGCCGTAGAGGTTGTTCTCGCAGAGGAAGATGACGGGCAGGCGCCATACGGCCGCGAGGTTCAACGCCTCGTGGAACTCGCCCTCGTTGACCGCGCCGTCGCCGAAGATGCAGAGGACAATGCGGTTATTCTTCAACTGCCTGCTCGCCAGCGCCAGCCCGCAGGAGAGCGGCAGGTGGCCGCCGACGATGGCGTAGCCGCCCATAAAGTGACGGGACACGTCGAAAAGGTGCATCGAGCCGCCGCGACCCTTGCTTACGCCCGTCGCGCGGCCGAAGAGCTCCGCCATGATGGCGTTCGGGTCGAGGCCGCGGGCGAGCGCCTGGCCGTGGTCGCGGTAATGGCTGACCACGTAGTCGTCCGGCCCGATGGCCGCGATGGCACCCACGCCGACCGCTTCCTGCCCGATGTACAGGTGCAGGAAGCCGGCGATGCGACCGCGCGCGTACATCTCCGCCGACTTCTCCTCGAAGCGACGGATAAGCATCATCTGGCGCAGTAGCCCAAGAAGCTCTTCCGGCGTGCCCGCTTTCTCCTTTGCCCGCGCTTTCGCTGTCGTCATTTCGATTCCCCCCTCGAGGGCTCCGACCAGAAGTGGATCGCCTTGCCCTCAGCCGCCAGCGCGGCCTCCTTCACAGCCTCCGAGAGCGTCGGATGAGCGTGCACGGTGCGCGAGACGTCGCCGACGGTGCTCTCCATGCCGAGCGCCAGCGCCGCCTCCGCAATCAGGTCCGTCGCCTCCGGGCCGACGATGTGGACGCCCAGCACCTGACCGTAGTCCGACTCGGCCACGACTTTGACGAAGCCGTCGGTGTCGGCGCTTGCCATCGCCTTGCCGTTGGCGCGGAAGGGGAAGCGGCCCGTCTTCACCTGGTAACCCTGCTCTCGGGCCTGCTTCTCCGTCACCCCGCACGATGCGACTTGCGGCCGGCAGTAGGTGCAGCGCGGCATCTTCGCGTAGTCGGGCTTCGCGGGGTCGAGGCCGGCGATGCCCTCGACGGCGATCACACCCTGGTCGGAGGCGACGTGCGCCAGCATCAGCTTCCCGGTGACGTCGCCGATGGCGTAGACGCCGTCGACGCTCGTGTTCATGCGGTCGTCGACCTGGACGAAGCCGCGCTCCGTCGCCACGCCGGCGACGTCGAGGCCGAGGCCGTCGCTGTTGCCTCCGAATCCGATCGCGATTAGCGCCTTGCCGGCGGTCAACTCCTGGTCGCGGCCGCCGCTGCTGACCACGAGCTGCGCCTTGCCGTCGACTACGTGCAGCTCTCTCAGGGTCGCGCGCGTCATGTAGCCGATGCCCTGCTGCTTGAACGACCGCTCGAGCTGGCGGCTCACGTCCTCGTCCTCCAGGGGCAGGAGGTGATCGAGCATCTCGATGATGGTGACCCTGGCGCCGTAGCTGGAATACACATACGCGAACTCGACGCCGATGGGCCCGCCGCCGACGATGGCGACGCTCTCCGGCACCTCCCGCAGCTCCAGCGCTTCGCGACTGGTGATGACCGTGCTGCCGTCGATCTGCACGTCCGGCAGCGTTCGGGCGAAGCCGCCGCTGGCGATTATCACGTTGTCAGCCTCGACTACGCGGCCTTGGGGCTCGACGGCGACTTCGCTCTTGCTCTTGAGCGTGCCCGCGCCGCTGACGACGTCGACTTTGTTCTTCTGGAGGAGAAACTCGACGCCGCTGACCATGCGCTCGACGACCTGACGGCTGCGGTCGACGGCGGCGGCGAAGTCGACGCGAAGGTTATCGTGGCTGATGCCGAACTCCTGCGAGCGGCGGAAGAGGCGGACGAGCTCGGCGTTGTAGAGGAGCGCTTTCGAGGGGATGCAGCCCCAGTTGAGACAGACGCCGCCGACTCGCTCTTTCTCGATGAGGGCGGCCTTGAGGCCGAGTTGCGCGGCCCGGATCGCGGCCACGTAGCCGCCGGGCCCGCCGCCGATGATTGCCACGTCGTATTCTGCCATGGGGGTCCTTCCTCGGCTATAGACGTCGTGTTAGAGGAGACCGGAGTCGAGAGGACGTCTTCCCGACTCCGCGCGATCTGCTGGTTGGCCTCATTTCCATTGAACCATTAGGCGGACTCCGCCGCACAGGTTACGAAGGTGAGGGCATACAGAGCGATGCCGTCGCTTGTCGTCGAGAGGCTGAGGTCATGCGTGCCGAACGCGCGATTGTTCACCGGCATGTACATCCGCGGCTGATCGACGATCAGGACGCTGCGCCCATCCTCGAAGCGCACGTCGGCGCCGGCGTCTTCGGCCGGCAGCGCGTGCCCGTCCTGCATGACATCGATTCTGCCGGGTTGCGGCGGCGGGTAGGCCACGAGGTTGACCTCCTTCGCTTCGTACCGCAGGTAGAGCCTGCTTTCGCCCGCCGCGCCCGACGGTCGCGACAGGCTCTCTTTGCCCAGGAGCCACTCGCCGGCCAGGTAGGCGTGGCCGTCCTTCTCAACGAGTTCTTCCCGGTAGCGGGTCGCCTTGTCGGAAAAGACGTCGCCGTTGCCGACGCGACCGCGCGCATAGCCGAGGTACAGTTCCGGCGTGCCGCGATAGCAGACAGCGCCCGGCCGGTCTTCCTCGCGCATCGGCGGCATCACCTGGGGCAGCTCCGCGTCCGGCGACGCCTCCTTTA
>DATLAX010000094.1:0-3085 GCA_035527215.1 Dehalococcoidia bacterium
GCGACGGCTCCGGCAAGGTCCAGGTCTATCTCAAGAGCGACACGCTCGGTGAGAGTACCTACGCCGGCCTGCGCGACCTCGACCTCGGCGACTTCCTGGGCGTGCGCGGCCGCCTCTTCCGCACTCGCGCCGGTGAGGTAACCGTCGAGGCCGCGGACTGCACGCTGCTGGCGAAGTCACTGCAGCCGCTGCCGGAGAAGTGGCACGGCCTCGTCGACACGGAGACGCGCTATCGCCAGCGCTACCTCGACCTCATCGCCAACGACGACGTCAGGCGGCTGTTCGCGCTACGCAGCGCCGTCATCGACGCCATCCGCCGCTTCATGGTCGACCGCGGCTTCATGGAAGTCGAGACCCCGGTGCTGATGCAGGAGGCGGGCGGCGCCGCGGCGAACCCCTTCGTCACCCACCACGAGGCGCTGGACCGCGACCTCTACCTGCGCATCGCCATGGAGCTGCACCTCAAGCGGCTCATCGTCGGCGGTTACGACAAGGTGTTCGAGATCGGGCGCATCTTCCGCAACGAGGGGATATCGACGAAGCACAACCCCGAGTTCACGATGATGGAGTCGTATGAGGCGTACGCGGACTATAACGACGTGGCGGCGATGGTCGAGGAGCTCGTCTCGTGGGTCGCGAAGGAAACGCTGGGCACGACGCTTGTCCCCTTCGACGACGGCACGATAGACCTCAGCCCACCCTGGCGCCGCCTGACCGTGAACGGCGCCCTCAAAGAGTACGCGGGCGTCGACCTGGAGCACTACCGGCGAGACGAGGCCGGCCTGCGAGAGCTCGTCCGACGCATGGGCATCGACACCGCGCCCGATGCGGGCTGGGCGAAGCTTGTCGACGAGCTTCTGTCCGCGGCAGTCGAACCGAAGCTCATCCAGCCGACGTTCCTCATGGACTATCCGGCGCCGCTTTCGCCTCTTGCCAAGCGAAAGCCCGACAATCCCGACCTCGTCGAACGCTTCGAGCCGTTTGCCGCCGGCCTGGAGATGGGCAACGCCTACACGGAACTGAACGACCCCCTGGACCAGCGACAGCGCTTCCTCGAGCAGGCGCGTCGCAAGGCGGCCGGCGAGCAGGAGGTGGAGATGCTGGACGAGGACTTCTTGCTGGCACTGGAGCACGGTATGCCTCCCTGCGGCGGCCTGGGCATCGGCATCGACCGGCTTGTGATGCTGCTAAGCGGCAAGCGCTCCATCCGCGAGGTCCTCCTTTTCCCGCAGCTCAGGAGCAAGGAGTAGCGGTGAGCGGGTTCCGAGCGGTCATCTTCGACATGGACGGCGTGCTCGCGGACAGCGAGCCGCTCTATCTCCAGGGGATAAACGAGGTACTCAAGGAGTTTGGCCTGGCGATCACGGAAGACGACCATAACGAGCTCCTGGGCGCGGCCGTCGGACCGACGTGGGACTTCATCTTCGGGAAATACTCGCCGCCGGCAAGCTATGACGAATGCGTCGCCCGCTACGACCAGACGATGGTCAGGCTTCTGAGCGTCCCGCGGAAGCCGTTGCCGGGCGTGCGCGAGCTGCTTTCGGAGCTCAAGCGGCGAAGAACACCTTGCGCGCTTGCCTCGTCATCGTGGCCAAACTGGGTAGAGGCGCTCTTGACGTCGACCGGCCTCGACGGCTCGTTCGACGTCACCGTCTCCAGCACGGCCGTCGAGAAGGGCAAGCCAGCGCCGGACATCTTCCTGTACACAGCGGAGAAGCTTCACGTGGAGCCGGCGCAGTGCGTCGTCCTCGAAGACAGTCGCGCCGGCGTCACGGCGGCGAAGGCCGCCGGCATGTACGCGGTGCAGTCGCGCGCCGCGTCGACGGCGCTGCCGCCGCTGCCGGAAGCGGACCTGGTGCTGGAGCGCCTGTCGGACTTCCCGCTGTCGCTCTTTGACTGAAGCCTTCCGACTGGTCAGGCGGGACTCCCGGCCTACGGTATCGTGTGGACGCGCCACGCGTCGACTGCTAGAATCGCCTCTTGATGGAGAAGCACTTCACCGTCACCGGTTTCGTCGTCCACGGCGACAAGACGCTCCTACTCTGGCACCCGCTGATGCAGGGATGGGCGCCGCCGGGTGGGCATGTCGAGCCCAACGAGGACCCGCAGGAGGCGGTGTTGCGCGAGGTCCGCGAGGAGACGGGGCTGGAGGTGTGTTTCCTGCCCGCTGAGCAGAGTCTGGGCATCGACTATCCGCGCGAGCTGGCGGCGCCGGTGACGGTCCTGGTCGAGAAGAGCTTCGAGCCCGGACAGCCACACCAGCACGTCGACCTGATTTACTTCTGCGCGCTCCTCGGCGAGCCGCCCGCGCTTCCCGACGACAACAGCCATCTGACGTGGGTCGACGAAGAGCGACTTCGACGAAACGAGCCGCTCCCAGCCGGCGACCACGGTAGCGCCATGGTGGCGGAGGATGTCCGCCTGCTGGCGCTGAGGGCGATGGCGAAGAGTCGCGAGTCAGGAGGATGATGCGTTGCTGAGCCTGCAGTTCGTGCGCGAGAACCCGGACGCCGTCCGCAAGGCGCTGCGAGACCGCGGCGTCGAAGAGGCTGGACTGGACGAGATTCTTCAACTCGACGAGGAGCGACGTAAGGGGCTGACGGAGCTCGAAGGGCTCAAGGCGCAACGCAACGTGGTGGGAAGGTCGACGGGCGCGGCCCCACCCGAAGAACGAGAGCGTCTCATCGAGCAGGGGCGTCTGCTCTCGTCTCGAATAAACGAGTTGGACCCGAAGACCCAGGCCCTCGACGAGCGGCTGAGACAACTCCTCCTTGAGATGCCGAACGTCCCCCATCCCGATACGCCGGTCGGCGCGGGCGAGGACGACAACGTTATCGTCCGCACGGAGGGCACGCCGCCGGAGTTCGACTTCGAGCCGCGGCCTCACTGGGAGATCGGCGAACGGCTGAGTATCATCGACTTCGAGCGGGGCGCGAAGCTCTCGGGATCACGCTTCTACGTGCTCAAGGGCCCTGGGGCGCGCCTGCAGCGTGCCCTGATCGCCTGGATGCTGGATTTGCACACCATGCAGCACGGCTACACAGAGATCTACCCTCCGCTCGTGGTCCGGGAGGCGTGTCTGTGG
>DATLAX010000095.1:0-2292 GCA_035527215.1 Dehalococcoidia bacterium
GCTTGCGCTGGTGGGAGCGTTGCGCGACACAACTACCACCAAAGGCGGCGTTCCGCTGCCGGTGAAGCCCGTGTTTCCAGACACCATGGTGTCCGGCCAGAAGACCACGCAACTGGGTCAGCCGGCCTGGTCCTGTTCCGACACCTCTAGTGGGCACGGGAAACGCAGTACGTTCAGCACAAATTGGGGCTTCGGCAGCCGGGGGAACCAGGGCATCGCTATCTACAACGGCGATGCCCTGGGAGTACTCACGAGCTACAGCGACATCGGCTGTGACGCTTCAGGCAATGCCCGGGGCGCCGGGACTGACCTGTTCGCCAAAGTCGCCGCGACGCCTTCGGCCGCGTTGCCCGCGCACCGGTTCCGCTACTTGACCGCGCCGGAGAGAACACATAAATTAGACTGGCGAGCCGCAGACTCGCTCTGGCTGTTGTGGCTCGGCAACCACCAGCCTCAGAGGAAGGCAATGACCAAGAACGCGTTCAAAGAAGCGTCGACCAGGATCTACGATGAGGCCAAGCGAAACGGCAGGCTGATCGAGAACTTCGACCTCGGCCAGGCAAAGGCGCTTGCCCTAACTCAGGACGGGATCATCGAGACGCAGCTCGGCTCCATCGCCGCCAACTCCGAGCCGATGTCCCGCGCTGCCCAGCACACTAAGAACAGCATCGACGACCTCTTTGGCGAAGAGGAAGAGGCGCTGGTCGCCAAGGCCGTCCAGATGATGAGCTCCGAGAAGCTGCTCTCGGTCGACGTGATGGTCGGCGACGGCGCCGACGGTGTCTCCACCAGGTTCCTGATGTCGCTGGCGCACGCCGATATCGCCTACGGCCTGAAGCTGCTCTTCAACCACACCGCTATGGTCGTCGACGACCCCACGTACACCATCATCTTCTTCACCGACGAGGCCTTCGAAGCGAACAGGACAAAGCGCCTGGCGGACAAGGATATCCAGGTGCGCCTCTTCATGGGCGAGAAGCGCGGCGACCAGGTGAAGATCTGCCGCAACACAGCCTACATGGGAGAGGGCAAGAAGGGCATCTTCCAGTTCGAGAGCTGGCGGGTCAAGGCAATCGATAAGACGGGGATATTTCTGCACGCCGGCACCCGCCGCGATCGCATGTGGGTCTACGACTTCCAGACGGAACGGCCGGAGCTCATCGACATCGTCACGGCGATCGGCGGCGCTACCGCAACGGGCAAAACCACGAGTCTCTGCCGCCGGCTGGCCCGCCTGCCCAAGGAATCGTCGGAGATGATCGGCGAGGACGGGGGCACGTTCGGCCTGGACGGCGGTTACGCGGCATTCGAGCTCGGCGGCTTATACGTCAAGACGGAAAGCCTCGATTCGAGCCAGCCGGAGATCCTGCGCGCGGCGGAATCGAAGGACACATACCTGGAGAACGTGGCGATAAGCAAGTACCCCTATATACCCAACTTCCTCGACCTTTCGATTACGTCGAACGGTCGGGCGGTGATCGCGAGGTCGAACCTGGAGATCGCCAGCCTCGACCTGCGGGCGCCACGCGTCGATAACCTGCTGTTCTTGACGCGAAACCCGCTGGCCAATGTCGTCTCGAAGCTTACGCCGGAGCAGATGACGATGCAGCTCATCTACGGCGAGTCCATCGAGAGCTCGGGCGGAAACCCGGAGGAAGCCGGCACTTTCAAGCGCGAGTTCTTCCTCGACCCGTTTGTGACCGGCGATCGCCTGGAGCACGCGATGATCTTCTACGAGGTCGCCAAGAAGAACAACGTCAGGTGCTATCTCGCCAACACCGGTACCATCGGTCAGGACGAGATAAAGGTGGACCTGCGGCAGTCACTGTCCGCCTACAACGACGTGCTCCGCAATGTGATGATATTCAGCTCCGAACCCGACCACCTCGGCTACCACTTTCCGGTCCGCTGCGATAGGGCGAATCTGGACTACATGCGCGCGGCGCCGCTCTTCCCGGACAAGGCCGTGCTGTCGAAGAAGGTAGCGGGCTTCCTTAGCGGGCGGCGCGAGTACCTGGAGCGCTTCGAGAGCGAGTACGGCCAGATACCGGCCCATATCAAGGACTCGTTGCCCCACTAGCGGTCTCGGCCGCCCCGCTGCCCGGCCGCGAACTGTAGTCGCCGTCCCTTAGCGCGACGAGTTGGTGTCGCCTCGGCTTCGCCCTTCGCCAGTCTCTGGATCTCTCCAATGCCAAGCGCCGTGAGCAACAACGCGTGCCACCAATCGCCTGCGTTTGGTTGACACCGTCCCGCCGACCGCTATAGTATGCAGGTGCATACAGTTGCAGGAGA
>DATLAX010000096.1:0-2477 GCA_035527215.1 Dehalococcoidia bacterium
GTTGCGATTGAGCTGCCGGAAGAGGGGCGAACGCGCCCCGGCCGGTGGACGCTCGACAGCTATGACCTCCGCGCCGGCGTCGCCCAGGAGGCGGGCGGCGTACGCGGCGGCGCCCCCGGGGCCGAGGTCGAGGACGCGGTAGGCGGCGAGCGGCAGGCGGTACATCATCCGGCCTCAGATAATCGACTTCTCTTTGAGCTGCGCCATCTCCTCGCCGCTGAGGCCGAGGAGGCCGCAGTAGACCTCGTCGTTGTGCTCGCCGGCCGAGGGCGCCGTAGGGGCAGGCCCCCGTGCCTGCCCCATGACCTTGAACGGCAGCGGAAGCGCTTCACCGGGTTCAACCTGGGGCCACTGCCCAGGTCCGTCGACGACGAACGCGGCGGCGGCCAGGCACTCGCCGCTGTCGACCTCGACCTGTTGCCCGCGGCCGAGAATCGCCATGTTCACGAGCGGCAGCAGCGTCGCCGCGAAGGCGTTCAGGCCGGCGAAGTACTCGCCAAAGAGGCTGTCGCCGTTCGACGACGGCGGCGTGACGCGGGTCAGGATGAGGCGCGGGTTCTGGGCGCTGAGAGCCGTGTAATCAAGGCCGGGCGGGAGGACGCCGTCGACGATCAGGACGTCGGCGCGCTCCGCGAGACGTCGCAGCAGGGCGGCGCCCTCCGGCTGGGCGGCGTCCAGCGTTATCGACTTCGCGCCGGCGTCCAGGTGGAGGGAGGGGGCATCGTCGTCGGAGCGCGACCGGCCGGGCGGCTCCGCCCTCACGACGTCCGCGCCGAGATGGCGGAAGAGCAGGCAGCAGTAGGCTCCGGCGACGCCGCGCGAGATGTCGATCACGAGGAGGTCGTCGAGCAACGTTTCCGTCATCGCGCCCCAAACTATAGCATAGCTCCCGCAGCCCCGCTTGTTGACACCATATGGGATGCTTGCTACTATTCCGACGCCTTCAAACGGCAGGCCTGCCCGCCTGCGGAGGGGCAAGCCATCCTCAAGAGGCCCGCGATGACGTACCGCAATCTGCTCCTGGAGAAGAAAGGACACGTCCGCTGCGTCCGCATGCGACGCGGCGAGCAGGGAAACACGCTCGACGGCGCCACGGTCGCGGAGCTGGCGGCGGCCTGCGAGGAGATCGGCGATGACGAGAACGCATACGTCGTCGTGCTCGCCGGCGAAGGCGAGGCGTTCTGTCGCGGCTGGGACGCATCGGAACTCAAAGAGACCGCGGAAGCGCCCGACGCCGCGCGACGGGAGCGCATCCTCGGCGACTCGTTTTCCTTCCTTAGCCGCCTGAGCCGCCCCGTCATCGCCGCAGTCAAGGGCGAGGCGCTGAGCGCCGGCCTGGAGCTGGCGCTGGCCTGCGACGTGCGCGTCGCCGGCGAAAGCGCGCGCTTCGGTCTGCCGGAGACGTCGCTGGGGCTGCTGCCGTCGGGCGGCGGCACGCAACGGCTGCCGCGTGTCGTCGGACGGGCGAAAGCGCTGCAGATGATACTGCTCGGCGAGGTCATCGACGCGCGAGAGGCGTTGCGCTGCGGCCTCGTTAGCCGCATCGTCGCCGACGGCCGTGTCGACGCCGAGGCGCAGGCGCTGGCGGAGAAGATCGCGGAGCGAGGGCCGCTGGCGGTGCGCTACGCGAAGGAGGCAGTGCTGCGGGGCATGGAGATGCCGCTGGAGCAGGCCCTTCGCTTCGAAACGGACTTGACGGTCATCCTCCAGACGACGGAGGACCGAGCAGAGGGGGTGCGCGCGTTCCTGGAAAAGCGCGGTCCCCACTTCAAAGGCAGGTGACGCTGTATGCAGGTGATTCTCGAACCGGACGAGGCGTGGTCGATCATGACGCTCGCCGTCGCGCAGGTGCTGGACAACGTGGAGTTCTCGCCTGAGGCGGAGAAGGAAGTCAAGCGCTGGCGCACGGACCGCGCGGAGGGCACGGCGGAGATGAGCGAGCTCACCGTCGGCATGAACGAGGCGCTGGGCACGGTGCTGGACGAGGGGACGACGCGCCTGATCCGTCGCAAGGGCTGGTACGTATCTTCGAAGGACGCTGGAGAATGAAGGTAGAGCTGAATGTCGACGAGTCCTGGGGGCTGATGTCGCACGTGCTGGCGCGCCTCCTGGACGAAACGGAGCTGCCGGACGCCGATCGGGCGAAGGTCAGGCGCTGGCGCAGTCAGGAGATGCAGCCTTCGAAGGAAGGCATGCGCCTGCTGACGGAGAAGATCAATCGCGACCTGGCGCAGGCCATCGAGCGGAAGCAGCGCAGCCAGATCCGCAAGCCCGACTGGCGCTAGGAGGCATCGGAGCGGTTGAGCGAGTTCCAGACCATCATCTTTGAAAAGCGCGAGGGCGTCGCCTGGCTGACGCTGAACCGTCCAGGCGTCCTCAACGCCATGAACATGCAGATGCGGGATGAGCTCTGGGCCGTGATGGAAGCCGTCCGCGACGACCCCGACACACGCGTCGTGATCGTGAAGGGGGCGGGA
>DATLAX010000097.1:0-2865 GCA_035527215.1 Dehalococcoidia bacterium
CAGGCCGACGGGGACTCTTTCTGACGATGGGTAAGCCGTACTGCATCGCCATCGTCGGCGCCACGGGCGTCGTCGGAAGCACCGTACGGACCATCCTCGCGGACAGGGCCTTCCCCGTCGGCGAGTTGCGCCTCTTGGCCAGTGCGCGCTCGGTCGGACGCAGGCTGGACTTCTCGGGCGCCGAGCTCCAGGTGCAGGAGCTCGGCGTCGACTCTTTCGCCGGCGTCGACATCGCCTTCTTCGCCGCCGGCGGCGACATCAGTCGCGCCTTCGTTCCGCTGGCGGTGGCGGCCGGCGCCACGGTGATCGACAAGTCGAGCGCGTTCCGCCGCCACCCGGAGGTCCCCCTCGTGGTGCCCGAGGCCAACGCCGACCATCTCGAGTGGCACAACGGCGTGATCGCGACGCCCAACTGCTCCACCATCCAGATGGTCGTCGCCTTGCGACCCATCCACGACGCCGTAGGCATCGAGCGTATCGTGGTGAGCACCTACCAGGCGGTGTCCGGCAGCGGGCAGGGCGGCATTGCCGCGCTCGACGCCCAGGTCAGGCAGTGGGCCAGCGGCGACACCGTCGAAGCCCACTTCTACCCGCACCAGATCGCTTTCAACGTCCTGCCTCACATCGACAGCTTCCTGCCCTCCGGCTCGACAAAGGAGGAGCAGAAGATGGTCGACGAGACCGTCAAGATCTTCGCCGACCCCAGCATCAGGGTGACCGCCACATGTGTGCGCGTTCCGGTCTACGGCGCGCACAGCGAGGCGGTCAACGTCCAGACGCGCCGCAAGCTGACGGCGGGCGCAGCCCGCACCCTGCTTGCCGCCGCCGCCGGAGTCGAGGTCATCGACGATCCGGCAGAGCTGCGCTACCCCATGCCGCTGCCAGCCGAGGGCAAGGATCCCGTGTACGTCGGGCGTATCCGCGAAGACCCGACCATCCCCAACGGCCTCGACCTCTGGATCGTCGCCGACAACCTGCGCAAGGGCGCCGCGCTCAACGCCGTGCAGATCGCCGAGGAGCTCGTGCGACGCGATCTGTTGGGCCGCGGGGCGGATATACTGAGGTGGTCATGAACGACACGAGTACACCCGCTCTCCCAGACGACAACGCAGTGCGCGATGTCGTCATCATCGGTGCAGGCCCAGCTGGCCTTGCCGCTGGAATCTACTGCTCTCGCGGTCGCCTCGACACGGTCATTCTCGACCGCGGCATGGCTGGCGGAGTCATCGCCATCACGGAACTGGTGGAGAATTTCCCCGGCTTCCCCGGTGGCATCTCAGGGTTCGAGCTAGCCGACAGGCTCAAGCGACAGGCGATGCAATTCGGCGTCGATCTCCGCGAGATCACCGCGGTGACCGCCATCAAGGCTGCCCCGGACGGCACCTACACGGTCTCCACCGACCGGGGCGATCTGCACACGAAAGCCGTGATCCTCGCCCCCGGCCGCGAAGCCAGGCGCAGCGGCATCCCCGGCGAAGAAGAGTTCATCGGCCGAGGCGTGAGTTGGTGCGCGACCTGCGACGGCGCGCTCTACCGCGGCCGCACCGTCGCAGTGGTCGGCGGCGGCGACTCCGCCGTGGAAGAGGGCATGTTCCTCACGAAGTTCGCCGAAAAGGTCTACCTTGTGCATCGCCGCGACACGCTGCGCGCCGTCGAGGTCGTCCGGGAGCGTGCCTTCTGCAACCCGAAGTTCGAGTTCGTCTGGGACTCCATCCCCAAGCGCATCATCGGCAGCAGCGTGGTCGAAGCGCTCGAGATCGAGAACGTGAAGACGGGGGAAGCCCGCAGCCTCCCCGTCAACGGCGTCTTCTTCTACATCGGCAACACGCCGAATACCGGCATGCTGAAGGGCTTCGTCGACCTCGACGAGGGCGGCTACATCGTCACCGATGAACTGCTGCACACCAATCTCCCGGGCGTGTTCGCCTGCGGCGACGCCCGCGCCAACCCCCTCAAGCAGATCGCGACGGCCGTGGGCGAGGGCGCGCTCGCCGCCATGCAGGCCGAGCACTTCATCGACGAGATCGCGTGCGCGGTGCCGGGCGCCGAAGGTGCACCCGGCGGCACGGCCCCCGGCACGGGACCCCAAAGCTGACAGGAGGACCACGTGGACGCCGTCACCCAGGACAACTTCGAATCCGAAGTCATCGCGGCCCAGGGCAAGGTGCTGGTCGACTTCTGGGCCGAGTGGTGCGGCCCCTGCCGCATGATCGGTCCGGTGCTCGAAGAGATGGCCGGCGACTACCCCGCCGTCAAGTTCGTGAAACTCAACGTCGACGAGTCGCCGGCGGTGGCGCAGCAGTTCGGCGTCATGAACATCCCCACCATCCTTGCCTTCGAGGGCGGCGAGGTCAAACAGCGCGTGGTCGGCGCCATGGGCAAGGCCAAGCTCGCCGAGGAGCTCGAAGCCTTCCTCGGCTGACGCCCTGCCCGCCCGCAGGCGGTAGCTTCAGAGAAGCCCAGCCGCCTGGAAGAGATGGTCCATGCCGACCGGCTCCAGGCCCTTGGCGCGCAGACCCTTCACCATCGCCGGGATCGCCTCCTGCGTGTTCCACTCGGTGTGCATGACGATGATGCTTCCTGGCTGCGCCCCTTCGATGGCGCGTCGCGCGATCTCCGCCGACGAGATGCCCGTCCAGTCGCCAGTATCCACGTCCCAGTTGACGACGAAGGGGTAACCCGCGCTTCCGGCCGCCTTGAGGGTCGCCGCATCCTGAGCCCCATACGGCGGCCGGAAGAACGGCGCCGGGATGGCGCCGCACGCCTTCCACCACGCTTGCGCGTTGTCGAGGAGTTGCCGGCGCGCCTCGGCGGGGCTGATGACCTGGAAGTTCGGGTGGTCGTAGGAATGGTTGCCGATGGTCA
>DATLAX010000098.1:0-5746 GCA_035527215.1 Dehalococcoidia bacterium
TAGCGCACGCGGACGTGCCGGCGATTGTGCTGCGGGGGCTATCGAAGGAAGGGCTGGCGTCGGTGACGGCGCCGGAGCTGGTGGGATGGCTGCCGCGGGCGGAGGACCGTCCGCTGGCGGGGGCGAGCCATCACGTGCCGATGGAGTGTCCGAAAGAGGTCGTCCGCGCCGCCCGCGAGCTGTTGGCACGCCTCGCTTAGACGCTTTTGGTGCTGTTGTCACTTATCGACTGGTGCATTCGCACCATGCGGCCGTACCTGCTAAGAGCGAGAATGCCGGCAAAGGGGGAGACGATGATGATGCGTCTGTTGCCGCTACCGCTAATCGCTTGGCTCTGCGTTGCCGCCATGGCCTGCGACGTAGGATCCGGCGCGCCAGGTAACGTGAAGACGCCGCAGGGAGACGAGGTTTCGCTGACGTGTCCACCTTCCCTCGAACAAATAGCCGACCCGACAAAGCTTGCCGAAGCCCTCGGCAATTTCAACGTCCGGACCCCGGATCCGCCCGAAGGGCTGATCCCTCGTGACGCCTGGACACCGCCCGGCTCGCCCGGCGCTCTGCTCCCCGCCGATCCTAATTTGCATAGTTCGGCGAATTGCGAGTTGAAGACCAACGAGTATGTGGGCGAGCCCGGATACGGTTTCTTCGCCAATGAGCGGGAGTTGCAGCAGATGGGTCGGGTCTGTGGATGCGAACGGTGGCCTGACCCTCCAGCATTCCATGTCCGAGTTGATCTTTACCAGGCGACAGCGGGCGCGAAAGAGGCCTTTCGACGCGAAGCCGGAACTATATATCCGCAACTGGCGCCTCTTGGCATCGATGGTGAGATTACGCAATCGATTGGCCAGGAACGCACGTTGCGTGGGACTCCCGACGACTATGACAGGTATATTCTGCTCTTCAGGCGTCGCAATGTGATCGTACGCTTGGAGTTGTCCTACTATTCAGAATCATCGCCGCAGGGCCAGGGCCCGGTCGAGCCTCTCCTCCGGTACGGGGCGCAATTGGATGAGAATATTGAGGCGGCGGCGCAGCAATAGCGGCGTCAGGTAGAGGGCACGAGGTCGTGGACGGTGAGCTGGAGAGAGCCGTCGCGACGGTCCGAGGATAGCGAGAACACGACGTCGACGCGCTGTCCCTCCGACACCCGCACGTCCCCCAGCCCGAACGCTATAGCCGGCCAGGTCGAGTAGCCATCCTTCAGCGTCAGCCGCAGGTGCTTGCCGTCGCTGCCGACGACGCGACACTCCGCCACGGTGACGCCTCGACTCAGCAGCGCCGGCTGCGGGTTCCCGACGCCGTGCGGCGCCAGCTTCGCCAGCCAGCGTATCTCCTCGCGGCCCAGCTCCCGCAGGCCGACCTCGGCGTCGACGTCGACGGTCGGCACGAGGTCGAGGCCCGCCAGGCGCTCTTCGGCGTGGGCGATGAGCCGCTCCTTGATCGCGGGCAGGTGGGCGTTGTCGGCGGTGAAGCCGGCCGCCTGCTGGTGCCCGCCGCAGCGCAGGAGGAGGTCGTCGCAGCCGCGCAACGCCGCCGCGACGTCGAACTCGGGGATACTGCGGCCGCTGCCGCGGCTCACCTTTTCGCCCCGCTGATAGACGACGGCGGGACGGTACAGCGTCTCGGCGATCCTCGACGCGACGAGGCCCGCGACGCCCGGCGGTATGTCGCCGTGGCCGACCATGACCAGCGATGCGCCGTCCTCTTCCAGGAGGCTCCAGGCAAGGTCCAGCGCCTTCGCCGTCAGACGCTGACGCTGGCGGTTGAGGGAATCGAGGCGTCGCGCCATCTCCCGGGCGGCGTCGGCGTCGTCGCAGAGGAGGAGGTCGAGGCTGAGGCGGGCGTGGGCGAGGCGGCCGGCGGCGTTGAGGCGCGGGCCGAGCATGAAGGACATCGCTTCCGTGTCGGCGCGCGAAGGGTCGACGCCGGCGACCGACATCAAGGCCTGGAGGCCGCATCTCTCGCTCTCGCGCACGGCTTCCAGGCCGCGGCGCACGAGCGAGCGGTTGGCGCGATGCAGCGGCGCCATGTCGCTGACGGTGCCCAGCCCGGCGAGGTCGAGGAAGCGGTTGTCGGGGAATGGCCGGCCCAGGGATTCGTAGAGGGCGATCAAGAGATAGTAGACGAGGCCCGCCGTCGCCAGGTCGAGGTCAGGGCCGTCGGATGGCGCGATCTTCGGATTGACCAGGGCGATGGCGTCGGGAAGGCGCTCCGCCGGCAGGTGGTGGTCGATGATGACGGTGTCCATGCCCAGCGAGCTCGCGTGCGCCACGTCGTCGACGGAGCTGGTGCCGCAGTCGACGGCGGCGAGGAGGGTTGCGCCGTCCGCATGGAGTCGCGATATCGCCGGCGCGTTCAGGCCGTAGCCCTCGTCGAAGCGGTCCGGGATGTAGGGGATGACTTGCGCGCCGAGCGAGCGCAGCGCCTCGGTGAGCAGCGCGACGGACGTGATCCCGTCGACGTCGAAGTCGCCGAAGACGGCGACCGTCTCGCCGGTCGAGGCGGCGTGCGAGAGGCGGGCGATGGCCTTCTCGATGTCGGGCAGCGCAAAGGGGTCGCATTCGTCGTAGCCGTCGAAGAAGGCCTCTGCCTGAGGGGCGGTCGCTATGCCGCGGCTTTCAAGGAGGCGCTGCACGAGCGGTGGGTAGTGAGTGAGGCGGAGGTCGCCGGCGTGCGGGTTTCGTCGCAGTCGCCAGCGGCGTTGGCGTGGATTACTGGCGGGAAGCTGCAAACGACCGGCCTTTCGGGGGTGCGTGTTTCGGTGGCGGCGGAGGACGACCTCTACGAGGCACAATACGCCCGGTCGCCTCTATGGGGAACACGTAGGGTCGGGTCTCTGCGCCCGACCAGCATGGAAAGCGCGCGGATGAGGCGGTCAGGTCGAGCGCCGCCGCGGCAGCGTCGCCTTCTTCTCGACGGAGGGCGCCGACGCCTGCGATTTCAGGGCACGGATCGCCTGCGGCAGCTCCGGCAGGAGGTCGCTCGCCTGCAGGCCCGCGTCGCCGAGCGCCTCGCGGACGCTCTCTCCCGCCATTCCGTGCAGGTAGACGCCACAGCTCGCGGCGGCGAAGCGGTCGAGGCCCTGGGCCAGCAGACCGGCTATCGCGCCCGAGAGCACGTCGCCGGTGCCCGCGCTGGCGAGAGCCGGGTTGGCGAACGGGCTGACGGCGGCGCGACCGTCGTCCACGGCGACGACGGTGTGTGCGCCCTTGAGCACGACCGTCTGTCGCCAGGCGATGGCGTGCGCGACGGTAGTTGTGAGCCTGTCGCTCTGAATCTCGTCGACGCTCTTGCCTGTGAGGCGGCGCAACTCGCCCGGGTGCGGCGTCAGCACCAGGGGCACGTTGACGCGCGCTGCCCAGCCGGGGACACCGCCCAGGATGTTGAGTGCGTCGGCGTCGACGACGGTGGTTGCCGGTGTCCCCTCCTTCAGCGAGAAGATCAGCGTGCGCACGAACTCCAGGGTGCGGCCGCGACCGCCGAGGCCGGGGCCGATGAGCATGACGTCGAAGCCTTCGAGGACGCGCAAGACTTCCGGGATGCCCTTCTCCGCCAGTCCGCCCTCCTTGTCGGGCAGGGGCAGGTACGTCGCTTCGACGAGGCCGGCGGCGACGATCGGGTGAATCGACTGCGGGCAGGCGACGGTCACCAGGCCGGCGCCGACGCGTCCGGCCGCCGCCGCCGCCAGCCGCACGGCGCCGATATAGTTCTCGGAGCCGGCGACGACGAGCACGCGCCCGAAGGTCGACTTGTTCGAGTCGAGAGGACGCTCCGGCAGCAGGCCGGCGATCCATTCGTTGGTCATGAGGTCGACCTTGAGAGCGGACTCAGACCCGGCAGGCAGGCCGATGTCGACGACCTCGACGCGGCCGGCGTACTTGGAGCCGGGCAGCGTGTGCAGCCCGACCTTCGAGTAGCCGAGCGTGACGGTCAGATCGGTAGGCATGGTGCGCGGGTCGACGGCGCCGGTGTCGGAGTTGACGCCGGTCGGCAGGTCGACGGCGACGATCCGCGGCGGCTGCGGCCCGCTGCGAAGGCGGCGGACGCGCTCCAGGATCTCCGCCAGGTTCGCCTCGATGGGGCGAGACGGCCCGGTTCCCAGGAGGGCGTCGACTATCAGCTCCGCGTCGGACAGAAAGCGGTCGAGAGCGGCGAAGCGGGGGTCGTTCTCGGCATCGGCGATGTCGAGCTCGCGCTTGACCAGTTCGGCGAAGTTGGCGTCGTCGTCGCGCCGTTTCGTCAGCAGGTAGACGCGCGTCTCCGCGCCCCAGTCCTGCAGGTGCCGCGCGGCGACTATGCCGTCGCCGCCGTTGTTGCCGGGACCGGCCAGCACGACGATGCGACGTCCCTTTACGGTGCCCATCAGGTCGCGGATCTCCTGTGCGACGCCCAGGCCGGCGTTCTCCATCAGCTTCGCGACGGGGATGCCCGCCTTCGTCGCCTGCTGGTCGAGCGTGCGCATCTGGTCGGCGGTTACGAGTTTCATGGCGAGGATCCCTCCTGCGTTTCGGGCTGGAGCCGCTCCAGCAACCAGCGACGCTCGGCTTCCTGGTCCTCCGGCGGCTCCTCTTGGAGGCCGACGACCGTCGCCATAGCGTACTCGCGAGAATGCGTAAGGCTTACGTCGAGAGCGGTGAGGCCCAGCTTTCGTGCCCGTTCCCGGGCTCGACCGTAGAGAAAGAGGAGCGGCTTCCCGCGCCGGTTGGGCAGCACTTCGATCTCCCGCCAGGCGACGCCGCGGATGCCGGTGCCGAGCGCCTTCATCGTCGCCTCCTTGGCGGCGAAGCGGACTGCCAGCAGGTGCGGGCGGTCGCGGCAGAGGCGCAGCTCCGTCGGGGTGAAGACGCGGGAACGGAAGCGGTCGCGGTGGCGCTGGAGGAGCCTGTGCACGCGGCCGATCTCGACCAAATCGACGCCGACGGCAAGCGTTGTCATGGAAGTTTCATTGTAGCATAGGCTTGGGAGCGCGAATAGCGCTCACGCGGGCTTTCGGCACAAAGGCGTGGCCCGGATGACAGCGCAGGCCGTCTTACGGGTAACATTGACGCCCCCCCCGCCCATCGAGGTGTGTTTCGTTGGGGACACATTCCCCAAGCCCTTTGGCCGAGGGGGATTCCCCCTCGGCGGTCCCCCTTTGGACCTCAGGCGGCCAGGGACGGCGTTCTGGAACGATGATCACCGGGCTTGGTATACTGCGGGAAGAAGGAGGCGGAAGGTGGCAGCGAGCATCATCGACGGACGCGTGGTCTCGCGGGAGATACGCGAGGAGCTGCGACAGCGGGTCGAGGCGCTGAAAGCGAAGGGCGTGACGCCCGGCCTGGCGTTCGTGCTCGTCGGCGAGAACCCGGCGTCGATCTCCTACGTCGCGTCGAAGAACCAGGGCGCGGCGGAGGTCGGCATCAACTCTCACACCTTCCAGATCCCGGCGGATACGGCGCAGGAGCGGGTCATCGAGCTCGTGCAGAGCCTCAACCGCGACCCGGCGTGGAACGGTATCCTGGTGCAGCTCCCGCTGCCGCGCCCGATAAGCGAGGACGCCGTCATCAACGCCATCGACCCGGCGAAGGACGTCGACGGCATACATCCGGCGAACATCGGGCGGCTGCTGCGCGGCGAGCCGACGTTCAAGCCCGCGACGCCCGCCGGCGTCCAGCAACTCCTCCTGCGCTCCGGCAACGACCCGGCGGGAAAGCACGTCGTCATCTGCGGGCGGTCGAACATCGTCGGCAAGCCGCTGGCCGCGATA
>DATLAX010000099.1:0-16483 GCA_035527215.1 Dehalococcoidia bacterium
TGCTTTCGCCCGGGCACGGGATCATCGTGGTCGGGCCGGACCGGGTGCGGCAGATCCTGCTGGACACGGCGGAGTTCCTGCAGTCACTTCACGACCAAACCGTTCATCTGATGAATGAAGGAGCGACCCTGGATGAGCTCATCCACGCGGTGAAGCCGCCGGCTCACCTGGAGGGACGTCCGTACCTCCAGCCGGTCTACGATGAGCCCCAGTACATCGTTCGCAACGTGTACCGCCTCTACGGCGGCTGGTACGACGGCAATCCCTCCCACCTGAAGCCGGCGCCCGAGGCCGAGCAGGCCGCTGAAATCGTCCGCCTGGCCGGCGGCCTCCAGCCGCTCCTCAAGCGCACGCGCGAGCTGGTCGACAAAGGGAACCTGCGCCTAGCGTGCCACCTGATCGAATGGGCGGCGAAGGCGGCGCCGGAGGACCTCGGCGTGCATGAACTGCGCGCGGAGGTGTATGGAAAACGCCTGGACAAGGAGACTGCGACGATGACCAAGGGCGTCTTCCGCTGGGCGATGACTGAATCGACAGAGATCGCAGGCGGAGAGGCCGGAGATTAGCTGCGGGGAGTTCCTTTGACGCCTTAAGCGCTCTCTGCTATCCTCTCGGCGACCTCAACCTGAAGAATGAAGAAACGGCATATGTCCCCCGAGGAACTGCAAGTCGTCAAAGTGGGGCCCCTTGGCCCCTTCGACAACAACGCCTATCTGATCGTCGATCCCGCCGGTCGGGAATCCGTGATTGTCGACGCGCCGCCTGGGAGTGAGGGGGTCCTGGAGGCTGCCCGTGGCACCCGCGTATCCTGCATCGTTATCACTCACCGCCACGGCGACCACTGGGCCGGCATCGATGCCCTTCGGTCGGCCACCGGCGCTCCCGTCTACTGCCACGAAGCAGACCGCGGACCCCACGAGGACAAAGTCGACGGCACGCTGGCCGACGGCGAGGAGATCGCGCTGGGTGAAGGGCGCCTGGGCGTCATCCACACTCCGGGCCATACGCCGGGCAGCATCTGCCTTCTGATGGGCCGCTTCCTCATCGCCGGCGATACGCTGTTCCCCGGCGGGCCGGGCCACAGTGACCGGCCCGAAGACCTCCAGCAGGAGATCCGCTCCATCGTCGAGCGCCTGTTCGTGCTCCCCGACGAGACTGTAGTCTATCCCGGCCACGGCGACGGCACCACCATCGGCCGGGCGAAGCGCGAGTACGCCGCCTTTGCCTCGCGGGAGCATCCGGCGGACCTCTGCGGCGACGTCCTCTGGGAGGCGTGACAGACGGCATGTCGAGGACGGCGGGGTTCACCGTTTGCGGGCCAGGACGCACCACTTGACCTGCCGGTGTTGCCCTCGGGCATCCTCGTATTCGCGCGCATACTCCCGCATCGACAGGATATGGAAGCCGGGCAGCAGGCGGGTGCGGATCTCCCGCTCCGTCGTGTAGTGATGGGGTAGTGCTTTGTCGAGCGCGTCGCTCGGCACCACGTAAGTCTCCCGCTCCAGTTCCTCCGCCTCGCCGAGGGCAAGACCGTCTCGAGCGCGCTGCCGGTCGGTCGACTCCGTGGAGTTCAACGTGAGCAGAAACAGTCCATCGTCCCTCAGTGAGTGATGGACGCCGCTCACCGTTCTCGAGATGCCCTTCACCGTGGTGTGGAAGACGACGTCCCAGGCGACGACCGCGTCGAAGACGTTCTCGCGGAAAGGGAGAGCGGTCATCTCAGCTCGCAGCACGCCGGCCGGTAGCCCTGATCCGGTCAGAGCGAGGTGGCATGCCGCTACGGCCGTCGGCGACACATCGCATCCCCAGACGTGGAAGCCCTCGGTCGCCAGCCACAGAAGATGGCGCCCCAGGCCGCAGCCCAGGTCGAGAACGCGTGACCAGCCTCGATCCTTCAGCCGGTTAGACAGCTCGACCACCTGCGGCTCTGGCGCGTCCCCGTACGAGCCGCCGCGACGCCAGATCTGCTCCCAGCCCTGATGGGCGGGTGGCTCTCTCAATCGCTCACCTCTCTAGAATGGTAACGCATCGGGCCGTCGGCGTCGCGCTGGGCCCAGATTCCGGCAAGGATAACGTTGACCATGGCTCAGGTCGCAAGTAGCATTCGTTTCATCGGAACGCTTGGGACCCCTTCCTTGTTCATTGAGGTGACGAATGGAAATCGAAGAAAGAATCGCCGTAGTGACGGGCGCGGGAAGCGGCATCGGCAGGGCGACAGCCGTGGCCCTGGCGAAAGCGGGAGCGAATCTTGTCCTCGCGGACATCAACGATGGCCGGCTGGAAGAGGCTCGGACGGAGATAGCGGGGCTCGGCCGCGAGGCGCTGGCCGTGCACACCGACGTGTCGAAGCTGGAGGACGTGCAAGAGCTCTTCGAGAAAGCCGTCGCGCAGATGGGCCGCGTGGACATCCTTATGAACAATGCCGGTGTGCACATGTCGGGCCCCGTGGAGAAGACTCCCATTGCCGACTGGGAATGGATTCTAGGGATCAACCTCTGGGGCGTCATCCACGGGATCAACGTCTTCCTGCCCCACATGCTGGAACGAGGCAGCGGCCACATCATCAACACCGCCTCGCTTGCCGGTCTGCTGGGTGTGGCTGACCCCTCGATACCATATACGACGACCAAGTTCGCGGTGATGGGGCTCTCCGAGAGCCTGGCGGTCTATCTGCGAATGAAGGGCATCGGTGTAACGGTCATCTGCCCCGGTCTCGTGCAGACCAACATTGCCGAGGATGCCCGCCGCATCCCGGTTGGCGACGGGCTCGACCCGCTGCGAGAAGCCTTCTACCAGGCCTTCAAGCGAGGAGAGCGACCGGAGTTCGCGCAGCTTGAGGTAGAAATCCTGGAACCGGAGGTCGTCGCAGACCTCGTGGTGCGGGCGGTCAAGGAGAACACATTCCTTGTCTGCAGCCACGCGAACACGGACGAACTGGTGATGCAGCGCGCGCGGGACATAGAGGGGATGATTGAGCAGCGGGCCAGGGAAAGGGTAGAGGCCATGGAGCGGCTGCAGGCGTTTGCGGCGGCGGCGGGCATGGACGTTAAAGGGTCAATCTCTGAGGGCGAAGGCCCCTGACCAGACGGCGAGGGGTTGCGTCACGGTTGCGGGCCGCCGGCGGAGGCCGCAATCCATCCGCTCGACACTGCAGGCGTCCCCAGGCTTGGCGGCGTCGAAAAGCGCGAAGGCCTTCCTCTGGTAGACGTCGCGCCTCTGTTAGTGTCCCACCACAAGCGAAAGCGCCCAGTCCGGTATGCGGTGCCCGCGTTGCCGCATCACGCCGAGGACGAGAAGCCCCGATATCATCAGCGCGAGCACGCCGAGCCCGCCGAACAGCGTCGCCCTGGCCGCTCCTTCCAGCAAGCGGGCTGCGCCGCCGGAGAGCACGCTCGCCAACTCGAAGGCCGTGCCGAAGGCGGCAAACGCCACCGCTAGAGCGAGAACAAGTCGAACGGCCGGACCGCTGACATAGCGGGTGGCAAGCGTCCCGATCTGGGTCCCCAGGGACGCGCCGAGCAAGATCAGAAATGAAGCGAAGATAAGGACGTTACCGCTCATCGTGTGTCTCACGGTGCCGTAGCTGGCGGTGAAGATGATCTGCAAGAGGTCGGTGCCAACCGCGATGTGCGATGGGACTCCCACCAGGTAAATCAGCGCTGGGCCCATGACAAAGCCTCCTCCGACGCCGATGAACCCGGAAAGAACGCCGGCAAAGAAACCGATCCCCACCAGCGTCCAAAGGGAGACGGGGACGCGTGAGTGGGGCAGGTACATGACCGGCGGGAGCTTCAGCATCCACCCGCGCAAAGCGGCCTTCGACGTCAACACCTCACGCGGCGGCCCCATGCCCGCCGAAACGAGCACGTCGATGTGACGCTTGGCGCGCCTGGTCTCCCACCCGGTGTAGACGGCGATAAGAGCGGTCAGGAGGAGGGACGCCGACAGTATGCCTTCTTCGGCCGCACCCTGATCCTTGAGCCAGTTGACGAGTCGCACCCCCACTTCAGCGCCGGCCAGTGTCCCCAGCACCATCGTTGCGGCCAGCTTCACATCCACGTTGCCGAGCTGGCGATGCCGCATCGTCGCCACAACGGAATTGCCGGCGATGCTCGCCAGCCCCGTGCCGACCGCAACGCTGCCGGGAAAGCCGAGCGCAATGAGAGTCGGCGTCATCAGAAAGCCGCCGCCCACGCCGATGAAACCGGCGACAATGCCTACCGCAAAGCCGATGAACAGCAGCAGGGCGGGGGATACGTGAAGGCCCACCTCGGCGAAGCTGATCATCGCTCCGCCGGCTTCTTGACCGGATCGTCCGCGTCGCTGAAGTGTTCGATCTCTGTCACTTCGTAGCCCAGCGCGTTCGTCACGCGAATCATTAGCAGAGCGATCAGCGTGCCTGTTGCGAGAACCAACCCAATGTTATAGAGGGCCGCGAAAACATCTCTTTGTTCGAAGAGGTCCGCTTGCCTGCCGCTCGCCCGCCAGTAGGCAGTATGGGCGATGAGCAACGCAAGTGCGACTGCCAGCACTACAGCCTCGATCGCGGCCCTGCGCCTGGATCTCAGGGTTTCGGTCATCTCCCACTCACCGGCGCAATCGTCTCACGCTCGCTGACTCCGGGCAAGCAGACGGGCATCGAATCAGCTCCCTCAAGTTGCAGAACGATTGATTCAAGGAACGCGGTGAACCTAGAATGTCACAGCAACAATCGCGCGAACGGCGCTTTCTCCCGGGATAACCCGAGGGAGGTTGATGATGCCGAGAGAGTTCAAGGGAGCGATAGGGCGAAGCATCGACGAGTCGAAGCCGTGGTGGCCCGAGCCCGTGCGCGCTCGACCGGAAGCGCCGAACGTCCTCTTCATCGTGCTCGATGATGTGGGCTACGGGCAGATCAGTTGTTTCGGGGGACTTTGCGAGACACCGAACCTGGACCGCTTGGCGGCCAAGGGCCTTCGATTCGGCAACTTCCACACGACGGCGCTGTGTTCACCAACGCGCTCGTGCCTGCTGACCGGACGCAATC
Source organism: Dehalococcoidia bacterium (assembly GCA_035527215.1). Lineage (GTDB taxonomy): Bacteria > Chloroflexota > Dehalococcoidia > DSTF01 > JALHUB01 > JALHUB01. Next base: position 5,027 of record DATLAX010000099.1, read on the forward strand.
ATCACTCCAATGCCATGGCGAGCATAGTCGAGTTTGGGAGCGGTTTCCCGGGCTACACCGGGGAGATCCCTTTCGAAAACGGCTTTCTGTCGGAAATGTTGACGCCGCAGGGATATGCCGCCTATGCCGTCGGGAAGTGGCACCTGACTCCGCACTGGGAGATGAGCATGGGCGCCACGAAGGACCGCTGGCCGCTCGGCCGGGGGTTCGAGCGCTTCTACGGCTTCCTCGGCGGCGACACGAACCAGTGGGAGCCAACATTGGTCAGCGACAACCATCCGGTCGCGCCTCCACGGACCGCTGAGGAGGGATACCACCTGACCGAGGACCTCGCGGATCAAGCGATTGAGTTCGTTACGGATCTCCGGAATACGGCCCCCGACAAGCCGTTCTTCCTCTACTTCTGCACGGGCGCGGGCCATGCGCCGCATCACGCGCCCCGCGAGTGGATCGACAAATACCGCGGTAGGTTCGACATGGGCTGGGAGCGGGCCCGCGACATCGTGTTCGAGCGACAGAAGGCGATGGGCGTGATTCCGCCGGACGCAGGGCTGACGCCGCGGCCGCCGTGGATTCAGGAGTGGGACAGCCTCTCCGGCGACGAGAAGCGGCTCTACGCCCGCATGATGGAGGTATACGCGGGCTTCATGTCTCACACGGACTACCACATCGGGCGGTTGCTCGATTTCCTGGAGGCGATCGGCGACCTGGACAACACGCTGATTGTCGCCATCTCCGACAATGGCGCCAGCGCCGAGGGCGGGCCGCACGGAAGGCTGAACGAGGCGATGTTCTTCAACGGCATCAGCGAGAGCGTGGAGGACAACCTGGCAAGAATCGAGGAGATCGGTGGCCCAAGCACGTACAACGCCTATCCCTTCGGCTGGGCATGGGCCGGCAATACTCCCTTTCAGCGCTGGAAGCGCGAGGTTCATGAGGGCGGCGTAGCCGACCCCTGCATCGTCCACTGGCCGGCCGGCATCGAAGCGAAGGGAGACGTCCGCCATCAATACGTGCACGTTATCGATGTCGTGCCCACGGTCCTGGAGGTGCTCGATGTCGAGCCGCCGGCGTCGGTTCGTGGGGTGACCCAATCGCCGATTCACGGCGTCAGCTTCCGCCAGACCTTCGACGACGGCACCGCGCCGCCGGCCCGCACGACTCAGTACTACGAGATGCTCGGCAATCGCGCGATCTATGATCGCGGCTGGAAGCTGGTCACCTATCACGGCACGCAGGGGGCGGAGTACGACGGCGTTACCGATCCGACGAGACCTTTTGACGGGGACCGGTGGGAGCTCTACCACGTGGAGGAGGACTTCTCGGAGTACCGGGACCTGGCAGGCGAGCGCCCGGAGAAGGTGCGCGAACTGGAGGCGCTCTGGTGGGCCGAGGCGGGCCGCTACCAGGTGCTACCGCTGGACTACCGGGGCGTCCTGCGCATTATCGGCCAGCCGCGGCCAACGGCGGGGCGCCGGCGCTTCGTCTACTTTCCCGGCGGCGCGCCCATTGAGTCGGCGGCCGCAGTCAACGTGAAGAACCGCTCGCACAGCATCACCGCGGAGGTGGTGATCCCGGAGGGCGGTGCCGAGGGCGTCTTGCTCGCTGACGGCGGGCGATTCGGTGGCTACTCGCTCTATGTGAAGGACGGCAAGCTACACTACGCGTACAATTTCCTGGACCGCGAGCGCCACACCATCGTCTCTGACGCCGACGCGCCGGCGGGAGCCTGCGATCTACGCTTTGAGTTCGAGAAGACGGGGCCGGAACGGTTCGGCGCCGGCGGCATCGGAAGGCTGTACATCGCCGGGCGGCTCGCAGCCGAGGGCGTCATCCCCCGCACGGTGCCGTTCATATACACAGTGAGCGGCTGTCTACAGTGCGGGCGCGACGAAGGCAACCCCGTCACCGAGGACTACCGGTCGCCGTTTGCGTTTACCGGCATGATCAAGCGCGTGATCGTGGAACTGGAGGGCGGCGACGCGCCCCGCGATCGCCGGCAGGAGATGCGCATCGACATGGCGCGGCAGTAGGGCGACGCAGCGGTTCGGATTGGGAATCGCGCTCGTTTGAGAAACGGAGGGACAGACGGTGGACTTCGATCTGAACGAAGAGCAGCGCATCCTTGTCGAGATGCTTCGCGATCTGGGCAGGCGCGAGAACCTCAAGTCGCTTGCCGCAGAGATCGATAGGACGGGCGATGTCCCGGCTCACCTGACCGATAAGTACGCCGAGCTCGGCCTGCTGGGCATGACCCTGTCGCCGGAGTTCGGCGGCGGCGGCCTGCCGGGCGTCAACGCCATACTGGCCATCGAGGAGCTCGCGAAGTTCAGCCCGGTCATCGCCACCCCCGTCTTCGAATCGAACATCGGGCCTGTCAAGGTCATCGACAGCTTTGGCTCCCGCGAGCAGAAGAGCAGCACCATACCCGGCGTCTGCAAGGGGACCATGAGCGTGTCCGTCGGCATGACGGAACCGGAGGTGGGCTCCGACCTCACCTCGCTGTCGACGAGGCTGACGCCGGACGGCGACGGATACCTTCTCAACGGACGAAAGACGTTCATTTCCGGAGGCGGGCACGCGACGCACTACCTCGTCTACTGCCGGTTCGGCGACATCCCCGGCTCGCGCGGAGTCGGAGCCGTGATCGTTGAGAAGGGGGCGCCCGGCTTCACCTTCGGCGAGCAGGAGCAGTTCATGGGGCTCCGCGGAATGCCTTCCTGTGACCTCATTTTCGACGACGTCAGGATACCAAGCGGCAACGTCGTGATCGGCGCCGGCGAGTTCCGCAGACTGATGACGACCTTCGACCTGGAGCGGTGCGGGAACGCTGCGATGTGCCTCGGCGTGGCGGGCGGCGCCGTCGAAGAGGCAAAGGCCTACGCCATGGAACGCAAGGCCTTCGGCAGGCCCATCTGCGAGTTCCAGGACGTGCAATTCACCATCGTGGACATGGCGATGAGGCTGGACGCCGCGCGCCTGCTCGTCTATCGAGCCGCCACCGGCGCCGCCAAGGGCTTCCCCTCAGTCTATGAGGCGGTCATGGCCAAGTGCTTCGCCAACGAGATGGCAGCCGAGGTGACCAGCATGGCCATGCAGGTCTTTGGAGGGTACGGCTACAGCAAGGAGTTCCCCGTCGAGCGGATGCACCGCGATGCCCTGGCGTGGCGAGTGGCGGGCGGCACCGTGCAGATGCTGAGGATCACCATGGCCGGCCTCCTGTTCGGCAGGCGGTTCGGTCAGCGGCCTCAGGCCTGACCCCGGTCTGCCGCGAGCGCCGGAGCCGGGCCACAGCTTCGTGTCGGAGAGAGGAGCCGGAGGATGCCCTATCAGCAGATAACCTACGAGAAGACCGACGCCGTGGCCAGGGTCACCATGAACCGGCCGCGGTACCGAAACGCCCTCTCCAGCGTCCTCCTCAAGGAGCTCGACGATGCATTCGCCGAAGCTGTGGCTGACGACGATGTCCGCGTGATAATCCTCGCCGGCGCCGGCGATCACTTCTCCGCCGGGCACGACCTGGGGACGCCCGAAGAGCGAGAGGGCTGGAAGCAGGTCATCCGGGCCGGCGTGCCCGAGCAGTTCAAATGGTCTTCGGACCTCTACCTTGACCAATCGCTGCGTTTGCGGGACGTCCCAAAGCCCACGATCGCTCAGGTGCAGGGCTACTGCATCTTCGGCGCCTGGATCATGGCCTCGGCAATGGACATGATCGTCGCCGCCGACGATGGCCTGTTCCTCGCCTCCCATTTCCAGTACTTCTCGGTGCCCTGGGACCTCGGCATACGCAAGACGAAAGAGCTGCTCTTCCGGAACAGGTTCTTGCGGGCGCAGGAGGCGTTCGAACTGGGCCTCGTCAACCGTGTCGTGCCCCGGGAGCGGCTCGAAGCGGAGACCACGGCCCTCGCGGAGGAGATCGCGCAGAACGATCCCTTCGGGATGCGCATCGTCAAGCTGTCGGTAAACCAGGCGCAGGACGCGATGGGCTTCCGGACGGCGGTGATCAACGCCCACGCCAGATACATGCTCCTCGAGATCGCGGGACGCGTGCAGTCCGCCTCCGATCGCGAGGCAGGCGCTCGTGTGCTGCCGAACGTGGCGCGGGCGCTGGAGAAGTTGCGCCGCGAACGCGCAGAGGGCGATACCCCGAATCCTTAGCGCCCGCCGTTGAGTCTGACGCGCCGGCGCGTCGATCTCTCTGCGTCATCGACGTAGAATAGTCGAGCATATTCACTCTCGCGTGGAAAGGAGACGGCGATGCAGGAGCGGTTCGTCGGCAAAGTGGCCGTGATAACGGGAGGCGCCTTCGGGATAGGCGCGGCGACAGCGGAGCGTCTGGCCTCAGAGGGGGCAAAGGTGGCGGTCGTCGACATTGACGGCGAGGCGGCCGACAGCGAAGCACGGAAGATCTGCGACGGCGGCGGTACGGCGATAGGCCTCGCTGCGGACGTCCGGCAGATGGGCCAGGTGGAGGCCGCATTCGCTGAGATATTGCGCCGCTTTGGCCGGCTGGACATTCTCTTCGCCAACGCCGGCCTCGCCGATCCGACGGGGCCGATAGACGAGGTGCCGGAAGACAAGTGGCTCAAAGTCATCGACGTCAATCTGAACGGCGTCTACCGCTGTGTGAAGACGGCCCTACCGACGATGCGCCGGCAGAAGAGCGGCGTGATCATCGCCACCTCGAGCGTGGAAGGGATAACCCCGAGCCCGACGAACGCCGAATACAGTGTCTCCAAGGCGGGTGTCATCATGCTCATTCAGCACGTCGCCCGCGCCTACGGGCCGGAGGGAATCAGGGCGATATCAATCTGCCCGGGAGCGGTGGACACAAGAATCTTGCAGCCGTATTACGATGCGCTGGGTCGCGGAATGGGGCAAAGGCTCCTGCGCTCCGCCTCGCCTCTCGGACGCATGGCGCGGCCGGAGGAGATAGCGGCGTCCGTGGCTTTCCTGGCCAGTGACGAGGCCTCCTTCATAACCGGCGTGACCTACGTCATCGACGGCGGGTTGACGCTGGGCGCGCCCATTGAGACCGGCCTGTTCGGCGGCGCCTACATGTCGGCCCGGGCCACGATTCGCCGGCTGATGGGCAAGGACACCCCGAAGCTGAAGCCGTAAGACGAATCGCGAAGGCGCGATATCGTGAAAAGCGGGTGAGTGACATCGACAGGGAGCGGCTTGACTTGAGCGACGAGGAGCACTACAGCAAACTGGAGCGGATGTACGCTTCCGCGCCCATAAACGACTACTTTCGACCTGTCATGCACGTCTCGGAAGGCCGCACCGTCATATCGATGGAGGTGCGGCGCGATTTCTATCATGCGGCGAACGCCGCTCACGGCGCCCTCTACTTCAAGGCGCTGGACGATGCGGCGTTTTTCGCCGTGAACTCGCTGGTAGACGACGTGTTCGTGTTGACAGTCTCGCTGAACGCGTACCTGATCAGGCCGGTTTCTGAAGGCGAGATCAGAGCTGTGGGACAGGTTGTCCATCGTTCACGCCGTCTGTATGTGGCCGACGCGCAGCTCTACGATTCCGAGGGCAGAGAGATCGCTCGCGGGAGCGGCACATTCGTGCCCAGCGACATCCCGCTCTCGCCCGAGATCGGCTATGCGTAGCGGGCGTCGGGTACGAGCAGTCGAATGTGGCGACCCGGGGCGCCGCCCATCGAAGCCATGTCGCCGCCGTTGAGCGCGTCGCTCGCCTGAACGCTGGTGCGGCTGCTACCCGGCGATGTCGTACAGCAGATATCGGGCGAGACCGCCCAGTTGAGCGAGGAGAGCCGGCAAGAGGTACGGAAGGAGTTGGGGCTGGACAAGCCCATCTTTCAACAGTACTTCATCTGGATGTCCCATGTCCTTAGAGGCGACCTCGGGACATCACTTCAAACCAAGGTCTCGGTAGCCAGCGAACTGAAGAACCGGTTGCCCGTCACAGCGGAGTTGGGGATTCTTGCATTGCTGCTCTCCCTGAGCGTATCTCTACCCATAGGGGTCTTCGCGGCCATACGGCAGGACACGGTTCTCGACTATATCGCCCGCAGCGGGGCCATAGCCTTTCTCTCGATACCGTCCTTCTGGATGGGTACCCTCGTGGTGGTGATGCCCAACAAGTGGTGGGGCTGGGCGCCGCCCATACAGTACTTCGATATCTGGGATAACCCCACGCAGAACCTGTACATGCTCATCATACCGGCGGCCATCTTGGGCATGCTGCTATCGGGCACGGTAATGCGCATGACAAGGGCGCAGATGTTGGAAGTGCTGCGTCAGGACTACGTGCGCACGGCCTGGTCGAAGGGGTTGCGGGAGCGCACGGTGATCACGCGACACGCCATCAGGAACGCGTTCATTCCAGTGATTACTATCATCGGCCTTCAGATACCGATTCTTGTGGGAGGCACCGTCATTCTCGAGACCATCTTCGGCATCCCCGGCATGGGCCGCTACCTCCTGTTCTCCATCGCCTCCCTCGATTACCCGGTGGTGCAGGCGGTGAACCTGATCGTTGCCTCGGTGGTGATCTTGACGAACCTGGCCGTCGACATAACCTATGCCTATCTAGACCCGCGTATTCGATTCGCATGATAGTGTTTGCTCCTGAGAGACGGCTATGACATCAGTTGCTGAAGCGCAGGTAGAAGACTACCTGGTGATCCGTGCCCAGCGAGCGCCCTGGGCACGGGCGCTCCGGAACTTGTGGCTGGTTCGCTAGGAGGAAGCCCCTGGGCGCTCTGGGGGGCATTTTTGTGCTGGTCTTGATACTGGTAGCCATCTCCGCTCAGTGGATAGCCCCCTACTGGTACGATGACCAGTCCTGGGGCGAGGCGATGCAGGGTCCATCGCTCAGGCACTTATTCGGCACCGATGACCTGGGGCGGGACATGCTGAGTCGGGTCATCTACGGGGCACGGGTGTCAGTAGTGGTGGGCTTCTCAGCGGTGGCGATCTCCGCCGTTGTCGCCACCGTCGTGGGCACCATCTCCGGCTACTACGGTGGCTGGTTCGATTCTCTGTTTCAGCGACTGGTCGACATCTGGATGTCCTTTCCCGCCCTCGTGCTGCTCATCACTATCGTGTCCGCCTTCTCCCGCGGCGGTGATCCAGTGCACAGGATTGCGGCCATCACCATTGTAATCGGCATCATCATGGCGGCAGGCTCGTCGCGGGTGGTTCGCGGCGCTGCCGCGTCGATCAAGAACAACCAGTATGTGGAAGCGGCGCGATGTATTGGCGCCAGCGATGCCCGCATCCTGGCCCAGCACATCCTGCCCAACGTGTTCGGCGTCATCATCATACTGGCCACGGTTCAACTCGGCGCGACGATCCTGGCGGAGTCGTCGATAAGCTTCCTGGGATGGGGCGTGCCCCCGCCGTTTCCGTCCTGGGGGCAGATGCTGAGCTTCAAGGGTATCCTATTCATGAGGACTGACCCCTGGCTCGCGTTGTGGCCAGGATTGGCGATCGCCCTGTCGGTGTACAGCTTCAACATGCTGGGGGATGCGCTACGAGACGTGCTGGACCCCCGTCTTCGCGGCAGCCGCTGACGCGGCAGTGTGTTGCGCCGGTCCTGCAGGGGCTCCAGCCGCGCTCCATCGTCTCCACCGACACGTGCGTTGCGGCGAGGTCGCCCCACCCGGATATCGTCGCTGCCCGCTGGTCCTCAGTGGCGCCGGCCATCCTTATCCGTTTCTCGATCGACGGCCGGCTCATGTGCAGACTCCCAGAGGCCGAGCACATGGCATAGCTCCCGCGCAGATTGCCGTCTCGGCCGCGGCTGAAGTAGAATGCCTCCACCGCGAAGCGCGAAGCAGCGAGATCGAGATGTCCACGGCCTCGCGCCGGACAAGGGCCTCGGGCGCGGGGCTATTGTGGGGCTTGACCTCACCACACTAACGGATGGAGGAACAGCGATGATTCTGCTGAACCCAAAGAAGCTAAGCCCGCGCTATCCGGACGCGCGCTCGCTGGAAGTAATGGCCAGCACCATCGACTTCTTCGAGAAGAAAGGGAAGCGGCGCCTCAAGGAGGACACCCACGCCCGCGTCTGGTACGAGGACTTCCTCACGTTTGTCAAGGACCAGGAAGTCTTCGCCACGCTGCTCACTCCGCCCGGCTACAGCGATGTCGACTCACGCTGGGACACCTTCCGCAACGTGGACTTCAACGAGATCCTCGGGTTCTACGGCCTGTATTACTGGTACGCCTGGCAGGTCTCGACGCTCGGGCTCGGCCCCATCTGGATGAGCCCGAACGAGGAAGCGAAGCGCCGCGCCGCCAAGCTCATAAAGAACGGCGCCGTGTTTGCCTTCGGACTGTCCGAGAGACAGCATGGCGCGGATATCTACTCGACGGAGATGACACTCACGCCTCAGCCCGACGGCAGCTACAGGGCGAACGGCGAGAAGTATTACATCGGCAACGGCAACGTCGCTCCGATGGTCTCGACGTTCGGGAAGATGGCGGACGGCGGGGAATACGTGTTCTTCGCGGCCGATTCGGGGAAGCCCGGGTACGAGTTGCTGGACAACGTCGTCGCTACCCAGGCGTACGTCTCGGCGTTCGCGCTGCGCGACTACCCGGTCAGCGAAGCGGACATACTATCGAGGGGACGCGAGGCCTGGGATACGGCCCTCAACACCGTCAACGTCTGCAAGTTCAACCTGGGCGCCGCGTCGATGGGCATCTGCACACACGCTTTCTATGAAGCGATCAACCATGCCGCCAACCGCCGCCTCTACAACATGTACGTTACGGATTTCCCGCACGTCAAACAGATGTTCACCGACGCCTACGCGCGCCTGGTGGCGATGAGGCTCTTCACGCGTCGGGCCGCCGACTACATGCGCGTCGCATCGCCGAACGACAGGCGCTACCTCCTGTACAACTCCGTGGTCAAAATGAAGGTGACGACGCAGGGGGAAGAGGTCATAGACCTGCTGTGGGACGTCATCGCCGCCAAGGGCTTCGAGAAGGACATGTACTTCGAGAGCGCCTCCATGGACATCCGCGCTCTGCCGAAGCTCGAAGGCACGGTCCACGTGAACATCGCCCTCATCTTGAAGTTCATGGCCAACTACTTCTTCAACCCCGCCGAATACGCCGGCATCGGTCAGCGCGCGGAGCCGAAACACGACGACTACTTGTTCCGGCAGGGCCCCGCGAAGGGAATGGGCGACATCCAGTTCCACGATTACGGCCCCGCCTACAGCGACTGGGACCTGCCTAACGTCAATCTCTTCCGCGAGCAGACAGCGGTGTTCTCGGAGATGCTTGCTGCGGCGCCTCCCGACGAAATCCAGAGCCGCGACACCGACTTCATTCTGACCGTCGGCGAGATGTTCACGCTGGTCGCCTACGGGCAGCTCATCCTGGAGAACGCCCGTATCTGCGACGTCCCGGCCGACATCGTCGACCAGATATTCGATTGCTTTGTACGCGACTTCTCCAAGTTTGCGCTGCAGCTCTACAGCAAGCCGAGGTGCAATCCGGAGCAGTCAGGCTATTGCATGAAGATGATACGGAAGCCGGTTGTGGATGACGAGCGCTACGAGCGCGTGTGGCGCGACCACGTGTACGCCCTGAAGGGCGCGTACGAGATGAACCCCTGAGGCTGGCGCCGCCCCTACTTCGCGACGCCTGCGCTGAAGCTCTGCTGCACCCGCGTCAGTATGTCCTCGGCCTCTCGCATCATCTTCGAGAGGAGCTCCGCGCAGCTGACGACGTCCTCGATCAGGCCGATGGACTGGCCGACGGGGAACGGACTGGATTCGACGTCGCCGGTCTCCCATGCCGCGCTCTGACGCTCGCCGGCAATCAGAGGGATGATCTCTTCGAGGCCGCCCTGTCGAGCTTCGACTTCGAGCACTTTCTCGACCTGCGGGTTCCTCAACGCCCGCATCTGGAGGTTGATGCTGCGGCAGATCATGACGGTGTCGTTCTCGTGCCGCTCCACCAGTTCCTCTTTGACGCGCTGGTGCACCAGGCATTCGGTCGTGGCGATGAAGCGCGAGGCCATCATCACGCCCTCGGCTCCCAGCACCATGGCCGCGGCCATCCCGCGTCCGTCGGCGATGCCGCCCGCCGTCACGACGGGAATGCGCACCGACCGGCAGATGCGCGGCGTGAGCAGCATCGTCGTAACGTCTTCGTTCAGGGGATGTCCGCCCTCTTCGAAGCCTGCGGCGATCACCGCATCGTAGCCGGCCGCTTCGGCGTGCATGGCGTGCTTCACGGAGCCCACTTTGTGTATCAGCTTCACGCCCGCATCCTTCGCCTGACGGACCGCATCGGGCCCCAGGTACTTGTCCAGGGGCGCGCCTGATACGTCGATGGCGGACACCTTCTCGTCACAACAGACCCCGAAGTAGCCCTGGTGCAGGTCCTTGGCGATGCGGACCGACGGCAGCAGCGTCAGATTCACGCAAAACGGCTTGTCCGTGAGCTGTCTCGTCCGCACAATTGCCCGGCGCAGCTCATCTGCGCTGGCGTAGTTGCCCGCGGTCAGGTTGCCCAGGCCGCCGGCGTTGGATACGGCGGCGCAGAGTTCCGGCTTCGCCAGCCACATCATCGCGCCGCACAGAATCGGATACTTGATGCCGAACATCTCCGTGACCTTAGTCTTCATCGGTCTCCCCTCTCTTCGCTCGCCCGTAAAGCGGTCTCATCCTATTGCTTTAGTAGTATGGGCACAACCGCGCCGCCGGTGTCGCGTGCCCACCAAGACCTAATCGACTGCTTGCCGTATGATGGTGCGGACAGACACTGACATGCCGCAGGTCGCAACGATGATGCTGGGAGTAGACGAGCCATGATGGTAGTCATGAAGAAAGACCACAGCCCGCAGGAGCTACAGGCGGTGCTCGACCACCTGGAGGGAGGCGGGCTTTCCGGCCATATGATCATCGGCGTCGAACGGAAAGTCATCGGAGTCGTCGGACAGATCTATCCGGAGCTTTCGGACGAGTTGCGAGCCTTGCCCGGCGTCGATGAGACGGTGCCCATCTCCAGGCCCTACAAGCTGGCCAGCCGCGAACTGAGGCCGCACGACACGATCGTGAAGGTCGGCGACGTCGAAGTGGGCGGCGGCTCTACCGTCGTCATCGCCGGGCAGTGCTCGGTGGACACGCCGGACCAGATGCTGGCGACGGCGCAGGTGGTTAAGGAATCGGGCGGCCACATGCTGCGCGGGGGCGCCTTCAAGCCACGGAGCAGCCCGCACGCCTTCCGCGGTCTCGTCGAGGAGGGGCTGCGCATCCTGGCGGAAGCGGGCGCGGCCTACGGCCTGCCGACGGTAAGCGAGGTGATGGACCCTCGGGACGTCGAAGTCGTTGCCGAGCACGTCGACCTGTTGCAGATAGGCACGCGCAACGCCCAGAACTACTTCCTCCTCGATGAGGTGGGCAACTGCAACAAGCCGGTGCTTTTGAAGCGGGGGATGGCCTGCTCGGTGGAA
>DATLAX010000100.1:0-5050 GCA_035527215.1 Dehalococcoidia bacterium
ATCCGAGCGGGAGCGTACGTGCCGTTCACGCCGATCTGCAACATCACGGGCCAGCCGGCGATGTCGGTGCCGCTCTACTGGAATTCGGCGGGCCTGCCGGTAGGCACCCACTTCGTCGCCCGCTTCGGCGACGAGGCGACGTTGTTCCGTCTGGCGGCGCAGCTCGAGCAGGCGCGGCCCTGGGCCGACCGCCGTCCGCCGGTCTGGGCGGGATGAAGCGGTAGTCGCTTGGACAGCCGGCCGGCGGCAAATCCTGACCGATCCTAAAACAGCGCATTCGCGCCGCCGGATACGATTCGGACTTGAGGGCAGTCATGAAGACAACGCGCATCTGTGAGCTTCTCGGCATCGAGTACCCGATCATCCAGGGCGGCATGGCCTGGATATCCAACGGCGAGCTGGCTGCGGCGGTCTCGGAGGCCGGCGGCCTCGGCACCATCGGGCGCACCGCCGCCTGGGACGGCCAGGGCGACTGGACGGACAACCTGCGCAAGCAGATCCACATCGCCAGGGAGCGGACGAACAAGCCTTTCTCCGTCAACGTCGTGGTGCTGGACCCGAGGGCGCGTGACGTCGCCGAGCTCCTTGTCGAGGAGAAGGTGCCCGTCGTGACGACGTCCGCCGGCAACCCGGCGATGCTGACCCCCTATTTCAAGGAGAACGGGAGCACGGTGCTCCACGTCGTCGCCTCCTGCCGCCACGCGCTGGGCGCCGAGAAGGCGGGCGCCGACGCCGTCGTCGCGGAGGGCTACGAGGCGGGCGGCCACAACGGCGTCGACGAGCTGCCGACGTTCGCGCTTGTGCCGCAAGTCGTCGACGCCGTCGGCATACCCGTGATCGCCGCCGGCGGCATCGCCGACGCCCGCGGCTTCGTCGCCGCCCTGGCGCTGGGCGCGGACGGCGTCCAGATCGGCACCCGCTTCATCGCGACGACCGAATGCTGCGCCCATCCGGCGTTCAAGCGGTCAGTGCTCGACGCTCTGGACACGAGCACGGTGATAACGGGCCGCACGATAGGCCCGACGCGCGGCATCAAGAACGCCTTCACTGAGAAGCTGATCGAGATGGAATATGCAGGCGTCTCTCCGGAAAAGCTGGAAGAGTTCATCGGCATGGGACGCTCTCCCGGCGGCCAGCTCAAGGGAGACCTGGAGCAGGGCGAGCTCTACTGCGGGGCCATCGCCGGCATGGTGCGAGAGATCGTCAGCGCGGGCGAAGTGGTGCGCAGCATCGTCGACGGGATCGAAGGAGTGCTCAAGCGTCTCGGCTAGTCCGCGAGAAACACCCATCCCTCTGAAGGTAGAATGAGGGCCGTCCCTGTGGACGGCCCTCATGGCGTGGGGGTATGAGAGGCGGCTAGCGCTCCGTCTGCTCCTTGCGTCGCGAGGCGAAGAACATAACCCAGGCGAGGGCCATCGCGCCGAGGCTGATGCCCGCCAGCAGGACCACGCCTCCGCCGACGTCGTTCATGATGCCGCCGTTGTTGCCGGCAGGTGGCAGGTTGCCGGGTTGGGGCGCCGCTGTCGGCGGGACGTCCGTCGGGGCGGTTGTCGGCTCGTCGGTAGGGGTCGCGGCCGGCTCATCCGTTGGCGTCGCGGTCGGCTCATCCGTTGGCGTCGCGGTCGGCTCGTCCGCACTGTCGTCGGGCGGCTCGTCCGCGCCGTCATCCACACCGCAGGTGTCGGTCAAGACACAGGGGTCGATCGGTAGCAGGTGGTCGCAGATGCCGGCCATCTCGCAGAACGGCGGCAGGTCGAGCTCGGGGCCGGGGTCGACCGGCGCGTCGAACGGGATGTGCGGGTCGACGACCTCTTCAAACGGCGGCGGAGGGCCCGCCAGGGCAGAGCCCGCGTTCAGCGCGAAGAAGGCGGCGCCTCCCAGGGCTATGAGACCGGTGACTTTGACTATCGTCTTCATTTTGATTGCCCCTTTCATCTTTCTCTCTTGCTGTCACCGGTATGACAGGCGGGGCGCCGCATTCTTACAAAGATCTGATGAACATCGCGGATCTTTCTCGATGTTTCCGTGCCACGGATTCGCCCTTAGCGCTTGCGGGGTCGAACGCCGAGGCTGGAACAGGGTGCTAAGGGTTAGTCGAGCGGCGGGATGGTCGGCTGGGGCGTGCGCGTCGGGCGCGGCGTTTCTGTGGGGAATCGCGTCCTGGTTGGCTCAAGCGTCGCGGTGGGCCGAGGTCGCTCGGTGGGCTGGACCGACGGACCCGCGGTCGGCTGCTTCGTCGCCGGCGGCGCCGGAGTGACCGTAGGCACGGCCGCGGTGGTCGCGGTGGCTTCGGGCGACGGCGTTGCCGTCGCGGCCTTGGTTGCGGTTGCGGATCGCACCGGCGATGGGACGTGCGTAGGGCTGGCCGGACGCTTTGTCGCCGTCGCCGTCGCCGTGGCCGGCGAGGCAGCGTTGTCGTCGGGAAGCGACAGCGACATGACAATCAAGACGGGCGCGAGCGCCACGATCAAGACCGCGCCCAGCACGGCAGCGAGCCGCCGGCCACCCCAGGCAGAGGCGAACGGGCCGCTCTCCGGCTTGCCGCCCCCTTTGCCGAGCTGCGAGCTCTTCGGCGCCTTCCCCGTCCCGTACGACGGCGGGCCCACCTGCGACCACTGCATCGACAGGTTGCCCCAGATCCGCTCCTGGAGGCCGGCGGGAGCGGGCACGGCCGCGAAGGCGCCGAACACGGCCAGCGGCGCCATGATGGTGCGTCGCGTCTCCGCGCAGACGTCGCACTTGCGGACGTGACGCTCCACGGCGCGGCGCATTGCCTGTGTGACGGGCGGGATGGAGAACGGAGCGACGATGCGCCGTAGTATCTCGCAGTGCTTGCTGCCGCGTCGCATCAAGAGGTAGGAGCCTATCGCCTCTTCCAGCGACCGCTTCATGCGGTTGAGCATCGTGTAGGCGTTCCCCTTACTCACGCCCAGCACCTCGGCAATCTCGGCGCTCTCCAGACCCTGCCGCACGTGTAGATCGAGCACCGCATAGGTGCGGCGGTCGAGGCTGGTGCCGGCCTCCCACACCAGGCGTGCCGTCTCCTGCATCTCCGCCGCCTGCTCGGGGTTGGCCAGCCGGTCGGGGTCGACCTGGCGCAGCAGCGGGGCGCTCTCTTCGTCGTCGCCCTCCAGCGCCGGCGGCATGACGAAGCGCTTCTGTCGTTCCAGCCGGTTCAGGGCTTGATGGTGAGCGATGGAGAAGAGCCAGCTCTTGAAGGCGGCGAGGTTTGCCAGCGAGGAGAGATTCTCCATGGCCCGCAGGAACGTCTCCTGCGCGACGTCGGCCGCCTCTTCGCCGTTGCGCATCGTGCGATGGAGGAAATCGTAGACAGCGGGGAAGTACCGATTGTACAGGTCGCCGAACGCCGCGCTCTCGCCCCGGAGAGACCGGGCCACGAGCTCGCCGTCGCTGGATATCGATTGGTCCATCATATCGGTGTTCAGCGCTTATTCGCGTGTCGAGCAAGTCTAACATTCATCGGCCGTCCTCTGCCAGTTAGACAGTTCAGCGGGCCGGTTCTTACGCTCTTCTTGTCGCGCTCTTGACTGGAGAGGCACGCGAGTCTAGCATTCGGGCAATCGGTTTGTCCCGACCGCAAGGAGGTGCGCCGTGCTTGGAATCCGCCGCAGTCTTCTCCTTCTACTGTTCCTCAGTCTCCTAGTAATCGCCTCGCAGCCGGCCGCCATAGCGGCGCCCTCGGGCTGGACGACGCTCGACGTCGGCGGCGTGAAAGCGCGCATCTACCGCGACGAGTGGGGCGTCCCGCACATCTTCGCCCCCTCGAATCGTGCTCTGTTCGAGGCTTACGGTTACACCGTTGCCGAGGACAGGCTCTTCCAACTGGAACTGCACAGGCGGGCGGCCCGCGGCACCCTTGCGGAGGTCTTCGGCCCAAGCTTTGTGGAGGCCGATGAGGTGGCGAGGCGCGACGGCTACACCGACGCCGAGCTCGACGCCCAGATCCAGCGCGCCGGCCCTGAAGACCGGGAGATATTCAAGGCCTATATCGACGGTATCAACCGGTACATTCGGGAGGTGGTCCGGCCGGACCCCGAGAACAAGCTCCCCTACGAGTTCAAGCTCCTGGGCTTCATGCCTTCGGCCTGGACGGAGCGAGACTCCGCCGCCTTCGGCGCCTTCATGGTGCGGCGTTTCGGCGAGATCGGCGGCACGGAACTGGACAATCTCGCGCTGCTCGACGACCTTGTTGCCGCGCGCGGCGAAGGCGAGGGCCTCGCTATCTTCAACGATCTGACGTGGGTCAACGACACCGACGCGCCGGTGACCGTTCCGCCACCGAACTCGCCGCAGGTCGTGCCGGGCTCGACGGCGACGCCCGCCGTGACCCAGGCGCAACTGGCAGGCGCGGACGCGGACGTGAGCGGCCCGCAGCTCGCGGAGGCGAGAAGGCTATGGGCATCGCTGGGCATCCCCATCAAGCTCGGCAGCTACGCCTGGGCGGTGAGGCCCGTCAAGAGCGCGAACGGTGCCGCCATGCTCTTCGGCGGTCCGCAGATGGGCTTCGATACGCCCGCGGTCATCCACGAGGTGCAACTCAAGGGCGGCAACGGATTCGACGTTATGGGAATGGCATTCGCCGGTGTCCCGCCGGTGCTGATCGGCCGGAACCAGGACATCGCCTGGACTTCGACGACGGCGACCGGCGACAACGTCGACACGTACGTCGAGACACTCTGCGGCCCGACCTCCTACATGTTCAACGGCGCCTGCACGCCCATGGAGGTGCGCCAGGAGACGATCAACGTCCGCGTTACGGCCCCGGGCGTCACCCTCGGCACGGCGCCGCGTCAGCTCACGGTGATGCGCACGGTGCACGGGCCCGTTATCGCCATCGACGTCGAGAAGGGTGTGGCATTCAGCCAGAGGCGGGCCCACTGGCAGCGGGAGTACGAGGCGATTCATCCCTTCCTCCAGTTCGACCGCTCCCACAGCGTCGCTCAGTTCGAAGCGGCGGCAAGGCTCATCATCACCTCGCACAACTTCCTCTACGCCGATAGCGCCGGCAACATCGCCTACTGGCAGACGG
>DATLAX010000101.1:0-14030 GCA_035527215.1 Dehalococcoidia bacterium
GGACTATGGCCATGTTGCTGAGAGCCGGACTCCCCCTCTCCGACATCATGGAGTTGGTCCTCCAGACGACGCAGAACCAGGTCGTCCGCGAGGACCTGTCGAACGTCCGCGAAGAGCTGATGCGCGGCGAGGGTCTGGCGAAGCCTTTCGGAAGGTCGAAGCTGTTCCCGTCGATGCTGTCGCAGGTCGTGTCCGTAGGCGAGGAGACCGGCGCCCTGGACACAAATCTGGACACCCTCGCCGAGTTCTACGCGGCGGAGGTCGACGAGAGGGTGGGCGCGCTCACCTCCATGGTACAGCCGGTCATGACGCTCGGCATCGGCCTTGTTGTGGCCTTCATCGCGATCTCAATCATCATGCCGATGTACAGCATCATGGGACACATCCAGTAGAAATGAGGGCGGAAGAGAGGACGACAACTGTGAAGCTGCGATGGCTCCCGCGTCGTGCGGCTTTGGGCGGCGAATACGGAATCGGCCTCGTCGAGGCGCTGATTTCCGTCGCGATTCTCGGGCTTGCCCTGACGGCGCTGCTTTCGGCTGTCTCGACAGGCAGCATGGCGGTTTCGCGGACCGACGAACGGGTCACGGCGGAGAACCTGGCGCGCTCCCAACTGGAGTACACCAAGAGCCAGCCCTACCAGGCCCTGCCCGCTTCCTACGCGACCGTGACGCCCTCTCCCGACGACTACGGCGTTACCGTCGCGGCCGAGCCCGTGCCCGGCGGCGACGGCAGCATCACGAAGATAACGGTGACCGTCACGCGCAACAGCAAAGAGCTGCTGGTGGCGGAGGACTACAAGGTAGCCCGATGAAGTGGAACGACGGCGAGTCGGGGATGACGCTGGTCGAGCTCCTGGTGGCGATGGGTATCGGCGCCCTCGTCATCGGCCTGATCGCCGCGTCGCTGACGCAATTCCTCGGCGTGACCAGCCGCGGGCACGCGAAGCTGGCGGTCGCGCACGACTACCGCGATGCCTTCAACTGGCTGAACCACGACGCGCAGATGGCGGTGGCTAGCCTGGCAACGGCAGAGCCCGGCAATGTGACGCTGAACTGGGTGAATGCGCCTACCGGCGATTCGTATCAGGTCCGGTACCAGCAATCGGGAAGCGAGCTGGTGCGGACGGAGACCGTGAACGGCGTGACGACCAGCCGCTCCGTCGCTCGGGGGCTCGCGACCGCCGGCCTGACGGCGTCCAAGAGCGGCGACGTGCTGACCGTGAGCATAGTCAACGACAAGGGAGAAGAGCCCCAAACGCGCACGGAAATAGTGCAAATGCGCCCTCCCGATGCCGTCATGACGCCCTTTGCCACCCTGGCGCCGACGCCCACACCCACGCCTACTCCAACCAACACGGCTACGCCGACGCCTACGAACACTTTCACCCCCACGCCGACCGATACCGCCACGCCGGCGCCAACCGCCTCGGGCACGCCGGTACCTACTGACACGCCGACGCCCACGTCGACGCCGACCAGCACTCCGACGCCGACCCCGACGAGTACGGCGACCGACACGCCTACGCCAACACCAACGCCGGCCGGCATGCGACTGGTAACCGGCAGCTACGTCGGCAGCGGCGTTGACGGCCGGCAGATTGCCGGCATCGGGTTCCAGCCGGACATCATCATCATCAGAGCGGCGACGAACCAAGCAGGCGTAATCCGGACGAGCACCATGAGCGGCGACAGGGCAAAGATCCTCGGCGATACAGGGGCGCTGTCATCCGGCTGCATCCAATCGCTGGATGCCGATGGCTTCACAGTGGGCACCGACGACACCGTCAACGCCTGGGGCAATGCCTACTACTGGGTCGCCATGAAAACCGGCAGCGACCTGCAAATCGGCAGCTACGTCGGAAACGGCAGCGACAATCGCTCGATCACCGGCGTCGGCTTCCAGCCGGTGTGGGTAATCACGCTGGGCGACGGCGACGATTCGGTGTTCCGCCCCGGCCCCCTCGCAGGCGACAACTCCTATCTGATGACCGGGGCGGGAACGATCGCCAACCGCATCCAGGCTCTGGAGGCGAACGGCTTCCAGGTGGGCAGCAACGTGAACGTCAATGAATCCGGCACGACGTTCCATTACATCGCCTGGGCGGCAAGCTCCCAGGTGTCGGCCGGGAGCTACACGGGAAACGGCGTCGACAACCGCTCAATTACCGGGGTCGGCTTCGAGCCCCTGGTGGCCTGGGTGAAGCGATCCGGCACAAGGGTTTCGGTGTGGCGTCCGGCAAGCCTGAGCGGAGACGCTTCGCTCTTTTGGGACGGGACGACACTGGGGTCGAACCGAATCCAGGCGCTCGAACCGGATGGATTCCAGGTAGGCAACGACCAAACCGTCAACACGAACAACCAGACATACTACCACCTTGCTCTCCGGGACGGTGGCTGATGATATCTAGATTGGCAACGCGAATCGACGACTCGCGCGGGCAGGTGCTGCCGCTGGCGATGGTCGCCCTGGCGCTCGGTGCCCTACTCGTGTCACCGTTCCTCGTCGATGCCAGCGTCAACCTCCTGGCCAGTCGCCGCGTCGACTCCACCATCAAGGACTACTACTCGGCCGACGCAGGCGTGGAATGGGCCCTCTGGCTTCTCAAGGGGGACTCAGAGCTGACCGCCAGCACATCCTACACGGAGGCGCCGCTCCAACCTACGCCGCCCGCCGTCAATGGCTCGCCCTTCCCAACAACGGAGGTCCGCCGCGTAGCCGACGCCGGCCTGTCGGAGACCATCACACCGGATTGGCAATCGGGCGGCGGCGCAAAGTGCTACGACTTCACGTCCACGGAGTCAGGGCTAGTGTTCGCCGTCGTCGACGTGCAGGCGAACAACGTCTGGATCGACCTGCTCTCCGGTTCGGACGACTGCCAGAAACCACCGGGCCTGGACAAGATGGGAGGGACTTCCCCGTACGAGGTCCAGTTCTCCGACGTGGCGCCGGGGCCGTACAGACTGCTAATCGAAACGTCGCCGCCGGGGACGGGCACGGTGACGATCAACTTTCCGGTGGCCACCTATGACATTCGGTCGCAGAGAAACGGCCGCACTATCACCTCCAGGGCCACAGTTGGCGACAATACCGTCAGGATAGTCTCCTGGCAGCTGGAATAGCGGTCAAGGACAAGCTGATGCTGAAGTCAATACAGAAACTGCAGTCGCGCGACCTGCTGGCGTCGCTGGAAAGCATCAAATTGAAGCCGTCCACAATGCTGCTGGCGCTCGGGGGAATCCTTCTCGTCGCCCATCTCGTGGTTACGGCCTCGTACGTCATGGAACGGCGGGAGCAGTCCGGCTTGAGACAGCAGACCCAGGCTGGCAGCGGCACGCTGTCCGCCATTGGTGATTCGCAGCAGACGCTGAAAGGACTCGAAGACCGTCTGTTCCTCGTGAACGCCGGCCTGCAGAACCTGGAGCACGCCTTTCCCACGAAGCTGGACAGCACGGCCATCGTGCAAAGCCTCCTCGACCACGCTAACCAGAGTCACGTGCGTATCAAGCAGATGAGCACCCTTCCTGCAAGCCAGGTGGTAGCGCAGAAGGATGAAAACGGAGAAGAGGTCAGCTACGCGGTCCTCAAGTACACCCTGGTAATAGACGGCGATCTGGCAGAGGTGCTCTCCTTCTTGTCGCTGATTGAGGACGGGACGGCGCAGACAGCCGCCCTCGGCGACGTGAGCGTCGCCGAGGCGACAGGGACAAAGGAGATGGTCCTGAACGTCACTTTCTACGCACAGCCCGAAACGGCCGGAACTGACGCCGCGGGCACAGCGCCCGGAGCCGCGCCGGCGCCCCCTGCGAACCAGTCCGAGTCTGACCAAGGATGATGGCTTATGAGACTGACCTTACGCAACCCAACGCTTAACCTGCCGGCCTCGCTCATGCGCCGAACGGTGACGCTGAACGTGGAGAGCCGGGACATACGTGTCCTGGTGGCGCGCGGCGACAGCGTGCTGTCCTGGCGGGACGTGCCCCTGGAGCCCGGCCTGGTCAAGGACGGCGTCATCGCCGATCCACAGGCTGTCGGGACTGCCCTCAAGGCCGTCCTCGACTCGCTTCCCGTATCGGGGGCAAAGCTGATAGCCAGCATCACCGGCTTCAGGTCCATCGCGCGCGTTCTCGAACTCCCGAAGATGAGCCCCGATATGCTGGAGGAAGCCGTCACCCGCGAGGCAAAGCGGGAAATGCCCGTTCCCCTGGAGGATATCTACCTGTCATGGCAGTCACTGGGCGCGAACGACGGCCACGAGCGAGTATTCGCGCTCGGCGTGCCGCGCGATATCCTCGACCCGTTGCTGAAGGCGATGACAGTCGCGAAAAGACAGCTGGCCGCCATAGACATCAAGCCGCTTGCCCTGGCGAGGGCCGCCAACCGCGACGAGGCAATCATCGCCGACGTGGAGCCCGGCAGCGCCGACATCGTCCTGGTCACACGAGGCGTACCGGTCATCATGAGAACAGTTGTGGAACGGGACGGGGGACCGGAAGGCGACGAAAGGGTTCAGCGATTCCGCGAAGAGGTGGCGCGCACGGTCAAATTCTACAACGATACGCACCGCCAGGAACCCATGGAGCCCTCGACGCCGATCTTCCTGACCGGTTCGATGGCGGAACTGGCGATGACGGGGCCGCTCGAGGCTTTGACCCAGTACCCCGTCGAATCGCTGTCACCACCGCTTGACTGCCCGCTCGATCTCCCGATGCACAGCTACGCCGTTAACGTCGGGCTGGCGCTGAAGGAAGTGTAAGGCCATGCACCACAGTGACACCATGCGACGCAGCAGACTCGTCGACCTGAACTTGTTGCCGGCAGAGCTCCGACCGCACCGCTATCCCAGTTGGTACGTGTTCGGGCTGGCGGCAATCCTGGCCGGCTGCGTGCTCCTGGTGCCGGCGGTCGCGATTCAGCACTCGGCCGCGCAGGAAACGGCCCGCCTCAGCGACCAGTTGGCGCTGGTCACCGGCCAGCTTGAGGGCGTCCAGATAGACATTGGCAGGGAGCGAGGCCTGCGCACTGAGATCGCCAACGTCGAACAGGCCGTCGCCTCTCTGCGGGCTGAACGGGCATCCCTCCCGGGCGTCGGTGGACCGCTTTCCAGCAACCTCTCGCTCGTCTACTCGAACGCGCCACCCGGCGTGAGCATCATTTCCACTTCCAGAAGCGAAAAGGAGATCACGGTATCCGGCGAAGCTCAAGGCATGGAGAACATCATCGCCTATGCCCGTGCGTTGAGCGAGAGCGGCTCATTCTCGGACGTGACGATTACTCAGGCCACGGTCGGTGGAACGGGGATGGTGACATTCGCCATTCAGGCAGCGCAGTAGAGGAGCTATGGGCATCGTAGTGGTTCTGGCAGGCCTGGCAGTGGGGAGCTTCCTCAACGTTTGCATCGACCGCCTTCCCGCGCGGCGGTCCTTGCTCAGGCCGCGCTCGCACTGCGACGCCTGCAATACGCCCCTCGCCGCTCGCGACCTCATACCGGTCGTGAGCTACGCACTGCTACGCGGCAGGTGCCGCCGCTGTTCGACGCCGATATCCCTCAGGATCCCGCTTGTCGAAGCGGGATCCGCGTTAGCGTTCTTCGCCTGGTGGTGGTACCTGGGGGAGTCGCTCCAAACGGCGCTCGGCGCCGCGACTACCTGCGTCCTTATCGTCGCCGCCGTCACCGGCGTCGAGCATTGTCCTTCGCTGAATCGATTGAGGAGAACCGGTCATGATAACTGATGCACAGAATGAAGTGAACGCCGCCACGCTGCTCCAACTCATGGTCGACGCCGACGCCTCTGACCTCCACCTTGTGGCAGGCAGTCCGCCGGTTCTGCGTCTGAACGGCGAACTAGATTCTCAGGACCTGCCCGCAATGAGCGCCGCGGCCGTCGAATCCGTCCTCGATGAGATAACGAACCAGGAACAGCGCGAGCGCTTCAACGACGAGAAGGAGCTGGATTTCTCCTGCACGGCGGAAGGCATCGGGCGCTTCCGCGTGAACGCCGCTCTGCAGCGGGGCAGCATCACGTTAGCCTTTCGCCTGGTGAGGGAGCGCATCCCCTCGCTGCGGGACCTCGGCCTGCCCGACATCTGCAGCGACCTCGCCCTGAAGCCGCGCGGACTCGTTCTCGTGACGGGCCCGACCGGTTGCGGCAAGTCCACGACGCTCGCCGCCATGATCGACCACCTGAACAGCAGGGAGAGGCGGCACGTCGTCTCCATTGAAGACCCTATCGAGTACATCCACGCAAACAAGCTGTGCATTATCTCTCAGCGTGAGCTCGGACCCGATACGCTCTCCTTCGAAGCCGCGCTCATACACACGCTGCGCCAGGACCCTGACGTGATCCTCGTGGGCGAGATGCGTGACCTGGCGACGATATCGGCGGCGCTCACGGCGGCGGAGACGGGACACCTCGTCCTGACGACGTTGCACACTCCCAGCGCTCCCCAGACGATCGACCGGATAATAGACGTCTTCCCTCCGTATCAGCAGCAACAAGTCCGCGTGCAGCTATCGCTCGTGCTCGAAGCGGTACTCTGTCAGACGCTACTGCCAAGAGTTGACGGCGCCGGCAGGGTAGCGGCGATAGAGATCATGGTCGCCACCTCGGCAATCCGAAACCTGATCAGGGAGGGCAAGACGCACCAGTTACTGAACGTGGTCCAGACGGGCGCTCAATTCGGCATGCGCACCCTGGACCAGGACCTCGCTGCTCTCTGCCGGAGCGGCGTCATCGGAACGGAGACCGCTCTTGAGCGCTGCCAGAGCCCGGATGAGCTGAGGCGCCACCTGGGCTCGAGGGAAAGCCTGGCGGCCTGAAAGCCCGCTTGTCAGTGAGGCTCGATCGGCAGGATACGATGAGTCAGCGAATCCATCCAGCATCGACGGACTCCCGCGTAAGCGCCGCCCTCGTTGGGCTGCTGGCGTTCCTCGTCTATCTGCGCACGCTGGCGCCATCCGTGATGTGGTACGACATGGGTGAGCTGACGACGACCTCCTACGTCCTCGGCATCGCCCACAACACCGGCTACCCCCTGTACATCCTGCTCGGCAAGCTGTTCACGTTCATCCCCGTCGGCGACGTTGCCTACCGCGTCAACCTCATGTCAGCCGTCTTCGCCGCCCTGACGGTGTCGGTCGTCTTCATCATCATCCACGACCTGACGAAGAGCATCCTCGCGTCGTTCTTCGGCGCCCTGACGCTGACCTTCTCCTCGACGCTCTGGTCGGCCGCCACCTGGGCCGAGTCGTACTCGCTGAACGCCTTCTTCACCGCCGTCATCACTCTCCTGCTGCTGCGCTGGCGGGAGAACGGACAGCCCCGGCAGTTGTACATCGTATCTCTCCTCTTCGGCCTGAGCCTGGGGAACCACCGCCTGATCCTCCTGCTCGTTCCGGGCATACTTCTCTTTCTCTGGGCGGGACGCCGCTCCCTGAATGCCGGGCGGGCTCTTCGCTGCGGCATCCTCCTCTTGCTGGGGACGTCCGTGTGCATATACCTGCCGATTCGGGCATCGCAGGGACCGGCGTTGAGCTGGGCGCAGCCCGCCAACTTCCACACCTATCTCAGCATGTTCCTGACAGGAAGCAGTAGCGGCGAGTACTGGGACTTCGGCTTCTTTGACCACCTCGACGTTCTCAGCGCATTCCCGCTGGCCGAGTTCACAGCCTTCGGCATAGCCCTGGCGGCGCTGGGTTTCGCCTACGTCTGGCGGCGCCAACGGCTGTTCGCGATCTACGGGCTCTCGCTGTCAGCTCTCGTCGGACTCGTCGCGCTCAGCTACAACATCCACAACATCTACAATTACTTCATCCCTGCCTACCTCATGCTTGCGGTCTGGATCGGCTGCTCGGCGAAGGCGCTCCTCTCATTCGCGCTTCATCTCCTCGACGTCCGGCGGCCGCAGTGGGCTGAATCGAGCCAGTACCTGTTCTCACCGGTTGCGGCCCTGCTCCTGCTTCTCCTACCGTTGTCGCTCTTCGCCTCTAACCTGCCGCGGGTCGACAGGAGCGACGACTACAGCGCCCGCGACTTCGCCCGGACAACGCTGGCGAACGTGAAGCCGCACGCCACCATCATCACCGATAGCTGGACGGCCTCACCGCTGTGGTACGTCCAGCTCGTCGAGGGGTACCGAAAGGACGTGCGCGTTTCGCCGTTGTTCTCGGTCCTGGGAGAAGACGTCAACGCGTTCATCGAGGAGCAGTTCGCCAACGGGCGGCCGGTCTACGCGGCGGAAGGCCTTCGCGGCGACCTCGACGAGATACGGAGTGAGTACTTCGTGCAACCGGTAGTCCTGAACAGCATCGAGACAATGATCACGAGCGTTTTGCCGAAGCCACAGTACAAGGATGACCTCGTCCCCAAAGGATCCCTCTATCGGGTCCTGGAAGATAGGCCGTCGCTGACGGTCAACGAGGCGCCGGAGGCGGCCCGCGTGTCGGTTCCTTTCGGCGACGGGTTGACGCTGGTCGGGTTCCAGGCGGAGCCGCAGCCGGGCGTGCGCGGCGACGTACTCCGATTGGACTACTACTGGCGCCTCTCAGCGAAGACGGACAAAGACCTGCAAGCCACCGTATTCTTCGTCGACGAGAACGGCCTGCTGGACTCCCGTCGCGGCTTCCCGCTGTGGTGGCAAAGCTGGCAGCTCGGCGGCGGCATCATCCCGACAAGCGAGTGGATACCCGGGCGGATCATCAGAGAAGAGTACTTCGTCCTCATACCTCGGAACATCGACGGCGGCGCATATAACGTCCGCATGAAGGTACAGGAAGCCCCGCTTGACGTCGCGGGTCATCCGCCCGCGGAAAGCGCCGGCGATGCGCACGTTGTCGGCTCGTTGACCGTTGAGTGACACATACCCCATTTGTGGCACGTCCGAATCCATCAACCGATAGATGGCCGTTTCCCCCACACCGCCGATCAAACTGTTGAGAGGCGAAGCCGGCGTGCATTCGCCTGGTACATTGTAGACACGACCAAACCGGAGGTGCCTTGATGAGAGACAAGGTGCAAGATTTGAGGACGCAAAGAGGCGAGGCCGGTTTCACGCTCGTCGAGCTGCTGATCGTCCTGGCCATCCTGGCGATCCTCGTTGCCGTGGTGCTGCCGAACTTCACCGGACTCCTGGGGAAGAGCCAGACCACAGCCGCGGACGCGGAGCGCGTCATCATCCAGACGGCTGTCGATGCCAAGATGGCGTCCGACGGCATGGCAACGACGCCTGCGGTAACGACGGCAACCACCGACATGACCACCGCGGCGGGCGGCTTCGGGCTCTACCCGACCTACATGCGCGGCACGGCCACCCAGGGCACGTACACCGTCGACACCACCGGCGAGGTTTCACAAGCAACGACAGGGTACTGAGTCGAGGGCTGGACATAGCGAGACGGTTCCCCGGCTCTGAATCCGTGGGGACCGCCTTCGGCTTTGACGCGTCCCGCCCGCCCAGCCTGCCGGCTCACAACGCCCTTTCTCAACCCTGAGGTGGACATGCCCGATATAGCATCAGCGTCAGCACCGCCGACAAAGAAGCTCGGCGAAATCCTCGTCGACGCCGGCCTGATCACGACCAAGCAATTGGGCAAGGCGGTAGAGGAGTCAAGGCAACAGCAAAAGCGCCTGGGGGACTACCTCCAGGACGAGGGCATGGTGGCGGCAGAGGATGTCGCGCTCGCCCTCAGCCTCCAGCTCAACCTGCCGATCATCGACCTGACGCGTCAGCAGGTTCAACCGGAGGCGTTGGCCCTCGTCCCGGAAGAGTACGCTCGCCAGCACGATCTGATCCCCGTCGACGTCACCGGCGACTCGCTGGTCGTCGTCATGGCGGACCCGCTGAACATGCACGCGCTCGAAGACCTGCGGGCGCGCGCCAGGAAGATCATCCAGCCCGCCGTCGGCATCCCCAGCGACATTCGCGAGGCCATCAACCGCAACTACGTCGGCTGGAACGAGATCGAGCGGCAGATCAGCATGGTCGCCCCGCGCGCGGCCGAAGTCGCCGTCGAAGAGATTGGCCCCGGTTTCACGGCTCAGACGCCAATAGTGCGCACCGCCGAGCTCCTCATCGCCCAGGCGGTACGAGACCGCGCGTCGGACATTCACCTGGAGCCCAAGGAGACGCGCCTGCGCGTTCGCTATCGCATCGACGGCTTTCTCCACGAGGTGCAGACGCTCCCCTTGAGCGTTCACCCGGCGTTGATCTCGCGACTCAAAGTGCTCGCGGGCATGAACATCGCCGAGCGCCGGCGCCCGCAGGACGGCCAGTTCTCCGTCAGCGTCGAAGGCAAAGACGTCGACTTCCGCGTTGCCACGTCCGACAGCGCCCACGGCGAGATGATGGTGCTGCGAGTGCTGGACAAGTCGCTCTCGCTGATCGCCCTGAAGGAGCTGGGATTCCTGCCGGAGGCGCTGGAGCACTACACGCAGATGCTCCGCAAGCCGTTCGGGATGGTCCTGGTGGGCGGGCCGACCGGCTCCGGCAAGACCACGACGCTCTATGCTTCGCTGAACCAGCTCGACCGCAAAGGGCGCAACATCGTCACAATCGAAGACCCCATCGAATATCACTTCGAGGACATCAACCAGATCCAGGTGAATGCGCTGGCCAACATCACTTTCGCCAGCGGCTTGCGCTCCATCATGCGACTCGACCCGGACGTGATCCTCGTCGGCGAGGTGCGCGACGGCGAGACGGCCGCGATGGCGACGCAGGCATCGCTGACCGGCCACCTGGTGCTGTCGTCGATCCACGCCAACGACGCGGTGGGCATCCTGTTCCGTCTCATCGACCTCGGCGTCGAGCCGTTCCTGATATCGTCGGCGCTGGTGGGCGTGATCTCGCAGCGGCTGGTGCGGCGCGTGTGCTCGCACTGTCGCGAGCTGGCCGACGTGCCGGCGGAGGAGGCGAGCGCCTACGAAGAGGAACTGGGCGAGAAGCCGGAGAAGCTCTACTACGGCAGCGGCTGCAACTTCTGCGCGAACACGGGCTATGCCGGCCGCACGGGCGTATACGAGGTGATGGCGCTCAGCGAGGAGATCCGCCGCCTGCTCTTGAAGGGCGCCGGCTCTGCCGATATCAAGGCGCAGGCGCTGAGCGAAGGGATGGTCGCGATGCGTCGTTCAGCGATGCTGAAGGTGCAGCAGGGCGTGACCACGCCGCACGAGGTAATCCGGAACGTCTACTCCATTATGTAGCCGACGGCGCCGCCCGTGCCTCGAGGCAAACCTGGAGCCAGCGGGGGGATTCGAACCCTCGACCCGCGGTTTACGAAACCGCTGCTCTACCTCTGAGCTACGCTGGCCCGCTAAAGAGTATAGCGGGCCAGCAATGGCAAATCAAATCTAACGACTCGTCGTTGGGACGCTCCGGCTATTCGGTCCCCTCCTCGTCCTCACTGTCCTGGCTGTCCTCGTCGTGGCCGTGGTTGGCCTTCGGGCCGTGCTCTTTCACCGCCTGACAGGGGACGTTCACCTGCTTGCCCGAGGGCGTCGTCTTGATGACCGTCTCGCCCTTCTCGCAAACGCCGTCGTCGTCCTCCGGCTGCTTGCTCGGGTTATCGTCGGGGATGCCGACGACGTCGCGCGGGCCCTCGCCCTCATCCTCGTCATCGCCGTCCTCGACCGTTGCCGTGGGCGTGGGCGTCGGCTCGTCGACCTCCGTCGGCGTGGGCGTTGGCGCCTCCTCCTGGCCGACGATCTGCGAAGACACGCCGTCGTCCGTGCCCGGGAAGACGCCGTCCTGGGAAGCGAACGCCGCGGCGCTGCCGACGGATAGGGCAGCAACTGCGACCATCGCGATTGCCTTGTGCTTCATCGCTAGAATCAGCAAACTTCTCATTCTTCCTCCTTGCGAGAGCAGAGTCTGGGTGAGGGCTTACTCTATGAATCGACACAAGAGCGGAGAACTGTGCGCCGGCTGCCCGGCTCTTGACGTTCCTCCGGCTTCTCCCTCACACGAGCCGCTTCGAGTTGCGAACGGCGACGCTCTATGGCTAGTATGAGATAGTCCGAGACGGATCGCAACCCTTAGCGTCCTCGAAAAGCCGCACTACGGACACATGACTGACAGATCGTCGACGTCGCCATCGGCAGCTAAAGAGCGGGCAGCGCGACTACCCGCAATCGTGCCGTCGCCGCTTCCTCGCCTGGACACCTGGATCGTCGCGATCTTCGCCGTTGCCCTCATCCTGCGCCTGCTCTGGGCCCTAGAAGTCGAGTGCAGCCCTCGCGCGGTGTGGCGCTGGGACATGACGCTCTACGACTACCAGGCACACGCCCTGGCCGAAGGCGACGGCTACATCGACTACTCGGGAAACCCAACCGCTCACTGGCCGCCGGGCTACCCGGCAGCGCTGGCCGCTGTCTATCACTTCACAGACGACAGCCTGCTCGGCGCCCGGCTGCTGAACGTCGTCGCCGGTTCCCTGACGGTCGTCCTCGTCTATCTGCTGGGCGCCAGAGTGTTCGGTCGCGCCGCCGGCCTCGCGGGCGCCGCGCTGCTGGCCGTCTTCCCGAACCAGGTCTTCTATACCAGCCTGGTCATGACGGAGCCGCTGTTCACGGCTCTCTTCGTCATGATCCTGACGCTGACCGCCTACGCGGCGCTCGGGGCCAAGCCGCCGCGGCTCTGGCACATGGTATCTATCGGCGCCCTGATCGGCCTGGCTTCGCTCGTGCGGGGCGAAGCCTTGCTTCTGGCTCCCTTAGTCGCCCTGGCCCTGCTGCTTCGCTGGCGCTCCTGGCGAAAGGTCGCAGAATACTCGGTGGTGCTGGTCGTGGGGACAGTGTTGATCGTCGCGCCGTGGACGGCGCGCAACGTCGTGCGAATGAAAGCGCTGATCCCGATTTCGACGAGCGCGACCGAGGCGCTATGGGTCGGCCACCACGAGGGCGCCGACGGCAAGATTGCCGACTTCGGCGTCGTCGGCACCGCTTACGCCGGCTTGCCGAACCCTGAACTCGAGGTCAAGACGAGCAACGAGGCGCTGCGTCAGGCGCTCACCTTCATGAGAAGCCGTCCCCTCGACGAACTTCAGCTTGTCCCGAAGAAGTTCGCCGCACTCTATAAGGGCGACGGCTCCGCCTTGCGCTGGATGCAATTGGACACGCCCACAATCCGCCCCAGTCTGGCCGACGGGCTGTGGGCTCTCAGCAACACGTTCTACCGCGTCGTGCTGGTGCTGGCTTTGCTCGGCCTGCCCGCCTGGTTCTCGCTGCGCGACTCCAGCAAGGCCCTCCTGGTGACCGTGGTGGTCGCCTGGACGGCGCTCTTTAGCATCGTTTTCTTCGGCGACGAGCGCTTCCATTTCTCGGTGATCCCCATATTCTGCCTGTGGGCCGGCGCAGCGTTGACTACCGGCGGTCAGTTCATTCTGAGGGAATGGCGGAAGCGCGCAGACAAGGCGGCGGTGTGAGCACGGGGAAAGCGTTGCCAGGAGCGCGGGAGCGGGGCGCCGCCATGACCATCGAGCGTCACTGCGGCGGGGAAAAGGCGCCGGAGGCCGCAGCGACCCCCCGTTCCATCAACAGTATCGGCCGACCGGCGGCTATCTGAAGTGACGCGTCAGCCTTCGTGGCCGGGCCCGCTCAATTGCCGCGCCGCCCGGTAGGAGCTGCGGACCAACGGCCCCGACTCGACGTGACGGAAGCCAAGGGCCCGCGCTTCCGCTGCCAGTTCGTCGAACTCCTCCGGCGAGTAGAACCGCGCCACCGGCAGGTGCTTCACGCTCGGGCGCAGGTACTGGCCGAGTGTCAGGATGTCGCAGCCGGCGTCTCGCAGGTCCGCCATCGCCTGCCGTATCTCCGACGGCTCCTCGCCCAGCCCGACCATGATGCCGCTCTTCGTCAGCATGCCGGGCCGAAGTGCCTTCGCCTGCCGCAGCAGCTCCAGCGAGCGTGCGTACACCGCCTGCGGCCTGACGCTGTGATAGAGACGCGGCACGGTCTCGATGTTGTGATTGAGGATGTCGGGGCCCGCGTCGACAACGGTCGCCAGCGCCTGCCGGTCGCCACGCAGGTCCGGTA
>DATLAX010000102.1:0-22573 GCA_035527215.1 Dehalococcoidia bacterium
CGCCGTCCCCTGGCCCGCGCCGGTCGAGACGCTGAGGCGGCGCCGGTCGATGGGGAAGAGGCGCTGCGGCTGACGGCCGAGGCGCTCAAGAGAGGGAAGCGTGTCATAGGAATCGGGTCGCCGCGGGCGTCGCTGGAGGCGAACTTCGCGCTGCGAACGCTTGTTGGGGTGGACAACTTCTACGCCGGCGTCCCGGAGGGCGAGCGGCGGCTGTCGCGGCTGGCACTCGACATAATGTGCAACGGCCCGGCGCGATCGCCGTCGCTGGCCGCAGTCGCCCGGGCGGACGCGGCGCTGGTCCTGGGCGAGGACGTGACGCAGACAGCGCCGATGCTCGCCCTCGCGCTGCGACAGTCGGCTCGGCGGGCGCCGCTCAGGCAAGCCGCCGAGCTGCGCATTCCCGAGTGGGACGCCGCCGGCGTGCGCAACGCTCTCCAGGGAGAGAAGGGGCCGCTGTACGTCGGTTCTCTCGCCGGGACGCGGCTCGATGATGTGGCGACTCAGGCCTATCGCGCGCCGCCTGACGACATCGCTCGCCTGGGGTTCGCCGTCGCGAACGCGCTCGACGCGGAATCGACGTCGATAGACGGTCTGCCGGAGCACGTCCGCGCCCTGGCGGCGGAGATCGCCGCCGCGCTGGAGAAAGCGGACGAGCCGCTCGTGGTGTGCGGCGGAAGCTGCGGCAGCGAGGACGTTCTGCGGGCGGCGGCCAACGTGGCCTGGGCGCTGCGTCGCAAGGGGCGGCCGTCGCAGCTATGCCTGACCGCGCCCGAGTGCAACAGCTTCGGCCTGGCGCTTCTCGGCGGCGACAGCCTGGAAGCGGCCTTCGACGCCGTGAAGTCCGGCGACGCGGACACCGTCGTCATCCTGGAGAACGATCTGTACCGGCGCGCCGGCGCTGCCACTGTCGACGCCTTCTTTGGGGCCGCCGACCACGTCATCGTCGTCGACCACACGGCCGGGGAGACAACCGCCCGCGCCGACACCGTCCTGCCGGCGGCGACTTTCGCCGAGAGCGACGGCGTCTTCGTGAACAACGAGGGGCGCGCGCAACGCTTCTACAAGGTGATGATGCCCACGGACGGCGTCCGCGAAAGCTGGCGCTGGCTGCGCGACCTGGCGCTCGCCGCCGGGCGGTCGGACGTCGAAGCGTGGCAGAACGTCGACGGCGTCGAAGCCGCGCTTGCCGCCGCCGTGCCCGTCTTCGCGCCGGTAACGCAGACCGCGCCGCCCGCTGACTTTCGGATAGCGGGGCTCCGTATCGGGCGGCAGCCGGGCCGCTACAGCGGTCGCACGGCCATGAATGCGAATATCAGCGTGCATGAACCTCAACCGCCGGAGGACGTCGACTCGCCGCTGGCGTTCTCGATGGAGGGCTACCGTGAGCAGCCGCCTTCGCCGCTCATTCCGCGTTTCTGGGCGCCCGCCTGGAATTCGGTGCAGGCGCTGAACAAGTTCCAGGAGGAGATCGCCGGGCCGTTGCGCGGCGGCGACCCGGGCCGCAGGCTCATCGAGCCGGCCGAGGGCGCCGGGGCTGGCTACTTCACCGACCTTCCGCCTCGCGTCGAGCCGCCTGCCGGCTGCTATCTCGTCGTGCCGGCGCATCACATCTTCGGCTCCGAGGAGTTCAGCGCACAGGCGCCGGGAATCGCGAGCCTGGCGCCGCAGCCCTACGCCGGCCTCAATTCCGACGACGCAAACGACGCTTCCTTGAGCGACGGACAGGAGGTCGAGCTATCGATTGCCGGCCGGCCGCGGCGGCTGCCCGTCAGGATCATCGACGGCCTGCCGCCCGGAATGATCGCGCTGCCCGTCGGGCTCGCCGGCGTGGAGCGGGTTGGCCTTCCCGCCTGGGGCGAGTTGAGGAACCCGCGAAGTGAGGGAGGGCAGGCGCCTTGAACGAGACGCTGCGTTCCCTGCTCATCGTCGTCGTCCTGCTTATCGCGTCGCTATCCGTCGCCGGGATGCTCACGTGGGTGGAGCGCCGGCTGCTGGGGCTCTGGCAGGACCGCTACGGCCCGAACCGCGTGGGCCCGTTTGGCGTTCTGCAGGTCGTCGCGGACGCCATCAAGCTCTTCTTCAAGGAGGACTGGATCCCGCCCTTCGCCGACAAGACCGTCTTCCTGCTGGCGCCCGCGATCATAATGCTGACGGTGCTGATGTCGTTCACCGTGATCCCGTTCTCGCCCAGCCTCGGCGTCGTCGACCTGAACATCGGCCTCCTCTTTTTCCTCGGCATGTCGTCATTGGGTGTCTACAGCGTCGTGCTCGGTGGCTGGGCCTCGAACAACAAGTATTCGCTGCTGGGCGGTCTGCGCGCGTCTGCCCAGATGCTGAGCTATGAGGTCTTCATGGGACTCTCGGTATCGGGAGTGGTGATGCTCGCCGGCTCGTTCGACCTGCGGGCGATAGTGGAGGCGCAGAAGGCGGTCTGGTACTGCGTGCCGCAGGTGCTGGGGTTCGCCGTCTTCATGGTCGCGGCCGTCGCCGAGACGCGCCGCATCCCGTTCGACCTCCCTGAAGCGGACAGCGAGATCGTCGCCGGCTTCCACTCGGAGTACTCTTCGATGAAGTTCGGCATGTTCTTCGTCGGCGAGTACCTGGGCATCGCTCTCATCTCTGCGATAATCGCGACGCTCTTCTTCGGCGGCTGGTTGGGGCCGATTCTGCCGCCGCCGCTCTGGCTGGCGATCAAGACGTTCGTAATCGTCGCATTCTTTATCCTGCTGCGCGCGACGCTGCCGCGGCTTCGCTACGACCAGCTCATGGCTTACGGCTGGAAGGTCATGCTGCCGCTGGCGCTGCTGAACCTGCTCGTCACGGGAGCTGTACGGCTGGGAATGGGCTAAAAAGAGGAACGATGCTGAGCATACTGAAAGGGCTGTGGACGGTTTTCCTGCACGCGTTCCGGCGACGCGTGACGGTCCAGTACCCGGAGCAGAAGCCGTACCTGGCGCCGCGATGGCGGGGGCGCATCATCCTCTCGCGGGTGAACGGCGAGGAGCGCTGCGTCGCCTGCTATCTCTGCGCCGTCGCCTGCCCGGTCGCCTGCATCTCCCTGCAAGCGACGGAGAATGAGACGGGCCGGCGCTATCCGGAGTTCTTTCGCATCAACTTCTCCCGCTGCATCTTCTGCGGCTTCTGCGAGGAAGCCTGCCCGACCTACGCCATACAGCTCATACCCGACTTCGAGATGGGCGAGTACCGGCGCGAGAACCTGGTCTACGAGAAGGAAGACCTGCTGATCGAAGGGCCGGGCAAATACCCCGATCACGATTTCTACCGCGTCGCCGGACTGGCGATCGGCGGCAAGGACAAAGGAGAAGCGGAGAACGAGGCGCCGCCCAGGGACGTGCGCACACTGCTGCCCTAGCGCCTCGAAGCTGACTATGAACGCGGTCTACTACATATCATCTGTCGTCGCGGTGGTCGCCACGGCGGCCGCGATCACCGGTCTCAACGCCGTGCACTCGCTCTTGTACCTTGTCGTGTCCTTCCTGGCGGTGGCGCTCATCTTCTTCACGCTCGGCGCGCCGGTGATAGCCGCGCTGGAAGTGATCATATACGCCGGCGCGATCATCGTTCTCTTCATCTTTGTTGTCATGATCCTGAACCAGGGCGACGTCGCGGTGGAGCAAGAGAGGCGCTGGACTCCCACGAAGGCGTGGTTCGGCCCGACCTTCCTGGCGATGGTGCTCTTCGGCGAGGTGGCCTACGTCCTATTCAGGCAAAACGTGCGCGACGTGACCGGCGCCGGCCCTATTCAGCCCGCGGACCTGGGCGCTGCCCTGTTCGGCCCCTACCTGCTGGGGGTTGAGCTGGCCTCGCTCGTATTGCTGGCAGGGTTGATCGGGGCCTACCACCTGGGGCGTCGCCGCCGGCCCGACGAGACCGAGCAAACGCGACAAGAGCCCGTCGACGCGGCAGCGGCGACCGGCAGCGAGGAGGAGTAGATGGCAACCGTACCGATGGAACAGGGCCTTCTCCTCGCGGGAGTGCTGTTCGCCCTCGGACTGACCGGCGTGCTCGTGCGGCGAAACATCATCTTCGTGCTCCTATCGCTGGAGGTGATGCTGAACGCCGCCGGGCTCGCCTTCATCGTGGCGGCCTATCGCTGGGGGCAGCCGGATGGCCAGGTCCTGTTCCTGTTCGTCCTGACGATGGCTGCCGCAGAGGTGTCCGTTGGCCTGGCGCTGGTGCTGCAGCTCCACCGCTTGTTCAAGACACTCGACGTCGACGCCGCGAGCAGAATGCGAGGCTGACTTGCTGCATCTCCTCTTCCTCGTCCCGGTCCTGCCGTTCTGCGGCTTCGTCGTGCTGGCGGTCTTCGGTCGCTGGCTCGACCGCCGTCAGGTCGCGACAATCGGGGTGGGCTCCATCGGCCTCTCGGCGCTGTTTGCGCTGCTGGTGAGCTTCGACTTCATCATTGCGCCGCCGGCAGGCGATGCCTTCTCCCAGTCGCTCTGGACGTGGATCGACATCGGCGGCTTCTCGCCTCAAGTCGCGTTCTATCTCGACTCCCTCGCGGTGATCATGATCCTGGTGGTCACGGTCGTCGGCTTCCTCATCCACCTGTACTCCGCCGAGTACATGCAAGAGGAGCCCGACGGCTATGCGCGGTTCTTCGCCTGCATGAACCTATTCGTCGGGTCAATGCTGACGCTCGTCCTCGCGGACAACCTGCTGCTGCTCTACCTGGGCTGGGAAGGTGTCGGCCTGTGCAGCTACCTCCTGATCGGTTTCTGGTACACGGATCCCGCCAACGGGCGGGCGGCGCGCAAGGCGTTCACGGTCACGCGCGTCGGTGACACGGCGATGTTCGTGGGTCTCGTGCTGCTGTTCACGAAGCTGGGGACGCTCCAGATCCAGCCCTTGATGGAGGCCGCATCGGCGCAGTGGGTCGCCGGCTCCAGCATAACGGTAGCCGCGGCCGGTCTGCTGATGGGAGGAGCGCTGGGCAAATCGGCGCAGTTGCCGCTGCAAACGTGGCTCCCCGACGCCATGGCCGGCCCGACGCCCGTGAGCGCCCTCATCCACGCGGCGACGATGGTGACGGCCGGTGTCTACCTGATCGCGCGCATGAACGTGCTGTTCACGATGTCGCCGGTAATCCAGACGACCGTCGCGGCCATCGGAGCGGGGACGCTCATACTCGCCGGGTTCACCGCCCTGACGCAGCGCGACATCAAGCGCGTGCTGGCGTATTCGACGATCAGCCAGATCGGCTACATGTTCGTGGCGGTAGGCGTCGGCGCCTGGTCGGCGGCGATGTTCCACTTCATGACGCACGCCTTCTTCAAGGCTCTCCTGTTCATGGCGGCGGGCGTCGTCATCCTGGGGCTGCACCATGAGCAGGACATGTTCAAGATGGGCGGCCTTCGGAAGCAAACGCCGATCGTCTTCTGGACGTTTCTCGCCGGCGCTTTGTCGCTTGCCGCCCTGCCGCTGGTGACAGCAGGCTTCTACAGCAAAGACGCCATTCTCGCGGGCGCCTGGGCATCGGAGGCGGGCGGACGCTGGCTGTGGGCGGCCGGACTCGGCGGCGCGTTGCTCACGGGGCTCTACACGTTCCGCATGGTGTTCCTGACCTTCTTCGGCGAGGTGAAGACGCCGTTCCATCTCAAGGCGGGCACACGGCTATTGCTGCCGCTGGTGGTGCTCGCCTTCCTGTCGATCGTCGCCGGCTTTCTCGACCTGCCGCGGACCCTGGGCCATCATCTGTGGTTCTCCGACTTCATGCACACTTCGCTTCCCGAGACCGAAGAGATCGCCGGCAGCATCGAGCGCAACCTTCAGATTGCGGCCTCTTTGGCATCGGTTGCCGGAATATTGCTCGCCTACTACTTCTTCCTGCGCGAGCCCGGACTCGTGCGCAGGCTGGTGATGACCCCGGCCGGCGCGGCCCTGCATCGCTTCTGGTTCGTTGGTTGGGGATTCGACTGGGTCTATGACAACCTGATCGTCGGTACGTTCGTCCGGCTGGCGCGGGCCAACCGCGCCGACGTCTTCGACCTTCCGATCAAGGCCGCCGTGCTCATCAGCCGGGCCGGTCACATTCTGCTCAGCCGGACGGAGACGGGGCGTCTGCGCTGGTACGCCAGTAGTGTGGCGTTCGGCGCCGTCGTCGCCGTAGGAATCGTGGTGCTCTTCGCATGATACTGACGTGGCTAATCGTTGAGGTCTTCGTGGGCGGCCTCCTGGCCTGGATATCGGGCCGCTGGAGCCGGCTCTGGCCGCGCGTGATATCGCTGGTGATCCTTTCGGTCCACATGGCCGTCTTGATCGTGCTCTGGGTGCGCTACTTCGGGCCTTTTGACTATGTGGCGAAGGGCCCGTGGGTCATCGAAGTCAGCCACTCCTGGATACCGCAGTTGGGCATAAGCTTTCAACTGTCGATGGACGGGCTGAGCATGTTGCTCATTGTGCTGACGAACTTCCTCGGCATCATCGCGGTTGCCTGCTCCTGGAACGCGATCCAGGAGCGCGTCGGCTTCTTCCACTTCAACCTGCTGTGGATCGTGGCGTCGATAATGGGCGTCTTCCTGGCGACGGATCTCTTTCTCTTCTACTTCTTCTGGGAGATGATGCTGGTCCCGCTGTACTTCCTGATCGGGTTCTGGGGCTACGAGAACCGCACCTACGCCTCAATCAAGTTCTTCATCTTCACCCAGGCCGGCGGGCTGCTGATGCTTCTCGCCATACTGGGGCTGTACTTCGTTCATGGTCGAGCGACCGGCGTCTACACCTTCGACTACAACCAGTTGCTCGGGACGCCGATGTCCGACTGGACCGCGCGCTGGCTGATGCTGGGGTTCTTCGTGGCTTTCGCCGTCAAGCTGCCGGTGGTCCCCCTGCATACGTGGCTCCCCGACGCCCATACGCAGGCGCCCACGGCCGGCAGCGTCAACCTGGCCGGACTCGTACTCAAGGTCGGCGCTTACGGGATGATACGCTTCCTCGTGCCGCTCTTCCCAAAGGCCGCGCTCGACTTCTCCGACGTCGCCATGGGACTGGCCGTCGCCGGCATCATCTACGGCGCCGTGCTCGCCTTCGCCCAGACAGACATCAAGCGCCTGGTCGCCTATACCAGCATCAGCCATATGGGCTTTGTGCTCCTGGGCATCTTCGCCTGGAACGAGCTTGCGCTCGAGGGCGCCGTCATGATCATGCTGGCGCACGCCGTTACCACCGGCGCCCTCTTCATCCTCGTCGGCGACCTGAACGACAGGATTCACACGCGCGACATGGGTCGAATGGGCGGCCTCTGGCAGACCGTTCCCCGCATGGGAGGTGTGGCGCTCTTCTTCGCCGTGGCCTCGCTCGGCCTGCCGGGCCTGGGGAACTTCGTCGGCGAGTTCCTCGTGGTTCTTGGCACCTACCAGTCGAACACGACGATGGCCGTGCTGGCCACACTCGGGCTCATCGTCTCCGTCGTCTACTCGCTGTGGATGATCCAGGTCGCGTTCCTGGGGCCGAACCACTTCGGCTGGAAGCTCCCCGACATGAACCTGCGCGAAGGCGCGATCATGGCGACGATGATAGCGGCCATCACCTGGTTCGGACTCTACCCGCAGAGCATCCTGGCTACGGCGAAGCAGTCGATCGCCAACTTGCAGCAGACAGTAACGACCACAAGACCGGCTGAGACGACGCAGCCCCCCGGCGACTCGGTAAGCCTGGTGCTGCCGGACGAAGAGAAGATGCCATGACGCGAAGCGGCTGGATTGACATTCTTCCCCTGATGCTGCTGGCCGCGACGCCGGTCGCCGTGATGCTGGCGATCTCTGTGCGGCGGAGCTACGTTGTCTCCACGGCGATCACGTTCGGAGGGCTTGTGCTGGCGTTCGCCATGCTGCCCGTGGTGGCCACGCAGGACAACCGCCAGGCAACGCCGCTCCTTCTGCTCGACGACTACGCGCTCTTCTATCTGGGGCTTCTCTTCGCGGCGGCCCTGGTGCTCGTCATTTTGTCGTACCGCTATCTGAAAGAGCATCCTGGGAACATCGAGGAGTACTGGATACTGCTGCTCCTGGCGACGCTCGGCTCGGCGGTGCTGACCGCGAGCGTCCACTTCGCCTCGTTCTTCCTGGGGCTGGAGATACTGAGCATCTCCCTCTACGCCCTCATCGGCTACAACCGATCGAGCGCAATAGGCGTGGAGGCGGCGATCAAGTACCTTGTGCTGGCCGCGGCGTCCACCGCCTTTCTCCTGTTCGGCATGGCGCTGGTGTACGGAGAGATCGGCTCGATGGAGTTCGCGCAGATCGCGTCACTGCGCGGCGCCCTCGATAGCGACCAGCGCATCTTCTTCCTGAGCGGCCTGGGGCTGATGGCGGTCGGCATCGGCTACAAGCTGGCCGTCGTGCCCTTCCACATGTGGGCGCCCGACGTCTATCAAGGCGCGCCGGTGCCGGTCACCGCCTTCATCGCGACCGTATCGAAGGGAGGGGTCTTCGCGCTGCTCCTGCGCTTCTTCACCCAGATCGATTTCCGCGCCGATGACGCGTTGTTCTGGGTTTTCAGCGTCATCGCCATCGCGTCGATGCTGGCCGGCAACCTGCTTGCCCTCTTGCAGAACAACGTCAAGCGCATCCTGGCCTATTCATCGATCGCCCATTTCGGCTATCTGCTGGTAGCGTTCCTGGCGGGCGGCGACCTTCGTGTTACCGCCGTGACTCTTTACCTCATCGTCTACTTCGTCGCCAGCACCGGCGCCTTCGGCGTCATCACCGTCCTGTCCGGCCCTGAGCGCGATGCCGATCGCATTGAGGACTACCGCGGGCTGTTCTGGAGACGGCCCTGGCTGGCCGCCGTTTTCGCCGGCATGCTCCTGTCGCTGGCCGGCATTCCCCTGACCGGCGGCTTCATGGGCAAGTTCTACCTCGTCGCGGCGGGGGCGCAGTCATCGCTGTGGGCGCTGATCATCATTCTGGTGACGGCCAGTCTCATCTCCCTCTTCTACTACATCCGGATAATTGCGGCCATGTACATGCGCCCTGCCGATGAAGGCGAAGCCACGCCGCTGCCGGCATTCGTGCCGCGCTCGGAGAGCTTCGTGCTCCTTGCGGCCAGCGTCCTTGCGTTGTGGCTGGGCATCTATCCCGCCGCGTTGGTGCACATCATTCCGTCCGCCATCCGCTAGCGGATTCCGGCGGCACGGCCGCGACGTGTCTTCACGGTTCTCTCACGGCAGTCATCGCGACCTTCACGGCTCGCGCATCAGGAAGGCCTACAATCAGCATAACGCCGTCTCGAGCGGCGGCAGTTGTGCTTGAGACTCAGGTAGTCCGTGGATGGGAGGACCGCCATGGCCTTGAGAGCACCCCAGCCACAAGATATCGTCATCATGGGCGCGTCCGGCGACCTGTCGCGGCGCAAGCTCATCCCGGCGGTCTACAACCTGTCGGCCGCGAGCCTGCTGCCGGCGAAGGGGGATATCGTCGGCTTCGCCCGCACGGACCTGGGCGAGCAAGGGTTCCGCGACTTCGCGCGGCGGGCGGTACAGGAGTACTCATACACGGGTTTCGACGAGACGGTCTGGTCGGAGCTGGTGCCGCGGCTCAGGTACCTGCGGTCTGAAGGCGATGGGTACTCGGCGCTGAACCAGTTCCTTCATGAGAAGGAGCGGCTCGTCTACCTGGCTATGCCCCCGTCGGCGCTGCCTAAGGCGATCAGCGGGCTGCGCGAGGCCGATCTTGCGCAGGGCACGCGCGTAGTCGTCGAGAAGCCCTTCGGACACGACCTCGCGTCGGCGTGTGAGCTGAACCGCATCATCCACGAAGTGTTCCACGAGTCGGAGGTCTTCCGGATCGACCACTATCTCGGCAAGGAGACCGTTCAGAACATTCTCGTGTTCAGGTTCGGGAACTCGGCGTTTGAACGAATCTGGAACCGCGACGCCGTCGACCACATCCAGGTGACCGTCGCCGAATCGATCGGCATCGAAGGCAGGGGCGCCTACTTCGAGGAGGTGGGCATCGTCCGCGACATCGTCCAGAACCATGTGCTCCAGGTCCTCAGCCTCCTCACGATGGAACCGCCCTCAAACATGGCGCCGGAGTCGATCCGCGACGAGAAGATCAAGGTCTTGCGCGCCATGCAGCCGCTAAACCCGGCGCGCACGGTGCGCGGGCAGTATGCCGCCGGCACCATCGACGGCGCGGCCGTGCCCGGCTACTGTCAAGAGAAGGGCGTCTCGCCCGACTCGATGACTGCCACCTTCTTTGCCGCTCAACTGGGGATCGATTCCTGGCGCTGGGCCGGTGTGCCGTTCCACGTGCGCACCGGAAAGCGTCTACCTTGTCGAGCGACGGAGATCGTGGTCCAGTTCCGCGATCCGCCGCTCTGCTTCTTCGAGGGCACAGAGGTGAAGGACATCCCTTCGGACCACCTGGTGATGCGGATCCAGCCGGACGAAGGCATCCGCTTCGCCTTCCTCGCGAAGCGGCCCGGGCCTGAGATCAACGTCCAGTCGGTAGGCATGGACTTCAACTATCGCAGCTCCTTCATGACGACCCCACCCGAAGCCTACGAGCGCCTTCTCCACGACGCGATGCTCGGCGACCACACGCTTTTCATGCGAGAGGATGCCGCCGAGAGGGCATGGGCCATCGTCGAGCCCGTGCTGGACAATCCGACACCGACCTGCACGTATCCGGCCGGCACCTGGGGACCAAGAGAGGCGGAGCAGCTCATCGCGCCGTGCGCCTGGCATTTGCGCTGATCACGGCATTGGCGGGGATTCGAGCAACGTTTCCGGAGTCGCCCTAGCGTTTGTCCTTGTCGAAGGGGACGTCGTCGGCGGTGGCCAGGAACCACCGCAACTGCTGCTCGCGCAGCTCCGCGACGACACCGGCGTACTCCGCATCGTCGATGAGGTTCACGAGCTCTCCCGGGTCGGCCTGAAGGTCGTAAAGCTCTTCTTGTCCCGCCAGACGCGCCACGTATTTCCAGCGGTCGGTGCGGACCATCGCGCTCTTGGCGACGGTTGTCGGATCGTCGTTCTGGAGGCGTGTCTTCTCGTAGTAGATCGTGTCCTTGGGCCGGCGGGTCTCAAGGGTGTGCTCCTCGCCCGGCGCCTGACCGCCGTCGGCGAACACGGCCGTGCGATGCTCCGTGGCCTCACCCTGGATCAGCGGCAGCAGGCTCAGCCCGAAGTGCGTGTGCTGCGGTTCGACACCCGCCAGCGCCATGAGGGTCGGGAAGATGTCTATATTCTCGGTAAGCGCTTCGATGCGACGGCCCCCCGTCACGCCGGGCAGGGCGGCGATCAGCGGCACCCGCATGATGCAGTCCTGGAAGCCCGTCCACCACTTCTCGGTGAGCCCGTAGTCGCCCACATAGTCCCCGTGATCGCTCGTCACTATCACGACCGTGTTGTCGCTCACGGGTGAAGCCTGGAGGGCGCTCACAAGCTGCCCGACGAGGTCGTCGAAGCGGGTGACCATCCCCCAGTAGGTGGCGACGATCTCTCGCAGGTCCGCCTCGTCCAGCCGGTCGATGCCGTACAGATGGTGCAGGTCGCGCATGAAGTGAGGCTTGTCATCCAGTTGCGCGGGCAGCGGCTTCCTGACGGCGTCGCGATCGTACATCGAGAAATACGGCTCTTCGACGCTGTAGGGCGGGTGTGGGACGACGAGCGGCAGGTACAGCAGGAAAGGCTCGGCGGGCGGCGATTGCAGGAACTTGACCGCTTCCTGGACCCACACCCAGTCCAGGTCCTGGTAGGGCAGCTCCCCCGTCCGGCCCCGAGCGCCGAAGTAGAAGCTTTTGAAGAAGCGATGCTCCGCCGGCCAGGGGTTCGGCGGCCAGAGCGGCGAGGGCGCTGTACTTGCGGACTGCCGGGTGACGCTGTCGACGAAGGATGCCTGGGCGAGGAGGTCATTCTTGCCGTTCCACTGGACATAATATCCGCTCGACTTCAGGTACTTGAGCAGGTTCGGCTCATGGGAGCGCAGAAGGTGAGTGAGGGTGCGATGCCCGCGCGTGTGCGGGTACCAGCCCGTCATGAAGCTCATCCGCGAAGGGCTACAGACCGAATGCACCGTGAAGTGGTTGCTGAATACGACCCCTCGTTCCGCGAGCCTGTCCAGGTTAGGAGTCTGGACCGGCTGACCGTCGATGCAGTGCACGGCGTCCGCCCGCAACTCGTCCGCTATCAGAAGGACGATGTTAGGACGTTTGCCGCCGGCGGGCCCTGTCGCCGCCTCTGCAGGTGTTCCCATCCGCGAAGCCTCTCCAGCCGTCCTCTTGCCGCCGCGGCCCGACTAGCGCCGCCGCGACGCGTCACGATTGTAGCAGGTAGCTCTGGTCGGCGCGCGGGTCGCCGCAGCAGGACTTGTACTTGCGCCCGCTGCCGCAGGGGCAAGGAGCATTGCGCTCGGCCGCCCTGCGTTCGGCGGCCAGAGACCGTCCCGCCGCTCTGATCGTGGCCGTGCGCCGTTGGACTCGCTCCTTGATCAGGCGAAAGCGTTCGTCCGCATGCGCGAACAGACGCTGGTGGCTCGCGCAGAAGTACTCCGGCTGACCGTCGCCGGGCCGGTTGCGGGGGCAGCCGCCCCGGCACAGCCCTCGCCACGCGCAGGCCACACATTGCGGCGACAGCGATTGCTTCCGGGCAACGAACGCGGGAAGCTCGGGCTTCGTCACGATAGCGTCCAGCGGTTCCTCCATGACGTTGCCCAGACGCCAGGCGTCGCTGACGTAGAAATCGCAGGGGTAGACGTCTCCGTTACACTCGACGACTATGCCGGCGTTGCACTGCTCGCCGTACACGCAGAGATCGTTGGGCATTCCCAGATACGACTGGAGGATAGCGTCGAACGTCCGGACGGACGTGGTTGGGAAGCCTCCCTGGTACCATTCGTCGAAGAGCTCGACGAGGAACTTGCCGTACTCCTCCGCCGTGATGAGATACGAAGGCGGCGCGTCCGGCTCCACCGACTGGAAGTCCATCGCCGGCATGAACTGGACGTGGCTGAAACCTTCGCCCCGGAAAAAGCGCATCAGCTCGCGCACGCGGCTCACGTTATGCGGTCCGACGACGCAGAGGATGTTGAAGTCGACCCCGTGGCGGCGCAGCACGTCGATGCCCGCCATCACGCGACGAAACGAGCCGTGTCCGCCGCGGTCGCGACGGACGCTGTCGTGTATCTGCTCGGGTCCGTCGAGGCTGACCCCGACGAGAAAGCTGTACTGACGTAGGAATCGCC
This sequence comes from Dehalococcoidia bacterium, assembly GCA_035527215.1. Classification (GTDB taxonomy): domain Bacteria; phylum Chloroflexota; class Dehalococcoidia; order DSTF01; family JALHUB01; genus JALHUB01. The sequence goes on from DATLAX010000102.1 coordinate 13,212, forward strand.
CCCAGCGGTCGTCGAGGAGGACGCCGTTCGTCTGGAGGGCGTTGCTGATCGTCGTGCCGGGGCCTGCATACTCCGCCTCCAGCGCGACCGCCCGCTGGAAGAACTCGATCCCGGCAAGCGTGGGCTCGCCGCCCTGCCAGCTCAGACTGGCGACGCGGGCATCTGCGACGTACTTCATGTACTGGCGCATGAAGGCATCGAGGACGGGCTCCTCGATCCGGCGTCGCACGCGCGTCCCCTCAAGGGACTGCCGGTAGTAGCAGTAGGCGCAGTCCAGGTTGCAGTCCGAGGAGACGGTCTTGAAGAGGACGGGGAGAATGGGCATCTGGCGGCGGCTTCTTCTATGTGAGCCCCAACCGGACGAACTGGTCGTCCGGCGCTTCGATATCCTTGAGCGCCTGCCGCAGCTTGTCCGCCAGCTCGCGCTCGATCGGGCTCCCAGCCAGGTCGAGCTCTTCCCGCGGGTCGTCCTTCAGGTTGAAGAGGCGGTTGCCGCCGAAGCTGCCCAGCGCCCAGTAGGGCAGGTAGTCCCCCTCGCTGAACGGCTGCCGGATAACGGGGACGGTCGAGCCCGGCATGAAATCGAGGAAGGCGCGGGTATTTGGAAGCGGCAGGGTCAGCTTTGGGAGCCGCGGCACCGGCATCGTCGACCAGCGGTTCGACCACATGGAGAGCGGGGCGTTCGCTCCAGCCGGCGCCCGCGAGTACTTCCACGTACCGTCGACCAGTTGCACTTCCCGTCCCCATACGCCGCACAACACGTGGTCGCGTACCGATTGGGTTTCGCCCCTGATCAGCGGGATGAGCGACCGGCCGTGCGTTCGCTGTCGCGGTTGTACGCCGAAGGTGTCCGCGAGCGTGGCGAACAGATCGACGGTGGTAGTGAGAGCGGAGGCGACGGACGGCGCGATGCCCGGCCAGGCGATCATCAGGGGGATATGCCCCATCGTCTCGTAAACGGGGGCGCCCGGCTTTCCCCAGATATCCTTTTCGCCCAGGTAGTGGCCGTGGTCGGTGCAGACGATGACGGCGGTGTCCGCCCAGAGGCCGTTGCGGTCGATGGCGTCCAGTACCTCACCGAACCAGGCGTCGATCATCGTCAGCTTGCCGCCGTAGGAGGCGCGTACCTGCCGTGCCTGTCGTTCGGTCAGCACGCCTTTCTCTACGCCGCCGATCGTGTAGGGCGGCCAGATCAGGTGCTGCCCCTCCCAGTCGGGGTCGTACATCGACGCGTAGGGCTCCGGCGTATCGAACGGCTCATGGGGATCGAACTCGTCGACGACCAGGAGGAAACGGTCGAGGTGCGCCGCGTTCTGGTCGAGCCAGCCGGCGGTGGCGGCCATCGTGCGCGGGCCGGGGAAATCCGCCTCGTCGCGGAAATAGCCGCGGGAGTTGTCGTAGGGCATCACTCCGCGGCCGAATGTGGGCGCGCCGATCCAGCTTGGGTCGGGGCGCGTCTTCCAGGCGTCGGTCTCATGGCCCCGCTCGTACTGCCAGGCGGTGAAGTGGGTGTGATAGTTCTCGCCGCCGGTCTCGAACAGGTGCGGGTGGTCGGAGATGAGTTGCGACGCGACATCGGTCCCCTTGAGGCTGCCTGTGAGGGAGTCCTCCCAGACCTCTATCGACCCCCACGGTTTCCAGAGGAAGTCGAGCGCGCCGCACAGCAGGTCGTGACGGGCGGGAATGCAGGGAAGCGAGCCGGCGTAGTGAGAGTCGAAGCGTATGGCGCGTTGGGCGAAGCGGTCCAGGTTCGGCGTCGCAAACTCGGTGCCGCCGTACGCACCCACCATGTGGCGGTTAAGGCTATCGAGCAGGACGACGATTGCGTTGGCGGGCATGTCGCCCGGCAGGGTGCGGCGCTCGCGATTCGGGGCGGCCGCCGTCACCGCTGAAGGGCTTACGTTGGGAGCCATCTCTCGTTTCGCTCTCGGTGCAGCCGCCGTCTGACTGATCTGTGCCCGTGCGACTCGCTTTGAACATGCCAGCAAAGCATCTTGTAGTCAACAGATGCGCGTTTTCGACACGGATTGCCGATCGCCTGGGGCGGCTTACGAGGCACTGGTCTTCAGAACGGCTGCCCCGGAAATCTCCCCCGAGGCGAGCCGTCGCAGGGCCTCGTTGGCGTCATCGAGGTCGAAGACCTCCGTTTCCGTCTGAACCGGTATCGTCGCCGCCAGGTCGAGGAACTCGCGGGCGTCTTCGCGGGTATAGTTCGCGACGCTGCAGACGTTGCGCTCCCACCACAGCAGCTCGTAGGGGAATTCAGGGATCCTGTCGAGATGGATGGCGTTGATGGCCACGCTGCCGCCGCGGTCGACGGCCCGCAGCGCCGCGACGACGACGTCGCCGGCCGGCGCGAACGTTATTGCCCCGTCGAGCGGTACCGGCGGCAGGTCGTCGTAGGTGCCGGTCCACTTCGCTCCCAGGCGTCGCGCCCGCTGCTGCTCCCGCGCCGAGCGCGTGCAGACGTAGACTTCGCAGCCCCAGTGCAGCGCCACCTGGATCGTCAGCAGGGCGGAGCCGCCGAAGCCGTACAGCCCGAGGCGGCCGCCCGGCTTGATGCCCGAGCGCTTGAGTGAGCGGTAGCCGATGACGCCGCCGCAGAGGAGCGGCGCCGCCTGCAGGTCGCCGAAGCCGTCGGGAAGGCGGAGCGCGAAGTCGGCGCGGACGGTGACGCACTCCGCGTAGCCGCCGTCGCGGTCCCAGCCGGTGAAGCGGGCCTCGGCGCAGAGGTTCTCGCGACCGGAGCGGCAGAACGAGCACCTGCCGCAGCTACCGGCGAGCCAGCCGATGCCGGCGCGGTCGCCGACCTGCCAGCCGGTCACGGCTTTGCCCACTGCTTCGACGCGACCGACTATCTGGTGTCCGGGCACAACGGGCAGCTTGCGGGGGGTAATATCGCCCTCGCAGATCTGGAGGTCGGTGCGGCAGACGCCGCAGGCCGCGACGCGCAGCAGCAACTCGCCCGGCTTGGGCTCGGGCACGGGGCGTTCCGAGGCCTTGAGCGGCCTCTCGCCGATGGGAGACGGCTTCTTCAGCGCCATCGCCTTCATAAGACTAGGATAGGTCGGCGCGAGGGGGATGTCCAGAAGAGACCGGCGACGCTACGAGGTCGCGCTGCCGCGTACTCTATCAGCGGCACGTTTCTCGAGGACGGCATTCAACTCGCCGCCCACCAGCAGTATGAAAGCCGTAAGGTAGAACCACACGAGCAGGACGACGACGCCCCCGAGCGCGCCGTAGGTCGAATTGTAGGACGCGAAGTGCGCCACGTAGACACCGAATACGTAGGTGGCGACAAGCCACACGGTGGTAAAGAGCACCGCCCCGGGGAGTATCCGTCTCAAGGTGAGCCGCGTGTTCGGCGCCAATCGGTAGAGGATGCCGGTTGCGAAGAGGATGAGCAGGACTGATACCGGCCAGCGCATAAGCGGGAAGAGGCCGGCGGCCACCCCGCCGAGGCCGATCTTGTCCGCGATCTTCGTCCCGGACGTCTGCCAGACGATGAGGAGGAGAAAGGACGCGACGATCAGGACGCCGGCGAAGAGCGTCAGGCCGATTGCCAGAAGATACCGCTCCCAGATGGGCCTCGTCTCGTTGACGTCGTAGGCATGGTTCATCGCCTTCATTATGGAGTTCAGACCGCTGGAAGCCGCCCACAGTGTGCCCAGAAGTCCGACCGATAAGAGCGCGGCGTTTCGTGAATTGATCACGCTTTCGAGCTGAGTGCGGAGGACACTCGTGACATCGGATGGCAGGGTGTCCCCGATTGTGCTGATTATCCGGTCGGTGGGGTCCTGGATGTCCAGCAGGTGCGTGACGAACCCGGCAAGGGCGGCGATGAATATGAAGAAGGGGAACAGGGCGAGGAAGAAGCGATAGGCCAGCGCGGCGGCCAGACTGCCGACGTCGTCCTCGCCCACTTCCTTCACGAGTTGCTTGCCGACGCCCAGCGGCCCCCTGTCAGGGATGGTTGGGAGGAGCGACTTCAGTTTCGGCAGCTTCATGGTCCTTCATCTGGTCTCGGAGACAGCCGCGCCCTCGCGCCGTTCGCTCTTTCGCATCTGGACAGCGAACGCCCTCCAACGGAGACATCCGGGGAGTTCCCGTCGAGGCGCGAGTTCTCGATCAGGACGTCCGCAGATCGCAGGTGATAAGGCCGTCCCACTCGCCGATCGGGTTCGTCGACGTGAGGACGAACACGTTCCTGCCACCGTCGTCCCTGTAAGCGATGCTCACCTCGCCGGCGAGGTCGTGCGTCTGAGGGTCGATGACGAACGTCAGCCCGTCGACTTCTTGCACCAGGTCCGACTCGCGGGCCGCGTCCACTATCAGGCCAAGCGACGGGTCGCAGCAGCCGGTGAACTGGAGCTCAATGCGAACGGGCCCCCGGCTTCCCTTTTCCGATAATAATGATTTCACGGCTTGAATTGCAGCCGGGTCCGGCTTGACCAGAGACATTCTCGCCATCCTGATGCTACAAAGTCCAGAGGGGCGGGACACAATGTGCTCCGCCCCTCCATTATAGCCTATTCGGTTTTGCTAGTAGGCTTGCTTGAAGACCTCCAGGAGCTCGCCCGGGTTGCCGGCAGGACGCGCATTGAACATGACGCTCGAATCGGCCATAGCGTGGAATGCGCACAGAGGAAGGGCGTCTTCCGGCACGCCGACATCGCGCAGCCGCATCGGATGGCCCACCTTCTGCATCAGCGCTTCTATCGCGTCCGCCGCAGCGAGCGCGGCGTCGCGCTCGCTCATGCCCTTCGTATCGACCCCGAGTGCCTGCGCAACTTGAGCGAGCTTGGCCGTGGCATGGTCGACGTTGAACCGCATCACGTGTGGCAAAGCGATGCCGCAGGCCGCTCCGTGGGGAACGTGATGCAGCGTCCCCACCGTGTGGGCCATCCCATGCGCCAGGCCGACCTGGGCGACGGTGAATGCCCACCCGGCGGTCGTGGCGGCTATCTGCATGTTCAGCCGGGCCTTCTCGTTGTTGCCGTCGGCCGCCACGAGAGGCAGATTCTCGCTAATCAGGCGTATCGCGTGCAGCGCCTGACCGTCGCAGATCGGGTTCGCCATGATGCTCATCGTCGCCTCGACGGCGTGAGTCATGGCGTCCATCGCCGAGCCGACCGTCATCCCCTTGGGCAGCGTCATCGTGAACCGGGGGTCCAGGATGGCCCCGTTCGGCGTGATCCTCGGATCGGCGATGAACAGCTTGCGGCCCGCGGTCTTGTTCGTTATGACCGCCAAGTTCGTGACCTCGCTGCCGGTGCCCGCCGTTGTAGGAACGACGACATGCGGGGTTTGCGGCTCGTCGAGGGCGTACCAGCGGTTGATGTAGTCGTTCGCCTTGCCGCCGCCCTTCAAGCACACGCATACTACCTTGCCGGCGTCGATGACGCTGCCGCCGCCGACGCTGACGATACAGTCCGCCTCAAGCTCACGGGCCTTCGCCGTGGCGCCGTCGACGGAGTCCAGGTCCGGGTCCTGCGGGATCTGGTCGTAGATTCCAACGCAGAAGTCCACTAATGCGCTCTTGACGAGGTCCGCGAGCCCCGCCGCTCTGACTCCGGGGTCGGTAAGTATCATCGCCCGTTTGCAGCCGAGATCGACGACGGCCTTGTAGATTGCGGATAGGGCGCCGTGTCCGGCGACGACGGCGGTGGGGCAGTTGTAGCTGAACCCATCCATCTTCCTGCTGTCCGACAGCAGGTTGAAGGAGAAGTTGGTGTTGCGGTCGGAAATCGCCGCCACGTGGATTCGTTTGATCTGGGTGTACTCTTCCAGCCCCCAGTGGCCCAGCTCGCGCCCGACGCCCGACTGCTTGTAGCCGCCGAAGGGGCAATATTCCGCGAAGACGTGGTAGTTGTTGATCCACATCGTCCCTGTCCGGATCCTGCGGGCGACAGCCTCGGCGCGGGCGATGCTGTCGGAGAACACGCCGCCCGCCAGGCCGTAGATCGAGTCGTTGGCGATCGCGACCGCCTCGTCATCGTCGTCGTACTTGATGACGCAGACGACGGGGCCGAAGATCTCCTCCTGGGCGATGCGCATCTTGTTGTCCACGTTGGCGAAGATCGTCGGCGTGTAGTAGTAGCCGCCCTCCATTCCCTTGACCTCGGCGCGCTTGCCGCCGGTGACTAGTTGGGCGCCCTCCTCCTTGCCGAGCTGGACATAATGCTCGACGGTGGCCAGTTGCTCCTTGCTGACGACCGGCCCCATGTGGGAAGTCGGGTCGAGCTGGTAACCGATTCGGAGGGCTTCCGTGCGCTTCTTCATCCTCTCGACGAACTCGTCGTAGAACTTCGACGGAACGAGGACGCGGGTGCCCGACTCGCATATCTGGCCCTGGTGGAGGAAGGTGCCGAAGCAGGCTCCCTCGACGGCCAGGTCCATGTCCGCGTCGTCGAGGATGATGTTGGCCGACTTGCCGCCCAGTTCCAGCGTCACCTTCTTCACCGTGTCGGACGCCAGCCTCATGATCTCGCGCCCGACTTCCGTGCTGCCGGTGAACGCTATCTTGTCGACATCAGGATGGGTACAGATCGTCTTGCCCAGCGCCCCTCCCGGTCCGGGGATGACGTTGAACACTCCCTTGGGGATGCCCGCCGCCTTCGCCGCCTCAGCGAGAATGAGGGCGGTAAGAGGCGTGTTCGACGCCGGCTTTATCACGATGGTGTTCCCCATGATGAGGGCCGGCGCGATCTTCCACATGGCCAGGGCGGTAGGGAAGTTCCAGGGGACGATTCCCACGCACACGCCGATCGGCTCCCGAACGACGAATTCGCGACCCGGTGCGAACGCGTTCCCCGAGGCAGGGATCTCCTCCTCCATCGGGAATTTCGTGAGGGCGTGAGTTGCCAGGTTTCTCATCAACAGGCTGGCCCACATGACGATGATCTGGGCATAGCCGACGATCTGGCCGGCGTCCATGCATTCGGTCGCGACCATGCGCACGCCCTGCTGCGAGATCTGGTCGGCGAAGTCCTGGAGCATCGCTACCCGTTCGGACATTGAACGGCCGCTCCACACACCGCTGTCGAAGGCTCTCTTTGCGGCTGCTATGGCCGCCTCGGCGTCGGCGGTCCCGGCCTTGGCGACCGTGGCGAACGGGAGGCCGGTGCCGGGATCGATCGTATCGAACGTCTTGCCGTCCGCTGCGTCGACAAACTCACCGTCGATAAACAGCTTGTACTCATCCATCAGGGGTTCTCCTTCTTGTTGGGGCGATTGGCCGGTTTCGTCCCTCTCACTCCTTCCCCGCTGATCACGGCATGATGAGATTGAGGGAAGGTGCAATGAAGGATACCACCGGGCCCAGTATTGTGGAAGCCGGTCGGGTGCAGCTTCTGTGAAACTGCCTGCTTTCTTTGGCTACCGGCCCTTTGACATTCGGTCGCGATGCGGGTATTAATGGAGTAGCGCTAGTTGGTGTGGAGAGCTTTCGAGATGCCCCTCCTCGATGACGTCCTCAAGGACCGCAGCATGACTGATCAGCAGCAGGCTGTCCTCGCTTACCTGGAGGCGCACCCCGACGAGGCCTTCTCCTCGGAGGACGTTGAGGAATTGCGGTCGAAGGTGGATGCGGGCACGCCGGCTTCGCTTGGGGCGACGCTGGAAACGCTATACAGCATGGGACGCATCGAACGCCAGAAGGTGCAGGCCCGCTACTTCTACGGGTCGAGAGAGGCAATCGGCCGGCTCCGAACGAGACTGACCGATACCGCGACCGAACGGGCGCAGCGGGACACGTAGTCCGTTCCCAACACGAACCCCGGCACAGATAGACTTCGAGGGGCCCTTTCGTCGGACAGAACCCCTCGAATAGACATCTGCGGGCTCATTCACTCGGGACGAGCTTCGAATACCCGGTCTTCACCTGTAACGGCCAGGCGATGTCGAGGTACTGGTCGCCGCTTGCGTCCCACTCCGGCCAGTTGACCAGGCCTTCGACGTTGGGGTCGCCGGTCGTGGCGAACTGCGCCCACATGGTCATCATCGCCTCAGAGACGTTCGTGTCGTCCTCGGTAAGCCCAGGGTCTTGCTGTTGAGCGCCTGAGGGGAAGGCGAACGCGTCGTAGAATACCTTGTTGGGCACCACGGCCAGCATGCCGAAAACGTACGGCAGCTCGAGCCCGTGGAAGGCCAGCACGCCTTCCTTCTTCCATTCGCTCGGCACGTGAGTGAACAAGGCGGCGTAGGCCCCGTTCCCTGCCTTTCCGACGGCCTCCAGCCTGGTGGTGTAGGCGTCGATCAGGTAGGGCAGGTGTATGACGGTGTTCTCGGCTATCAGCTCGCCGATGTTGGTGCACGTCATCAGGGAGACATCGTTCTGCTTGCCGGCTTTGTACGTGTTTGTCGGCGTGTCGGGCATCAACCATCCGTCCACCAGCAGATTGTCCAGGACGCCGATCCCCTCTGCCGCCGGCATTGCTGCCGTGATCTCTCTGCTCATCTCAGCGGTCGCCTCCACGATCGTCTCGTAGGGGACCGCGCGAAGAGCCGCCAGCACATTGTCGTCCCGAGGAATGCCGAGTTTGTCAACCAGTTTCTCGCCCAGCGCCTCCCCGTCCTCCAGGGTCAGCACCGTCCGGATGCCGACGCCCGCGCTGTTCGCTCCGCTTTCCAGGATCGCGTGCTGGAAGAGGCCCGTCGCCAGCGGCGAGGTCGCGAGCGCGTCGGTCTTGCCGCCGCCGCCGGACTCGCCGAAGATCGTGACGTTGTCGGGGTCGCCTCCGAAAGCCGCGATGTTCGTCTGCACCCACTCCAGGGCGGCGATCAGGTCCAGGAACAGGTAGTTGCCGGAGACGCCGTTCGACGACTCCGCCGAGAGCTCAGGAAGGGCCAGCAGGCCGATCGGCCCCAGTCGATGGTTCACGCCTACCATGACCACGCCGTGTTGAGGAAGAGAAGGCCAGGTGTAGGGCGGCGAGTTTGCCGAGCCGACGGCGAACCCCCCGCCGTGGAACCAGACCATCACAGGCAGCTTCTCATCCGTTTTCTTGGCCGGCGTGAAGACGTTGAGCGTGAGACAGTCTTCGCCCATGTTCCCGGAGACCCAACTGGCCCGTCCCTGGGGACACATGTTGCCGAAGACCGTGACCTCGCGTATCCCCGACCAGGCCGCAACCGGTTGCGGTGGCTTCCATCGCAGGTTTCCGACCGGCGGTGCAGCATACGGTATCCCTCGGTATGCTTTGACTTCCTTCCCGGGATCGCCCACGACGGTTCCGGAAACGTATCCGGCGTCCAGCTCCACCGGATCGATGATAAGGTCCGACTGCGTCGCCGTAGCAGCGGCTGCGGCCGCGGTCGCGGTCGGCGCTCCGGTTGAGGTCTTCTCCTCTTCTTTGCAGGAC
>DATLAX010000103.1:0-9323 GCA_035527215.1 Dehalococcoidia bacterium
GCGTAGTCCTCCAGCGGGTCGTTGTTGGACATGAACTGCCAGACCGTCGGGCCGTCGTAGGCGAAGCGGAGCTGCGTCTGGTCGACGGCGGCGGCGACTTCGGCGTCGCTGCTGAGCAGGCGCCAGCTGGTGGCGCGCATGAAGTCGCGCATCTCCTCCTGGAAGAAGACCCAGGCGTAGCGTCCCGGTGGCGTCAGTCGCAACTGGTAGGCGTGGCCGAGCTCGTGGAGGACGGTCTTCGTCCCCTGATTCGGGTAGAGGACGAGCTCGTTGCGGCCGTCGTTGTTGGAGTAGAAGTTGGCGCCGCTGGAGTAGACTCTGGCGCCGGAGATGGTGCGCGATTCGGCGTTGGAGAGGATGTACAGTCTTCCGTAGGTGCGGCTGCCCAGTTGTCGGATGACGTGGTGGGGGAGCCGGCCGAGGGCATCGAGGACGGTGTTGAGGCTGAGTTCGTCCCAGCTCTGGCTGTCGGTGACGATTTCGACGCTGTAGGAGTCGCGGGCCTGCTGGACCTGGCAGAAGGGCTGCGCGGCCGTCGCAAGCGGCAAGAGGGCGAAGAGGGCGAGAAGGCCGAGCAGGCCTTTCGGAGCCCGACGGGCGAATCTGCTGCTGAAGCGCTTGAGCATCCCCGCTCCCTCGAGTCGAAGAGAAACCGACAACGACAGGCTCGATTGCTCGGTCTGCTGTTGCCGGTTTCACCACTGGCTCACCGAGGTCCTGGTGACCATCGCGGCTCCGCCGCAGGCGGACATTGCTGCCGCCGCAGGCTTGCCGCTACGCCCCGCAAGGGGACATGTCCTCGGTTCAGCGCCTCAACAGACTATTGACTTGGTTCGGCTGGTGCCTCTCCATATCAAGAAACGGGATCGATGCATCGCTATTACAGTGGAGGCGATGGTATCGGTGGTTCTTCACGCATCCTTCACGCGGCGGCGGGCCCGCGTCATGCCTGCTGCACGGTCGAGTTCCAGGATGAGAAGGTTGGAAAGTGGTCAGAAGACGAAAGGAATCGGCGAGATGTCAGATTACGTGGTTGAGTCGACACATACGCCGGAGGAGTGCTTGAGGGACCTGGACACGATCGTCCAGGAGGATCCGGAGGTGCTGGACAAGTTCGAGTGGGGTTGCCTCTCTGGAGAGCACCGTGGGTTTGCCATCGTGCAGGCAGAGGACGAGAGGCGGGCGCTGGGGCTGGTGCCGGCGAGCATTCGCGGCCGGTCGCGGGCTATCCCGGTGACGAAGTTCACGCCGGAGCAGGTCCGCATGGCCCATGAGCAGCACTAGGGCTGGAGGGCACCGAGTCTGGAGAATGCGTATTGTTCTTGACGCCCAGTTTTCCGACTGTCGCCGTACGGGATGTTTCGGCGGCGGTCATTTGTCCGGCGCCTCGACAGTCCTGCGACGAGTCTGCTATCATTTGACGGGTTTGCGCGCCCTCGAACCGGTAGGAAGGGGGCGAGCGGTCTTTTGATAGCGGGGTGTAGCTCAGCCAGGCTAGAGCGCACGGTTCGGGACCGTGAGGTCGGCAGTTCAAATCTGCCCACCCCGACCATCCCTCCTCTCTCGGCGAAAAGCTGCGGTTATCGGGTGTTCTCCCACTTGACGCAAGGCAGGAATTCCGGTATTTCTCCTTAGACCGCTCTCGTAATGGGCGCGCAGGCGGCGCGCGCAGGGTGGTCTAGGGGGTTTTGTCACGAATTCTGTCACGGTTTCTTTAGAAACGCTCAAGTTCGGGGCAAGATTGCCGAGCTAAGATAGGGTAGACGGGGTATTGGGATGGTTATGAACTACCAGACGGGAGAGACAACGCGTTTGAGACGGCAGCGCGCCGAGCAGGCGATTCAGTTGGCGCTAGAGAGCCGGTGGAAGGAAGCGGCAGCCCTCAACCGCTCGCTCATCAGCATGTTTCCCTCCGACGTCGACGCCTACAATCGATTGGGCAAGGCGTCGATGGAGATGGGCAAGTACGATGACGCGCGAATGGCCTACCAGCGGGCGCTGGAGCTGGAGCCGTTGAACACCATCGCCCGGAAGAACCTGGAGCGGCTGGAGGTGAGGGTGAAGGCGGCGGCTGCGGCCCAGGGCGAAGGAACGCGAAAGATGGACCCGTCGCTGTTCATTGCGGACACGGGGAAGACGGGCATGGCGCCGCTAAGGGCTGTTGCGCCGGAGGCGCTCGGGCGTTTGACGGCAGGCGATACGGTGGAGTTGAGGCCGCAGGACAATACGCTGGCGGTGGTGACTCCGAACGGGGAGTACGTGGGCCGGCTCGAGCCGAAGCTGGGGTTGCGCCTGCTGCGGCTGATGGACGGCGGGAACCGCTACGTCGCGGCCGTCGCCAGCCTGTCGGAGCAGCGGGTGATGATCCGCGAGATATACCAGCATCCGAGCCAGCAGGGGAGGCCGTCGTTTCCGGCGACGGGGGGCCAGCCGGTGCGTCCGTATGTCAAGGACAGGCTGGTGCGCCGAGGTTTGGAGGACGAGGAGGCCGCGCCGGAGGAGGCGGAAGAGGGCGATGAGTGGGCAGGCGAGAAGGTGGCCACGGAAGGGGACATGACGCTCCAGGACTATCAGGAGGCGACGGAAGGGGAGGATGACGCGGAGGAGGGCTTCGAGGAGTAGGTCTGCAAACGGTCTTGGCATTTGTTGGGCCTGGAGGGTTCTCCGGCCCTTTTCTTTTGGGCGTTGGGCAGGGGGCCGAATGATGGGCGGGCACGGGGGCCCGTCGCTACGTGGGCGTGGACCGCGCAGCGGAGACCGTTAGATTCGATTGTGGTAGTATGAGACTGGCCGGATCCCGGAAAAGACCAAGGAAAAGGGATGACGACTGACATAGACAACGGCATCGGCAAGGTGCGCCCGATCAAGATTGAAGACGAGATGCGGGCGTCCTACCTCGATTACGCGATGAGCGTCATTGTGTCGCGGGCGCTGCCGGACGTGCGCGACGGTCTCAAGCCGGTGCAGCGTCGCATCCTGTTCGCGATGTCGGAGATCGGGCTGCGACCGAACACGGCGTATAAGAAGAGCGCCCGGATCGTCGGCGAGGTGCTCGGCAAGTACCACCCGCACGGCGACGCCCCGGTGTACGAGGCGATGGTGCGAATGGCGCAGGGCTTCTCGCTGCGCTATCCGCTGGTCGACGGGCAGGGGAACTTCGGCAGCGTCGACGGCGACCCGGCGGCGGCGATGCGCTATACGGAGGCGCGACTGGCGCGGGCGGCGGAGGAGATCCTCGCCGATCTCGACAAGGAGACGGTGGACGTCGCGCCGAACTTCGACGGGAGCCTGAATGAGCCCATCGTTTTGCCGTCGCGGCTGCCGAATCTGCTCGTGAACGGCGCCTATGGCATCGCGGTGGGCATGGCGACGAACGTGCCGCCGCACAATCTGGGCGAGGTGTGCGACGCGGTGTGCATCCTCATCGACAGGCCGGACGCGACGACGGATGAGCTGGCGGAGGTGGTGAAGGGCCCGGATTTCCCGACGGGCGGCTTCATCTTCCGGTACGAGCGGACGCGGAAGGACGGGACGGAAGCGCGGGAGGATGCAATCAGGGCGGCGTACCGGGACGGTCGCGGCCGGGTGATGATGCGCGCCTGCACGCATATCGAAGAGGCGACGCGCGGCGGGCGGCAGCAGATCATCGTCACGGAGCTGCCGTACATGACGAACAAGGCGTCGCTGATCGAGCGCATCGCCGACCTGGTGCGGGGCAAGCGCATAGACGGCATAAGTGACCTGCGTGACGAGTCGGACCGGCACGGGATGCGGATAGTCATCGAGTTGAGCCGCGCGGGGCAGGCGCAGCAGGTGCTGAACCAGTTGTACCGCTACACCAGCATGCAGTCTTCCTTCCCGGTGAACATGCTGGCGCTGGTGGACGCGCAGCCGCGCACGCTCAGTCTGAAGCGGATGCTGGAGCACTTCATCGGCTTCCGGCGCGAGGTCATCCGTCGCCGCTCCCAGTTCGATCTGGAGAAGGCGCGGGAGCGCGAGCACATTCTCCAGGGGCTGATGAAGGCGCTGCAGAACCTGGACGAGGTTATTCAGGCGATCAGGCGGGCGCAGTCAGCGGAGCAGGCGAAGGAACGGCTGATGAAGGCGCCGTTCAAGATGAGCGACCGCCAGGCGCAGGCGGTGCTGGATATGCAGTTGCGCCGTCTGGCGCGGCTGGAACGGCAGAAGATCGAGGAGGAGTACAAGGGCGTGATCCAGCAGATAGCCTATTTGGAGGACCTGCTGGCGAACCCGCGGAAGATAGATTACATCATCAAGGAGGACGCGGAAGACCTCAAGAAGAAGTACGGCGATCCGAGGCGAACGCGCGTCATCGACCAGGAGCTGGAGGAGCTGACGGAGGAGGACCTTGTCCCGCACCAAGAGGTCGTGGCTACGTTGAGCAACCGCGGCTACATCAAGCGACTGCCGCTGGACACTTATCGACTGCAGCGGCGCGGCGGGCGCGGCATCACGGGCATGACGACGCGCGAGGCCGACGCCGTCTACCGCCTGCTGGTCGCTGACACGCACGACAGCCTGTTGTTCTTCACCGGCCGGGGCTGCGTGTTTCAGCTAAGGGCGTACGACCTGCCGGACGCCAAGCGTCAGGCGAAGGGCGAGGCGCTGGTGAATTTGATCGACATGCCGCAGGGCGATGGCGTCACCGCGCTGGTCGGCGTGCGCACCTTCGAGAAGGACTACCTGATACAGGCGACCAGGCGCGGCGAGGCGAAGAAGACCTCGCTCTCGGCGTTCGAGTCGGTGCGGCGCGCGGGCCTGATCTGCATGGACCTGGAGTCCGGCGACGAGCTCGTAACCGCCAAGCAGGCCGCCGAGAACGACGACGTCATCCTGATCAGCGATCGAGGCAAGGCCGTGCGCTTCTCGGTGAAGGAGCTGCGGGCGGCGTCGCGGGGGAGCGGCGGCGTGCGCGGCATCCAGCTCGCCAAAGACGAGAGCCTGGTGGGAATGGAAGTGGTGACGCCGAAGACGCAGTTGCTGACGGTGACGGCGAAGGGCTTCGGCAAGAGGACGCCGTTCGGGGAGTACCCGCGGCATCATCGCGGCGGCGCGGGCGTGATCACGCAGCAGGTCACGGAGAAGACCGGCCCTGTCGTGGCGGCGCGCACTGTCCACGACATGCAGGAGCTGATGATCATATCGGCGAGCGGGATCATTCTGCGGACGCGGATCGACAGCATACCGCCTGTGGGCCGGAGCACGCAGGGGGTGCATCTGATGGGTGTGAGCCCGGGCGATTCCGTCGCCTCGATATCGGTTTTCGACGTCGGCCAGGTGTCCGGGAAGACGCCGCAGCGCGGCGCGAAGAAGACTCCTGTTGCGGCGAAGAAGGGCAGCGGGAAGACGCCCGCGAAGGCGACGACGGCGCAAAAGGGCGACAAGAAGCTGCCGGCAAAGGCGACGATGGCGGAAAAGGGCGACAAGAAGCCGCCGACGAAGACCACTCCGGGCAGGGGCAAGAAGCAGCCATAGACCCCGCCGCGTGTCCTTCAGACGCGGCACATCTCTCCTGAGCTTGAAAATCTCCTCTGGTCAGACTATTCTGAGTTTGAGGGATATGCATCGCCGCCGGACGCGGCTGAGTTGGGAGACGGCCATGATCCGCAGAAGAAGCGCATTCTCAGAGTTCGAGCGACTGCACGAGCAGATGGACCAGATGTGGAGGCGGCTCTCCGGCGTGCCGTCGGGGCGGTCTCGCTTCTGCAGCCCCATGCTGGCGCCGCCGACAGACGTCTATGAGACGGAGGACGAGATCGTGATCGTCGCCGAGATAGCGGGCATCGAGGGGGAGGAGGTCGCGATTGAGATCGAAGGCGACCGGCTCACGTTTCACGGCGAGAAGATCGACCGCGAGGCTCATCCCAATCAGCGGCATACGCAGATGGAGATATGTTACGGGGTCTTCTGCCGGACGGTCGCGTTGCCGGCGAAGGTCGACCCCGCCGGGGCCACGGTGTGCTATTCCGAAGGGTTCTTGCGCATCATCCTGCCAAAGCTGCGCATGGAGGCCCCGCACCGGGTGCGGGTGAACGTGCGCAGGCAGGCTGATTAGCATTTCCGGGGGATTGCCATGGATGACAACAAGAACTCAGAGCAGAACGCTGAACCTAAGGCTGAAGAGCAGGAGAGGCCGGAAGACGGGTTCAAGGTGCCGGACGTACTGCCGGCCCTGGCGAGCGGCGGCATCGTGCTCTTCCCGGGCCTGATGGTGCCTTTGGCGTCAGCGGACGAGGGGATCGTGCAGGCGGTGACGGCGGCGGCGGCGAGTCCGAGCAAGATGATGGCGCTATTCGCGCAGAAGGCGGGGCCGGACGGCCAGCCGTCGAGCGAGCTTCATTCGGTTGGAACGGCTGCTAACGTGCTGCGCATGGTGCGGGGGCCGACGGGAGCCGTGCAGGCGATAGTCCAGGGGGTGGCGCGGGTGCGCCTGGTGGCGATGGAGCAGGAGAAGCCTTCGCTGCGGGCGCGTGTCGAGGTGGTGCGGGAGACGGACCAACAGGGAATTGAGATGGAGGCGCTGTCTCGCAGCATCCTCAATCAGTTCCAGAAGGCGGTCGGGCTGACGGAGGCGCTGCCGGAGGAACTGAGCGCTGCGGCGGAGACGATCGCCGCGGCGGGCTCGCTGGCCGATTTCATCGCCGCCCACATAAACATGAAGCCGGAAGAGAGGCAGGCCGTCCTGGAGGCGGCAAAGATCGAGGACCGCCTGCGTCTCGTCAACAACTTCCTGACGCGGGAGCTGGAGGTGCTGCAAGTAGGGCAGGACATTCAGTCGAAGGTGCGCGGTGAGATGGAGCAGGGGCAGCGGCAGTACATCCTGCGCGAGCAGTTGAAGGCGATCCAGCGGGAGCTCGGCGAGTCGGAGCTGACGCCGGAGATAGACGAGTTGCAGAAGCGCATGGAAGAGGCGCACATGCCCGAGGGGGCGCGCAAGGAGGCGGAGCGCGAGTTGCAGAGGCTGCGCTCGATGCCGCAGGCGGCCGCGGAGTACCAGGTGTCGCGGAACTACCTGGAATGGCTGGTGAGCCTCCCCTGGGACAAAAGCACGGAGGACAACCTCGACATCGACCGGGCGGAGGAGATACTGAACGAAGACCACTTCGGGCTGGACAAGGTGAAGCGGCGGATCCTGGATTTCCTGACGGTGCGCAAGCTGAAAGCTGACAGCAGGGGGCCGATCCTCTGTTTCGTGGGGCCGCCGGGCACGGGGAAGACGTCGCTGGGGCAGTCGATAGCGCGGGCGCTGGGACGCAAGTTCGTCCGGATGTCGCTGGGCGGGATGCGCGACGAGGCGGAGATACGGGGGCACCGGCGGACATACGTCGGAGCGCTGCCGGGGCGCATTATCCAGGAGATTCGGCGTGTGGACTCGAACAACCCGCTGTTCATGCTGGACGAGGTGGACAAGCTGGGTGTGGACTTTCGGGGCGACCCGGCGTCGGCGTTGCTGGAGGTGCTGGACCCGGAGCAGAATTACACTTTCGTCGACAACTACCTGGACATCGCCTTCGACCTCTCGAAGGTCATGTTCATTACGACGGCGAACATCATGGACTCGATACCTTCGCCGCTGCTGGACCGGATGGAGATCATCGAGCTGCCGGGCTACACGGAGCACGAGAAGCTGGAGATAGCGAAGCGGTACCTGGCGCCGCGCCAGGTGGTGGAAAACGGCCTCCAGCCGGGCCTGCTGACGATCAGCGACGAGGCGCTGCTGGAGGTGATCCGCAGCTATACGCGGGAGGCGGGCGTGCGCGGCCTGGAGCGGGAGATAGGGACGATATGCCGCGGCGTGGCGCGAGAGGTGGTGCGCGGATCGGTCGACGCTATAACGGTGACGCCGGAGACGCTGGCGAAGTCCTTGGGGCCGCGACGTTTTCGCTGGGAGGTCGCGCAGGAGGAGGACGAGGTCGGCGTGGCGACGGCGATGGCGGCGACGGCGGTCGGCGGCGACATCCTGTACGTGGAGGCGATGTGCGTGCCCGGCAAGGGGCGGCTGACGCTGACGGGCAAGCTGGGCGACGTGATGCAGGAGTCGGCGCAGGCGGCGGTGACGTACGGGCGGAGTCGCGCCGAGGACCTGGGGATCGATCTTGGGGCGTTCGACAGTTGCGACATGCACATTCACGTGCCGGCGGGGGCTGTCCCCAAAGACGGGCCGTCGGCGGGCGTGACGATGGTGACGGCGCTGGTGTCGGCGTTGACGCGGCGTCCGGTGCGCAAAGAGGTCGCGATGACGGGGGAGATAACGCTGCGGGGGAAGGTGCTGCCGGTCGGCGGGATACGGGACAAGGTGCTGGCGGCGCACCGGGCGGGCATCAAGCGCATCGTGCTGCCGCGGGACAACGAGCCGGACCTGGAGGAGATTGCTCTCGAAATCCGACACGATATAGAATTCGTCTTGGCGGACCACGTAGATGACGTCCTGAACGCCGCTCTCCATGCGGAGAGGGTGGAAATGAAGAGCAAGCTGGCGGTGGTCCGGTAGCGCGTCCTCCTGAGACGGGAAGAAGGGAGTCCCTTAATGCTGGAGACACGGATCACGAAGCTGTTCGGCATCAAGTACCCGATTCTCTGCGGCGGCATGTTCTGGGTTGGCCGGGCGGAACTCATCGCGGCGGTGGCGAATGCGGGCGGGCTGGGCTTTCTGACGGCCGCCACGTACCCGACTATCGACGAACTGAAGGAAGACGTTCGCAAGGCTAAGGACCTGACCGACAAGCCGATCGGTCTGAACATCAACCTGTTCGCGTCGGCGCGGCCGCAGCCGATCGAGGAGTGGGTACAGGTGGCCATCGACGAGAAGGTACCGGTCGTCGAGACTTCGGGCCGGAGCCCGAAGGGAGTGGTGGAGCCGCTGCACGGGGCCGGCGTGAAGATCATGCACAAGGTGCCGGGCGTGAAGTACGCGCTGACGGCGGAGCGACTGGGAGTCGACGCGATATGTGTCGTGGGGCACGAGGCGGGCGGCCACCCGGGCATGGACGAGGTGACGACGCTGGTGATGGCGCCGGCGGCGGCGGACGCGGTCAAGCTGCCGCTGGTGGCCGGCGGCGGCTTCGCGGACGGTCGCGGGCTGGTGGCGGCGCTGGCGCTCGGCGCGGACGCGGTGCTGATGGGCACGCGTTTCATGGCGACGAAGGAGTGTCGCGGACAGGACGCTTTCAAGGAGTGGATGGTCCAGGCCGCCGAGACGGAGACCGTCTATTGCATGAAGTCGATAATGAACCCGTCGCGCCTCGTCAAGAACTCCGTCGTCGAGAAGGTTATCGAGCTGGAGAAGAAGGGCGCGACGCTGG
>DATLAX010000104.1:0-3642 GCA_035527215.1 Dehalococcoidia bacterium
GACGCGACAGTGGCGACGGCGGCGAATCTCGCGATCTTGCAGGCGTACGTGGACGCCGACGTGACGGTCGACACGACGCAGACGCCGTGGGAGCTGGTGTGGAAGATCAAGGGCACGGCGAATGAGTTGATGCGCAAGGCGCTTACGACTGCGGACGGCACGAACGTGACGGCCGAGACGCAACTTGTCGGCAATCAGGTGCACACGACATGAGTGGGGCAGTCGGATCGGTACTGAGGACGCTGGGGCATGCGGCGACGCCGAGCACGCCAAGTCTCAGTGTGACCGACGCCGGTGACGGGACCGGCGCGACTGCGACGGTGAGCGGCAGCGACGGCGTGACGACGAACACGGTGTACACGACGGCGTGGGGCGCGGCGGCGTGGACCTCGGGCGGCTCGAGGAGTGGGGATGGGACGGTGAGCCTGAGCCTGGGCAACGGGCGCTACTTCGCCTACTGCGTGAGCGTGTACGGGACGGCGGCGGCGGTGTCGGTGCCCGTGCTGTTCGCGGTGACGGATGGCGCGCCGACCTGCCTCGTGGAGGACGCGCTGTGCCAGATCCTCTCCGATCACGCGGGCGTATCGGCGCTGGTGGGCTTCGACGTGTACGCGCAGCAGAGCCCAGCGGGCCAGAAGTATCCGTACCTGGTCTATCGGAGGATCTCTGCGGATCATGCGCGACACCTTGGGGCGGCCTCGGGCGTGGAGACTGTGCGGTTTCAGGTGGACTGCTACGCGGACGGCTATTTGGCGGTACGCGACCTAGCGGAGCAGGTGCGCTTGGCGCTGGACGGATATGGGCCGGCAACGGTGACGTGCTACGCGGGGACGGTGACAGTGCACACGATCCGGCTGGAGGGCGACAGCGATGACTTCGAGCCGCCGATGCAGGGCGCGGCGTGGGGCGGGCACCGGCGCAGCTTGGACTTCATGGTCACGGCGACCGAGACGGTGCCGACGTTCGGGGATTGACGCAGAGCTCGACAACATGAGAGGAGCCAGACGATGGCTGTAGCAGACGGCAGCGGGACGACGGTAACCTTTGCGACCTCCGGATTCAACATGCACATCACGGACGTGCAGGGTCCGAGTGCGGAGCGGGGCGAGATCGAGACGAGCTATCTCGGGACGAGCACGTGGCGGACCTTCATTCCGGAGGCGCTGGCGAACGGTGGGACGGTGGAGCTGACGGTGCAGTTCGATCCGAGCATCAGCGACATCATCACGTCGGCCGCGGAGACGGTAACGATTAACTGGGCGGGCTCGGGCAACACCGACGCGTTCAGTGCGTTCTGCACCGCGTTTTCGCGAGGCGCCCGCGTGGGCGAGCTGATGGAGGGCTCGATGACGCTGAAGGTCACGGGCGCGATCTCGTAACATCGACGGGGGGCATGAGAGGAGCGTGAGGTCATGAGCGAAGACAAGGGGCGTGCGCCGGTGGAGCCGGCGCGGATGGTGGCAGCCGAGACGAAGGAAGAGCGCGGCGAGGCGCGCCAGCGTGCCGCTCGGCAGGCGAAGAGCGTGGCCGCGGCTGCTGAGGCGGAAGCCCGGCGTGCGGCGTTGCCGCGGTTCGGTCGGTCGCAGATCCTGGAGGTCGAGGACGCAACGATCCAGGAGTTGGAGATCCCGGAATGGGGCTGCGTAGTGCACCTCCGGGTGATGAGCGGTGTGGAGCGCGACCGATTCGAGGCGAGCGTGGCGGCGAGTGCCGGACCGAATCGGCTGATGAACTTCCGCAGCCGGTTCGCGGCGGTGGTGCTGTGCGACGCTGAGGGGCGGCGGCTATTCACCGACGGCGACGTGGGCGTGCTAAGCCGCAAGAGCGGGAAGGCGCTCGACCGGATCCTCGACGCGGGGCTCGAGTTGAATGGGATGAAAGAGGCGGCCGAGGAGGCGGCCTTGGCGGGTTTTCCGAGCGGCCCGTCCGGCGATTCTGGTTCCGACTCGCCGCCCGCCTCGGAATGACGGTGCGCGAGCTACTGACGCGGTGCGACAGTCGGGAGCTGACGGAGTGGCTGGCGTACTATCAGATCGAGCCGTGGGGCGAGGAGCGGGCGGACTTGCGGGCGGCGATCAATACGACGGTGCTGGCGAACGTCAATCGCGGCAAGAGCCAGCGGGCCTACAAGATCGAGGACTTCATGCCGGACTTCGACGCGGCGGCGAGGCGCGCTGAGAGACCACAGCAGGACTGGCGGGACATGCGGGCGCGATTCTATCGAGCGGCAGGACTGGTCATGCCTTCGATGAAGGACTGACGCGATGGCGGTACTTGGGAAGATCGTGACGGTCCTATCGGCGAACACGGCCCAGTTTGAGAAGGGGCTGAATCGCGCGAAGCGGCGCATGCACAAGTTCGGCCAGGACGTGGTGCGCGTGGGCGGTCAGCTTGCGGGTATGGGGATCGCGGCGGGCGCGGCGGCGCTGGGCGGCCTGGCGATGATGACGAGGAGCGGGCTGGAGAGTGTCGACGCGCTGGCGAAGACCTCGGATAAACTCGGGTTGACAACGGAGCAGTTGGCGACGTTGCAGCATGGGGCACGGCTGGCGGGGATGGAGGAAGATGCGCTAGGCCTGGCGATCCAGCGGATGACGGTAGGACTTGGCGAGGCGGCGGCCGGCACAGGTGAAGCGAAGAAGGCGCTTGAGGATTTGGGGCTCGATGCAACGGCGCTGGCGGCGGCCGGGCCGTATGAGGCATTCCGGAAAATCGCCGAGGCATTGAGCAATGTGACGAACAGCAGCGTGCGAGCGGCGGCGGGTGCAAAGATTTTTGGCGCCCGCGGACTGGCGATTGTGAACATGACGACACAGGGCGCAGCGGGCATTGATGCGATGGCTGCGGAGACGGAGCGCCTGGGGCTTTCGTTGAGCCGGGTGGATGCCGCGAAGGTGGAGGCGGCCAATGACGCGATGACGAGAGTGGGCGAGGCGATTATGGCGATAGGACAACGATTGGCTATTGAGCTGGCGCCGTTCATTGACGCTATCGCTGCTCAGTTTACGGAGTTTGCGACGACCGGCGAAGGCATGGCGGGCCGGGTAACGGAAGCCGTCGGCTGGATGGTATCAGCTATCGAGAAATTAGCGAATAGTTTCAACTTCGCGAAGGCCGTATTCCTCGCCCTGAGATCCGTGGTCCGGGCGCTATTCAGCGCGCTGCTCAAGGTGTTGGGCACCATTATGCGGGCAATGGAGTGGATGCCCAAGCTGGGCGGAGAGATCAAAAAGTTTCGCTTGGAGCTGGACGCGATCGCAAACGTATCGTGGGAGGCCGCGGGCGAGGACATGAACTCCGCGCTGGATGCGTGGGAGGACATGGAGCGCAACAAGCTGGGCGATCAATTCCGACGCTGGGTGGATAAGGTTCGTGCGGATGCGCAGGGGCGCGCCGAGAAAGTAGCTGCGGACGCGAACCGGAAGCTGGAGCCGGTGGCGGGCGGGATGGAGTATTGGGAGAAGCGGCAAGGGCAGTATGGGCTGGAGTACATCAGTAACAAAAGCACGTTCGGCGGGGCGCCGGGCAAGCGCAGTATGGAGCCCGTGTACAAGGCGAAGCCGGAGATGGCGGAGCCGCCGGAGTTCGGTGGTGGTGCTGCGACGGCGATTGCGATCAACCGCCGCGCCTATGCGAGTGTGG
>DATLAX010000105.1:0-16727 GCA_035527215.1 Dehalococcoidia bacterium
CTCCTGGCCCGTCATCGCGTCGACGACGAGAAGTACTTCGTTGGGCGAGAAGGAGTCGTGCAGTTCCTTGGCCTCCGACAGCATCTCCGACGCGACCTGCATGTAGCCCGGCGTGTCGACAATGAGCACGTTGGCGGCGAGCCGGCGCGCCTCCTCCCGCGCGCCCTGGGCGACGGCTGCCGGCGTCCCTTCGTCGGCGTACACGGGCACGTTGAGCTGGCGACCGAGCGCCTGGATCTGCTCGCCGGCGGCCACGCGATGCGGGTCCGCGGCGACGAGGAGCGGCCGCGAGCCGCTCTTACGCAGGTGCAGGGCAAGCTTGGCGGCCGTCGTCGTCTTGCCGGAGCCCTTGAGACCGATGAGCATGACCGTCGTCGGCGGCTGACCGGCGAAACGGATTGAGCTGTGGGTCTCCCCCAGGATGTGGACGAGTTGCCTCTGAACGATGGCGATGACCTGCTGGGGACCGGTGAGGCTGCCCAGGATCTCGGCGCCGGTGGCCTGTTCGCGGACCGCGTTTATGAACTCGCGGACCACCTTGAAGTTGACGTCGGCTTCGAGGAGGGCGATGCGCACCTCGCGCAGGGCGTCGTCGAGGTCCTTCTCGCTGACGACGCCGCGGCTGCTGAGGCGGCGGAATACGGTCTGGAGCTTGTCGGTAAGGAGCTCAAGCATGGGGCCTCAGATTCATTCTAGGGTCGACGAAGCAGGCCCGTCAAGGTCGCTACCCGTTCGGTGCTCTGGCGACATGCTACTGGGCCGGCGCCGGCCGTGTGGGGTGTGGCCGCACATTGGGAGCGGTTTGATTGACCAATTGATGTCAATTGTTTTTTCTCTGGTGCATGTGAATCTGAGGAAGGGAGAAGTGAATCTGGGAAAGGACGCGAAGAACGGGGCGAAGAACATCGAAAAGGCCCGGGAAGGCGGGCAATGCGCCGGAATGGGCGGGCTCAGGAAACAGGGACCGGCACGGGACGGGAGGAGTAGAGTCCTCGCCTACGTTTTCCTTCCGCGGCCCTTCCGTAGCCCAGCATAGCAGTGTTGGGGCAGAGCTGTAAGGGTTTGGCGGCACACGGCTGAAGGTTCGAGCCGGCGCGGGCGCCTCTGGGAGAACGGCGCCTGTGTACAACGCGGGGCTACTGAGCCTTGACGTCCGCGGATGGGATGAGGGGTGGCAGGTCGATGACCTTGTAGATCTGAACCTGCTCGTTCTGGAAGACGAGGTCAAGCTGGCGGCCGGCCATCGCCGGGAACTTGGCGAGTCCCTGGCTCTGGTAGTAGAGGCGCTCCAACTGGCCCACGATGACGTACTGAACGCGGTACTTTCGCAGGAAGTCGACGGCGGATTCGATGGTCGGGCCGGAGTAGAAGTCCTTGAGTTCCTGCTCTCGTTCCGTGATCATCTGCTCGAACTCGCCCCGTTGCTGTTTCTGGTGCCATCCCCAGCCGATGACCGTCGGCAGGCCGGTGTAGATCGAGAAGCGGGCGCCCCAACGGTAGCCGGGCGCCGAGCCTTCGGCGATGACGGGCGAGCCCTCCACGTTCGCGCGCATCCACTGGATGGCATCGTAGTCATACGACAGCTCGATCTCACCGTGCTCGTCGCCGTAGACGGCGTACTGCATGTAGTCCATGCCGTCGTTCGTGTGGCCGTGGTACTGCGGGAACCGTTCGGATCTGTCGACGCGTGCGCGCGTGCCGGAGATGGGGTAGATGAGGCCGCCGCCGACAAGGATGACGAGGGCAATAGCCCAACCCGCCTTCGGAAGGTCGATGCGGCTGCGGGTGTTTCCCGGCGGCGGCGGCTTCAGAGGCCGCCAGCCGAGAGCGGCGAAGACGTACCAGACAGCGAAGGCGCCGGCGATCGCCAGCAGCAGCCAGATGTGGAGGTAGAACTTGAATACCGTGTTCATGCGCTCGATGTCGCCGTCGAGCGTTATGATGTCGACCATCGCGCTCAGCGCCAGCGCGACAGCCATCATTACCAGGAGGAAGAGTCGCAGCGGCGCGTCAGGACGGCTTCCCCGCAACTCTTGCCATGCTAGGACCGCCAAAAGGGCGATGGCCGCAATGGAGAACGCGACGACCGGTATGCCGTTGGAGAAGAGGTCGCGGAGGAAGTCGGTCACCGAGAGCCCCTTGAAGGTGATTGGCAGCCGCTCGCTGTCGCCGATGAGCGCCATGCCAAGGACGATCATGAGCAGAACCCCGACCACCGTGCCGAGATACAGCATCACCTTCGTCCTCGGCCGCCGGCGGAAGAAGCGCGAACCCAGCGCCACCACGAGTGTGCCGGCAGCGAAGAGCAGGATACCGAAGTGGGCTAGATACTGGTGGAAGGGAGTCGTCTTGTCCTGCTGGTTCAAAGCGGTAGCGTGGAAGCCTGTGTAGAAGAGGTGGTAGTCCCGCCAGAAGGGGAGGAAGAATGCGATCGAGAGAACGACCAGGACTACCGCCTTTGCTGTGGCCCTTCCTGCCGCCGGCCAGCCCATGCGCCGTTCGGCGGCCCACTCGCCGATGAAGACGGCTGCAATCCCGATGAGCAGGAACGGGGGGTAGTCCCAGGAGTTGATCGGTCGCAGGGCGCCGATCAGGAGAGCGAGCACTCCCACGCCGAGCCAGCTCACGACCTGTCGCTGGCGCGCGCTGGGCATGTCCTTGCGGTTCGTCATTACCAGCGCAAGCCCCACGCCGAGTATCGCGACGTCGAAGGGTATAGCCATCACGTGGGCGTGAAGGTCGGCGAAGAGGAAGCTGAAGAAGGGGAATTCCGTGATGCTCATCTGCGGCGGCATCATCCGGCTGGAGTCCCAGAAGCTGAACGGCTCCAGGCGTATGCCGCTGTTGAATATCGCCCTCCAAATGCCGCCGAGCATACCGACAAAGCCGCTGACGAAGAAGATACCGTCGCCGGCACGCCAATGGCCGACCTGAGTAAAGCGCTCCGCCGTCTGGTAGACCCCGTCCAGGTTGCCGATAACCGCGACCAGCACGAAGCCCAGGATCCCCGCCAGGAGCGGGCCACTGCCTCCGATGCGCTTGAAGCCGGGCCGCCAGCGGACGCGCCGTCGCGTCGCCTCCGTCAGGTTGTAGACGACGGAGAAGGCGGCGCCGACGGTCATGGCGAAGAAGAGCGGCACCGCCAGGTTGAAGGCTATCTCCGGCAGAATGCCCGTGAGCTTGATCAGCGTCGCGGTCATGAACTGGCCGAAGTAGTAGTAGTTGAGGTAGCCGCCGGCGAACCAGGGATCGTAGGGCGGCATCGTCGTGCTGCGGGTCACGGCGTTGAGGTAGGCCAGTTCCATCGGCTTCTCGCCGCCGCGGAACGGATGCCACAGGTCCGGATCGAGAGTGCGTATCCAGTAGAAGAAAAGGAAGGCGCCCAGGAAGAGCGTTTCGTACAACAGGATGCGCCGCCAGTGCGCGCGGACGTACGCCAGCAAGTCGTCTCGGTTGAGCCGCGCCACCACCGCGCCGGCGATGATGACCAGGACGAGCATCGCGAAGATGCTCTCGCGATTGAAGTGAAAGAGCTTCACGCTGGCGCCGAGCCAGACGAGCCAGGAGACGGCCAGCAGCCCAAGCGGCTTTGCCAGAAGGTACCCTCTGTCGGGCAGGGCGCGGAAGAGGAACAGGCCGAGCGGCAGCACCGCCAGCGACATGATTTCGATGGCCAGCAGCCAGGTGATGACGGGGAACCGGTTGCTGAGGCTGGTGGGATCGAAGATCGACGACCAGGTACCGCCCGCGCGCTGCGTCTGACAGTCGTCGGGACGGAGCTGCAGCGCATTCTGGGCGGCGTTCGACGGCGCCAGCGATGGGACCGCAGCCAGCGAGCAGGCGTCCTCTGCGACCGCTGCCATGAACCGCTCCGGCGTGTAGTCGGCGGTCTTCTCGTAGAGCAGCACCTTCGGATGGTCATAGACAGTGAAGTTACCCTCGGCGGCGTCGTCATTGATGCTGATGCCGAGGAGGGTCGGGTAGGACGTGAACGTCTTGAGCAGGCGGAACCCGGGAAGCTTGTCTTCGAGGAGGAGCTTGTAGAAGCTGCTGGTCATGGGCCACTTCGCCGGCGCCCGCGGAATCGACGCGTAGAGGCGGTTGCTGCTCAGAGAGATGTAGTCGGCGTGGTTGATGTCGTCCAGGAGCGTCGACGACGGGTCCGAGAGGTCCTGGGCGTAGGGCTCGATGTCGAGGACGTAGAAGTCGGGCGGCTCTTGCCCCTGTTGCGAAACGCACTCGTTGCCGCTCTTGCAGCCGGCGATCGCCTTTCCGGGCTTGCCGCGGACGTTGAAGGGAAGGCCGTCGTCCCATACCTCGTGGGTGATGATTGACTGCGCCGGCAGGTTGTTGAGCATCCACTCCGACGCCTCGACGCGCGTCAGCGGCCGCCGGTAGATGTTGGTGAACGCCAGCGCCCAGAGCACCGTCCCCGCTGTTACGCCGACAACCGTCCCCTTCAGGATGATGGGCGCCGCCGGCCGGACCCGCGCAAAGCGACGTTGAAGGAATTCGCGCAGCCTCTCGCTGCTCGCGAGACGCCATAGCTCGGCGAGGGCCTGGGCGGCGAGCAGTACGAGCGCGGGATAGAGGGGCAGAAAGTAGCGCGCGGTGAGGTTGAACTGGCGGCCCCAGAAGAGGAAGTAGGAGACGATCCAGGCCAGGAGCAGGAGATTTGTCCCGTCGCGCCGCCAGAAGAGCCGCCAGAGCGCCCAGAGGAACGCGCCGCAGGCGGCGATACCGAGAGGCAGGCCCATGCCCCAGAGGACTATGTTCTCCAGAGGGAAGAGATAAGGTGTCCGGCCTACCCACTCCCAGTTGAAGGGAACGTTGCCGCCCGACTGAAGCCCTATGAGGTTGCGCATGTCATCGAGGTATTTCTGGGACGGCATGATGTTCCAGACGTGGGGACCGCCGAAGGCGTAAGGCTCCGTGACGCGGAAGACGATGAAGGCCACAAAGACCGCCAGCAGCAACCCCAGAGCGGGTCGCGCCAGCGGTGTCCAGTTCGTGGGCGGGGTGGGCTCGTCGGGCTCGCGCGATGGGCGAGGACCCGCCAACAGCCCTTCGGACCGCAGGCCGGACATGAGCGGCGACCACAGCCGCCAGACCACGGCGAGGAGCACGATCGGGGCCAGGAAGGCGCCGCTGAGCTTGCACGCCGTGGCGAATCCGAGTGCGAGGCCGGCCAGCGCGAAATCGCTCCACCTGCCGAACTTGGCGATCCGAACGCAGTAGTAGATGGTGAGGGCGGCGAAGAAGGTGAGGAACGAGTCGACGGTGAAGTAGTGGGCGAGCTGGATATCCAGCACCGACGTCGCCATCAAGAGCGCGGCCAGCAGTCCGACGCGACGGTCGTAGAGCGCCTTGCCGGTGAGGAAGACCATGAGGACGGTGCCTGTCGCGAAGAGCGCGGACCAGAGGCGACCTACGAGGTCGATGCTGTCATAGCCGTTCCAGTTTACCGTCTCGCCGGCGAACGCCTTATCCAGGCCGTCCTTCACCAGGTTCAATGGGAAGAAGTCATTGTGCTGGAGCACCTCGCCCGTCACCTTCGTCAGGAACAGGGGGAAGGTGCCGTAGGCGAAAGCGCCGGCGCCGGCGTCTGTGTTGTAGGGGTTCAGCGGCGACTGGTCGGTGTCGAAGTACTGGCCGAGGCTGCTGGGGACACGCATGTCCGTCGCGACCATGGTGATGAAGCGTTCGTCAGGGTGCAGGTGGGTACCCTGGTCCCAGCTCACGCCCCAGAAGCGGAGGATGAACCCGAGAAGAAGGATAACGGCGAGGAGGAAGGGGAAGAGCGCTCTAGAAAGCGACTGCCGGCTGGGAGGGGGCACCGATTTGATGCTCAAAGAGCGTCCCGCGGCAGCATCCTCGTTCTGTTCGACGACTTCTTTCACAGACCCTCTGAACAGCGACGCCGCCGCATCCCGACGGGGGCGGTGTCCCTCCTTGCGTGATTGGACGTGCTGGTTCGCGTGCCGGTCTTCGGAAACAGTATCGTCATTCTACCAAGCCGGTACAAGGCTAGGCCAGCCCTGGATCGCGAGGGGAACTCGACATAACGTGGACGGCGCGGCAGGCGGCCGTCGAGATGACGGTGGAGACGCCGCGCATCGCGTTTGAACAAAGGGCCGTGAAACGGGCGGAGTAGTCTCGCCCCTAGAGTCCCTTCCCGGCCATGACGGCGCAGAGGTCCGCCGTGCGACAGGAGTAGCCCCACTCGTTGTCGTACCAGGACATAACCTTGACCATCGTCCCGTCGATGACCATCGTCAGGGCCGGGTCGAAGATGGAGCTGGCCGGGTGGCCCTTGAAGTCCATGCTGACGAGCGGGTCTTCCTCGTAGGCGAGGATGCCCTTGAGCGGGCCTTCCGCCGCCTGCTTGAACGTCGTGTTCACCTCTTCGACCGTCGTGCTGCGCCCGAGGTCGGCGACGAAGTCCACTATCGAAACCGTGGGCGTGGGAACCCGCAGCGCCAGGCCGTTCAGCTTCCCCTTGAGCTCCGGAAACACGTTGACGATGGCCTTCGTGGCGCCGCTGGTCGTCGGGATGATGCTGAGGCCGGCGGCGCGGGCGCGTCGCAGGTCCTTGTGGACGGTGTCCAGGATCACCTGGTCGTTAGTGTAGGCGTGCGACGTGGTCATGAGCCCGTGCTTGATGCCGAAGGTGTCGTGCAGGACCTTCACGAGAGGCGCCAGCCCGTTCGTCGTGCAGGAGGCGTTGGAGATGACGTTGTGCTTGGCGTGATCGTAGGCGGCGTCGTTGATGCCCATTACGAGCGTCAGGTCCTCGTTCTTGGCCGGCGCCGAGATGATGACTTTCTTGACGCTGTCGTGGAGGTGGGCTTTGGCCAGCTCGCCGTCGGTGAAGCGCCCCGTCGACTCGATGACGATCTGCGCGCCGACCTCTTGCCAGGGGACCTTGCCTGGCTCACGCTCGGAGAAGACGCGGACGAGATGGCCGTCGATCCGCAGATTGTCGCCTTCGGTGGTGACGCTGCCTGGAAAGCGCCCGTAGCTGGAGTCGTACTTCAGCAGGTGAGCGTTCGTTGCCGGCGGCGCCAGGTCGTTGACCGCGGCCACTTCCAGCTCGCCCGAGTGGTACTCCAGTATGGCCCTGGTTACGAGGCGGCCGATCCTGCCGAAACCGTTGATGCCTATCTTCGTCGCCATGTCTCTCCTCCCCACTTGGTTGTGTCTTCGGTTATCGTTACTGCGTTCAGTCGACCTTTACGGCGGTGCCGGAGGCGGTGACCATGAGCATGCTGCCCTTCAGCGTCTCGTAGTCGATGTCGATGCCGACGACGGCGTTGGCGCCCAACGCCTCGGCCGCTTCCTGCATCTCCGCAAGAGCCGTCTCGCGCGCTTTCTTCAGGTCCTTCTCGTAGCCGGCGGAGCGGCCGCCGACGACGTCGCGGATAGAGGCGCCGAAGTCCTTGAAGAGGTTGGCGCCGAGGATCGCCTCGCCGGTGACGATGCCCAGGTAGTCGCGGACAGGCCTTCCTTCGATGCTTGGGGTAGTTGTGGTGATCATGCCTGCTCCTATCACTTGGCTTTCTTCTCTCGCAGCGCTGGCAGGCGGAATGCGTTCCAACCTGAATATTCGCCAGAACTTCCCATCTCCTGCTCGATACGCAACAGTCGATTGTACTTCGCGACGCGCTCGCTGCGGGCCGGCGCGCCCGTCTTGATCTGCCCGGCGCCCGTCGCGACGACCAGGTCGGCAATGGTCGTGTCCTCTGTCTCGCCGCTGCGATGGCTGATTATCGCCGCCCAGCCGGCCTGCTGGGCCATGGCGACGGCATCCAGCGTCTCGGTAAGAGTGCCGATCTGATTGAGCTTGATGAGGATGGCGTTCGCCGCGCCTTCGCGGATGCCCTTGGCGAGGCGCTCCGTGTTGGTGACGAAGAGGTCGTCGCCCACCAGTTGCACGTCGCGGCCGGCCTCGGCGGTCAGCTTCCACCAGCCGGTCCAGTCGTCCTCCGCCAGGCCGTCCTCGATGCTGACGATGGGGTACTTAGCACACCAGCCCTGCCAGTGCGCGGCGAGCTCCTCGCTGGTCAGAGAGCGTCCTTCCTTGGCCAGGACGTACTTCTTCGAATCGGCGTCGTAGAACTCGCTGGCGGCCGGGTCGAGGGCGATGACGGCGTCTTCGCCGGGCCGGTAGCCGGCGGCTTCGATGGCGGCGAGCACGACCTCGACGGCGTCGCTGTTGCCCGCGAGCGACGGCGCGAACCCGCCCTCGTCGCCGACGTTCGTCGACAGGCCGCGGTCCGCCAGCACCTTCTTCAGGGCGTGGTAGACCTCGGCGCCCATGCGCAGTCCCTCGGCGAAGGAGGCGGCGCCGACGGGCATGACCATGAACTCCTGGAAGTCGGTCGAGCCCATGGCGTGGCGGCCGCCGTTGAGGATGTTGAACATCGGCACCGGCAGGCGGTTCGCCGTCGGCCCGCCGAGATAGCGGTAGAGCGGCAGTCCGACCGACGAGGCGGACGCCCGCGCCACGGCGAGCGAGACGCCCAGGATGGCGTTGGCGCCCAGGTTCGACTTGTCGGGCGTGCCGTCGAGCGCGATCATCGCCATGTCGAGCGCCCGCTGGTCATACCCCGAGAGCCCGGCGACGGCGTCCGCGATGCGGTTGTTGACGTTGCCGACGGCCTTCAGGACGCCCTTGCCGCCGTAGCGGCCGGCGTCGCCGTCGCGCAGCTCGAGCGCCTCGTGGGCGCCGGTGCTGGCGCCGGAGGGCACGGCGGCGCGTCCGACGGAGCCTTCGATCAGAGTGGCCTCGACCTCCAGGGTCGGGTTGCCGCGGGAGTCGAGGATTTCGCGGGCGAGGACGGATTCAATCTCCATGGGCGGGAATCTCCGTTCCTTTGCTATCGCCTGCCGCCTCAGCGGCGGCTATGGCCTTTTCCACAGCGTCTTTCGCATCCCTGGCCGGGATTACCGGCGGTCGTTCGTGGCCCTCGCGGGCAAACGTCCAGCTCGACAGCGAGATGACCGGCTTGTGGTAGGCGAGCGCGAGCGCCGTCTCCGAGAGCGTGCCGTAGGAGCCTTCGACGGCGATCACGGCGTCGGCGGACAGGACGACGAGGGCGTTGCGCGCGTAGCCCAGGCCGGTGACGATGGGAAACTCGACGTAGGGGTTCATCCCGCTCCGGTCCTTCGTCGGCAGGATGCCGATAGTGTGGCCGCCCTTGCTGCGGGCGCCGCGACAGGCAGCCTCCATGACGCCACCGCGCCCACCGCAAACGAGGACGCAACCGCGACCCGCGAGCTCTCGCCCCACTTCCTCGGCCAGCGCGAGGGCCTGCTTCGAAGCTCGGTCGCCTCCCACGACAGAGATCATCATCCCAACCAATCATATAGATTGGGCTGGCGGGCGACAAGCCTAAGGGGAGGTGGTGAGGGAATACCGGTAGGTGGCTTCCTCGCTCGTGGCCTCGCTCGTGGCGGCGATGACGATGACGGACCTGGCGACGCCATCGGCCGGCCCGCGCAGTTCGATCGATGCGTCGTTCGACGCGTCGAGGGCGATCTGGCGCACCTGCATCTGGTCGCCGGTCTCGATGACCTGGACGACGAAGCGCTGCGCGATCGGGCCCGTGATGTGGTGGAA
Source organism: Dehalococcoidia bacterium (assembly GCA_035527215.1). Lineage (GTDB taxonomy): Bacteria > Chloroflexota > Dehalococcoidia > DSTF01 > JALHUB01 > JALHUB01. The sequence goes on from DATLAX010000105.1 coordinate 9,623, forward strand.
GCCCCGGACCGTCCAGTCGCCGTCGCTCTCTGCATCGTCGAAGAGGCCGATCTCAGGGACGCTGACATCGTCGATGGCCCAGCCGGGCGTGTTCAGGCCGCCGTCCGTGACGTACTCGAAGCGGAGGAGAGCCTTCCGGCCGGCGAAGGCGGTCAGGTCAATCGATTCCTCGACCCACTCCGGCGTTTCGCCGCCGCCGCTCCTGCCGCTGTAGCCGGGCCCGTAAGCCTGGCGGACGGGGTCGTCTTCCGTCGTCTGGCGACCGGGCAGGACCTGCCAGGTGTCGCCGCCGTCCGTCGAGACCTCGACATAGCCGTAGTCGTACCATCTCTCGATGTCGAACCATGTCCAGAAGTTGAGCGTGGCGGTATCGACGCCTGTGAGGTCGAGCTCGCGTGTCAGCATGGTGTCGATGCTGTCGCCGCGCGCCGACCACCACTGGCCGCTGCCGCTTTGGGGCCGGTCCGCGAGCAGAGGCACGCTCTCCGCGCCGTCGAAGGAGAAGGTGCCGGATTGGCCGGGCAGGTCGACCTCGACGTAGTCGGCGGCGAACTGGTGGACCGCGGCGTTCGCCGTGGCTGTGCTGTCGAGAGTCGCAGCAAGGGCGACGCTTTGGCCGCCATCCGGATAGCCTTCAGGGCCTCCGACGTAGTTCGCGACGAGCCAGTCGGCGAAGAGACCGTCGAGGTCCAGTCCGCCGTGCCGGCGCAGGTAGTCGTCGACGCCCGTGATCCCCTTCTCGTTCTCGAAGACCAGTTCGTGCAGCGTGCCGACGCCGCCCGTTTGCAGGGCCAGGTAGCGGAAGAAGAGGCCGGTGGCGCCGTAATGCGCGTAGTTGTCGCCGCTGGCGCTCCATTCCGTGAGTTGCGTGTCGGGGGCTTCGAGGAACGCCGCGCCGAAGCCCGATCCCTGACCCGGTAGCCAGCCTGCGATCTCAGAGAGGCCCTCGTTGATCCACAGGTCCTCTCGCGGGTTCCCGTTGGAGTGGATCAGGTGCTGGAGCTCGTGTGCAAGCACGGATGTATAGGCGTCGCTACCGACTTCGAGCCCGAGGTCCATGTAGACCATCTCGCGCTCGTTGCTCAGGGGAGCCAGCGCTCGCGGGTACCCGTCCAGGTCGGAGAAGTAGCCGGCGGCGCCTTCGAGACGGCCGTTGAAAATGGTGATGCGGATGTCGTTGTCGATGCCCGGGTCGCGCTCGCGGCCCATCGCCTGCGTCACGACGGGGTAGACCGTCTCCTCGAAGGTCCGGCCCGCTCTGTCAATGTCCTCCGGCGAGACGGACTCGCCGTCCTGCACATAGAAGTAGGCATGCGGCGTCACGAGACGGAGGGTGGCCCAGATCTCGAGCGGCCGCGGCGGGACGTCGCCGCCCTGGCCGGGGGAAGGCATCATTATCACGTTGAAGAGGCGGCGGTCGCCGGTGCTCAGACTCTGGGGCGATAGGTTGACCGGATCCGCCGGCGCCTCCTCGATGCCGCCGAGCCGTCGCGCAAGGTCCAGTAGGTCGCGAGAGGGAAGACTGTCCAGATCGGGCTCGGCCTGCAATGTGGCGCCGGAGGACGGCGTCGCGGTCGCGGCGGTTGTGCCCGCCGGGGAAGGCGTCGCTCCGTGTTCGCCGCCGTCGCGACAGGCTACGACCGCGAGAAGTGCGAGGAGGCTGAGAAAGAAGAAAGCAGCCGAACGGCCCACGTTGCGACTGCCTCTTGAATAAGCTCTTGCCAAATCTCTATTTCGCGCGCGGATGTGCCTTCTCGTAAACTTGGCGCACCATGTCGTCCGTCAGCTTCGTGTAGACCTGTGTGGTCGACATGTTGGCGTGGCCCAGGAGCTCCTGCACGTTACGCAGGGGTGCGCCGCCTCTAAGCATATGAGTGGCGAAGCTGTGGCGCAAGGTATGTGGGGTGACGGTCTTCGAGATTGCGGCCATTCTGGCGTAGCCCTTAAGTATCAGCCAGAAGCCCTGCCGGGTGAGGCGGTCGCCGCGGCGGTTCACGAAGAGGGCGGCCTGCTGCTTGTTCCGGACAATGTGCGGCCGGCCGTCGTTCAGGTAGTCCTGGAGAGCGGTGAGGGCGTCCTTGTGGATGGGTATTGTGCGCTCCTTGGAGCCTTTCCCCAGGCAGCGGACGTGCGGCGCTCGCGGGCTGACGTGCACGTGGCCGACGTCGAGCGAAACGAGTTCGGTGACGCGCATGCCGGTGGCGTAGAGGAGCTCGAGCATCGCTTTGTCGCGCTTGGCCTCCGGCGTCGCCCGGCGCGCCGGCTGCTCCAGAAGCTCATCGACCTCCTTGATGGAGAGCGGCTTGGGCAGCGACTTGGGCACGCGAAACCCGACGTTATCGGTCGGGTTCTGCTTGACGATGCCCTCTACCTGGTGAAGGTAGGCGAAAAAGGCCTTAATGGCAGCGATCTTGCGAGCGACGGTTGCCTCGGCGTATTCGCGGCGTTTCAGGTCGGATATGTAGTCGATGACGACGCCGCGGTCGACGTTTTTCCAGAGGGCGTCGCCATTGCCGTTGTCCGAGGCGCTGACGTAGCCGCGGAACTGCGACAGGTCAATGCCGTAGGCAGCGATAGTGTTGGCGGAGGAGCCCTTTTCAACTGATAGATAGTGAAGGAACTGACCAACGTGGTCGTCCATGACCGTCACCTCTCATGAACTGGTCGGTCGGGGAAGGGAGCGAGGCTCATTGTACCACAGCGGCCACTACTGTCCATGAGATGGGCGAGGAAATTGCGATCTTTTTTAGCCGCGCGCCCACAATTGGGTGCTTGCCTCGGTCGTCGAAGTGGGGAAGGGGCACTTTTCGTCATGTCGACATGTCGACTGCACGGGGCCGCCGGCCTTCGTCTGGCGCGACATCACGTCTTGCCGGTGGTAGTCCGCGCTGCTGGGCGCAGCGCAGGCGCGAGGAGCGAACGCGAGTCGCGCAACAAGAGCGCGATCATCGCACGGCTCTCCGCTCTCGCGCAGGATCGATGGAAGCTAGTACTCCTGCGAGTCGCTCGCCGGCCACGCGCCCTCGCCGATCAGCGGCACGAAGCGACACTGACCGTGACGCCGTACCTTCAGACCGTCCCTCTCGCGCGTCACCGATATGAGTTGCTGCACCGCGCGCTGGCCGACGGGGATTACCAGGCATCCGCCCGGGGCAAGCTGCTCGACGAGCGGCCGCGGCACACGGGGAGCTCCCGCCGTCACCAGGATAGCGTCGTAAGGAGCGTGCTCCGGCCGGCCGAGCGTTTCGCCCGCCACGTGGACTGCTACGTTGTCGTATCCCAGCCGCCTGAGGTGCTCCGCCGCGCTCTGCGCCAGCTCCGGCACACGCTCCACGCTGACGACGCGCTGCGCGAGCTCGGCCAGAACAGCGGCCTGATATCCCGAACCGGTCCCGACCTCGAGGACCTTCTCATGGCCTCTGAGGTGGAGCACTTCCGTCATGACAGCCACCATCAGCGGCTGGGATATCGTTTGGCCGTGGCCTATCGGCAGGGGGCGGTCGTCGTAGGCGAGATGGCGCAGGTCAGCGGGGACGAACTCCTCGCGGGGGACGCGGCCCATCGCTTGCACTACGCGCTCGTCGCTGATCTCGAGCCGCAGGCCGGCAGTCAAAGCCGTGCGGGCGGCGGCGAAATCGATATCCATGCCGATCTCCAGACCTGTTGACCAGGGCCGCCTTTTCTTTACGATAGCACATGCGTAAAGGCGGCCCTAGCGAAGACCGATGATATAATGCGACGGGCGACCTTGGCTTGGGGGAGCCCGCATTGACGATTTGACCGGACGGGGCGCGTATGCCTTCGCACTACTGGGTCGGGACCTCCGGCTGGGTGTACAAGCACTGGCGCGGCCCCTTCTACCCGCCGGACTTGCCCTCCAGCAAGTGGTTCGAGTTCTTCAACCGGCAGTTCGGAACTGTCGAGCTGAACAATAGCTTCTATCGCCTTCCATCGGAGGAGACGTGGCGCAAGTGGGCGAAGGCGGCGCCGAAGGGCTTCCAGTTCGCCGTGAAGGTCAGTCGCTACATTACCCATGTCAAGCGTCTCAAGGGCTGCGAAGAGCCGCTGGAGAACTTCCTCGGTCGAGCGCGTCTGCTGGGCGACTCGCTGGGCCCGGTGCTCTATCAGTTGCCGCCGAACTTCCACTACAAGCCCGAGAATGTGGAGCGCCTCACCGATTTCCTATCGCTTCTGCCCCAGGACATGCGCCACGTCTTCGAGTTCCGTCACGACTCCTGGTTCAATGCCGACCTGCTCTCACTGCTGCGCATCCATAACGCCGGCTTCTGCGCCTTCCACATGGCCGGCTGGGAAACACCGCTCGAGGCGACGACGGACTTCGCTTACGTGCGATTCCACGGCAGCGACAGCGTCTACGGCGGCTCCTATAGCCCCGGCGATCTGGCGATCTGGGCCGGCCGCCTGCGCGACTTGCCGGAGGATGTCCGCGAGGTGTTCGTTTACTTCAACAACGACGCCGACGCCCACGCCGCGGAGAATGCAAAGACGCTGATGGAGTTCATAACGCCGTTCGCCCTCAGAGAGGACCCGGAGGAGGAAGACGGCGAAGAAGACGGCGATGCCGCGGCGGCGGACTGCTAGAGATACTCCTTCACCCGCTCTGCCAGCGACCGCGTGAAGCCGACCGTCGCCGCGATGTCATCGACGCTCGCCTCGCGCATCTCGCGCACCGAGCCGAACTTCCGCAACAGCGCCCGCTTCCGCTTCGGACCGACGCCCGGAATCGAATCGAGCGCCGACCGCGTGCCCGCCTTCTGCCGGACGTTGCGGTGATAGGTGACGGCAAAGCGGTGCGCCTCGTCGCGGATGCGCTGCACTAGGTAGAGCGCCTGCGACGTGCGCGGCAGCACGATCGGCTCCGCCAGGTCCTTCGCGTAGAGCTCCTCCTGCTGCTTGGCCAGGCCCGCTGCCGGTATGAAGGGCACATCCGCCTCGCGTAAGACGTCGAGGGCGACGTTTAGCTGCGCCTTGCCGCCGTCGACGATGAGCAGGTCGGGCAGGGCGCCCCAGCCTTCGTTCCCGCCCGCCGCCTTCTCTTCGACTGCCTGCGCCGCCCGCTTGAAGCGACGCCGCAGCACCTCCGCCATCATCGCCACGTCGTTCGCGCCCTCGACGGTCTTGACGCGGAAGCGGCGGTACTCGGCGGAGCGCGGCCGGCCGTCGATGAAGACCACCATGCTGCCGACAGGGTGCGCGCCCATGATGTCGGAGATGTCGTAGCACTCGATGCGCCGGGGCAGCGCGGGCAGGTTCAGCTCTTCCTGCAACTCTTCCAGCGCTCGCTGAGTCTTGCCGGTGTCGGTGAGCCACTTCAGTCGCGTTACCTCCAGTGCCTCGCGGGCGTTGTCAGTCGCCATGGCGATCAGACGCCGCTTGTTGCCGCGTCTGGGCGTCAGCAGACTCACTCGACCGCCGCGCCTCTCAGAGAGCCACTCCTCGATCTCTGTCTTCTCCGGCACTTCCAGTGGCAGGAGGATCGCGCGCGGGACATAGGTGGACGATTCGTAAAACTGCTTGAGGAAGCCGTTCACGACCTCCGCGTCCGATTCGCCTTTGGCGCCGTCGAGGGGGAAGTGGTCGCCGCCGATCATCTTCGTGCCGCGAATGAACAGCACCTGCGCGACCGCCTCACCGTCGGAGCGGGCCAGCCCGAAAACGTCCTCGTCGGTCGGTCGAGGGTAAGCCGTCACCTGCGCCTCCGACACGTTTTCGATAGCGCGAATCTGGTCGCGGAGGACGGCGGCGCGCTCATATTGCTCGTCTTGCGACGCTTCTTCCATCTGCGCCCGCAGCGCACGCAACACGTGCTCCGTGCGTCCTTCCAGAAAGAGGACGACCTGGCGGATCACCTCGTCGTAGTCGTCCTTGGAGCAGGCGCCGGAGCAGGGGGCGATGCAGCGGCCGATGAAGAAGTCCAGGCAAGGCCGCTGCCGCGTGCCGGTGATCTCCTCCGCGCAGGGGCGCCAGGGGAAGAGCCGCTTGACCACGTCGAGCGTCCGGCGCACGGAGCCGGCGCTGGCGTAGGGCCCGAAGTAGCGGGCGCCGTCGTTCTCGATGCGGCGCGCGATCTCGACACGCGGCCACGCGTTCTGGACGTCGATCTTCAGGTAGGGGTAGTGCTTGTCGTCCTTGAGGCGGACGTTGAAGACGGGCTGGTGGCGCTTGACCAGCGTCGCCTCCAGGTGGAGCGCCTCCTGGGCCGTGTTCGTGACGATGTAGTCGAAGTCGGCTATCGCCGAAGACAGCGACCGCACTTTCGGCTCCATGCTGCGCGGCGAGCCGAAGTAGGAGCGGACGCGATTTCGCAGGGCGGCCGCCTTGCCGACGTAGATGGCGCGTCCTTCCTCGTTGCGGAAGATGTAGACGCCCGGCTTGTTCGGCAGGGCGCTGACGCGTTTGAGCAGGGGTTCCTTGGTCGCGATCATTCCATGTCCATTGTAGACGCGGTGAAACGGCACCCTCAAGCGTTCTCGTCAATCTATCGCCGCACACTGTACAATACGTTCCAACGAAGAACGGAGACGCTGGTGCCGCCAACAACACGTCCTGCGCACGTCAGTGACCTGCCGCGGCTGACGGAGATCTACAACCACTACGTCCTCAACAGCTACGTCACGTTTGACGTCGAACCCGTGACGCTCGAGGAGCGGCGTGAGTGGTTCGCGCAGTTCGCCGTCACAGGCCCGCACCGGCTGGTCGTCGCGGAAGAGGACGGCGTGGTGCTCGGGTATGCGGGCAGCTTCCACTTTCGCACGCGCTGCGCCTATGAGGGGACCATCGAGACGACCGTCTACTGCGCGCCGGAGGCCGTCGGGCGCGGCATCGGCTCCGCACTTTACGGCGCGCTGTTCGAAACCTTGCGCGACGAGAGCCTGCACGTGGTGATCGGCGCCATTGCCCTGCCGAATCCCCAGTCGATTGTCCTCCACGAGCGATTCGGCTTCGTGCTCGCGGGCGTGACGCACGAGGTGGGGCGCAAGTTCGACCGTTTCTGGGACGTCGCGTGGTACGAGAAGCGCCTGCCTTAGCGCTGCGTCGTAGCCCCTCGCATTTAACATAAACGCAACACCGCGAGAGACCTCTG
>DATLAX010000106.1:0-2076 GCA_035527215.1 Dehalococcoidia bacterium
GAAGCTCCCCGGGCGGGCGCAGGCCATCGCTCAAGCGGGGTATCAGGCAGACGACCCAGGCGTCCCCGCGACGGCGCGCGCAAGCGAATACCGTACCTGCCGATGATCCGCGCGTATCCAGCGCCACGTATCCGCCCGACGAGAAAAGTGACTCGTGATCGCGACGAAAACGCAGGGCCCGGCTCAGTACATACAGCTTCAGCCGGCCGTCCACCCACCCCGTCGTCAAGTCGGCCAGCAGAGCCGTCCGGTCGTCGGCCTCCCGACGGTCGAGCTCATCCAGGAGTCTTCGGCGAAGCGAGAAGTCGACGGCGACGCGGTTGTCCGGGTCCACCAACCTCGGCAACGTCCAAAGCTCCGTCCCTTGATACGTGTCGGGAATGCCCGGGACGACGACGCGCAGGAGGGTCATGGCGAGAGCGTTCACAGCGCCGGACGCGGCGATGCTCCGCGTGAACGCGCGCAGGTCGCCGAGGAAGCCGTGGCCGTCGGGGGCCAACACCGACCTCACGAAGCTCTCAACGGCCACCTCATGCTCTTCGGCAGGGTCGGTCCATGAGGTTTGCAGCTTTGCCTCACGCAAGGCCTTCACGGCATATCGGCAGATCCGCTCGGTCGCGGCCGCCTCATCCTGCGCTCTGAGAGGCCATAGGGCAACGAGCGACTGATAGAGGAGATTCTCCTCACGGCGGCTGGGCACCGGTCGACCGCCGATCCGGTGCAGACACGGAGCGTTCAGCTCGTGCCAGCGCCGCAGCACGGCGGCCCATTCCGCGGCTCGCTCCGACAGCACGTGGAGGCGGCCGCGGGCATCTTCGTCCCGCTTGCTGTCGTGAGTGGACGTGGCGTTGAGCGAGCTGGGAGCCTCGTGATGACGGCGATGCATGCGGGCATGGAACGCGAGTGCGTCGAGCGGCGGTGCGTCGGGCTCCGCGCCGACCTCGTTTCGCGAGAACAGGACCGGATATCGGTAGAGTGCCGTATCCTCCACGCCCTTGGCGGCGGCGGCCCCTGTGAGCTGCTGCCAACTCATCGTCCACTGTAGGGCACGTTCGGCGACCGGTGCCTTGGCGATCGTCCGAAGGACGTCCTCTGTGGCCGTCGTTGGGCGCGCATCGGGCAGAGCGTGCGCGCCGTCCACGCGGAGTGTGTCTGCGACGTCCTGCAACCATCGTTCCGAGTATGCGTCGCAGCTGGGATCGCCGAAGTACGTGCGATACACGCGCAGGGCGGCCGTGACGTCGACGATGGCCGCCGCGTCGGCGGCGGCAGAGCGCCGCCCCTCAATCCGCTGTTCCTGAGGCGGAACCACCGGCAAATCACGGGCCAGCGCGCGCACCTCCTGCGGGAACAGGGCGCTCAAGGTCTCGCATTTGGAGGCCCGTGCCAGAGACTGGAACAGGGGGACGACCTCGCCCGAGAAGCTCTCATAGGCTCTCTGCAGCAGCGCCCATCCGGGCTCGTCGACCAGCAGCCGGTCGATGTCGGCGGCCAGCTCGTAGCCGGTGGTCCCGTCGACCGGCCAGCTCTCCGGGATGCGCTCTCCCTCAGCGAGGATCTTCTCGACGACGATGTAGCTGTCGCCCACCTCTGCGCGCAACCGATCCAGGTAGCCGCGAGGGTCTCTCAGACCATCGATGTGGTCGACCCGGAAGCCGGCCACGCCGGGCTGATCGAGCAACTCGAGGAGGAAGCCGTGCGTAAGCTCGAAGACGCCCGGCACCTCTTGGCGGACGGCGACCAGGTCGCCGATATCGAAGAAGCGCCGGTAGTTGACGCTCCGCGACCCGGTGCGCCACGACATCGGCCGATAGGGCTGGGCGACGACCAGGGCGGCGAGAAGTCCAGGATGACCGGCGCTTGTCGCCCGCGGCTCGAAAGCGGCCGCACGCGCCCGAACATACGCTGCCGCCGCAGGCGACGCACGCACGACTTCCTGCAGCCGCTGCTTGAGAACTCCTGTCGCGGCCGCCAGCCGGCGGCGCTCCCCGCATGCCGCTTCGTGCGAAGGAGGCAGCGCCCTCGCTGCGACAAGCACAGGCGCGAGAACATCGGGGCACATCTCCGAGGCGCGTG
>DATLAX010000107.1:0-2206 GCA_035527215.1 Dehalococcoidia bacterium
TCGCTCTGGCGCAAGCTCCAGGAGTCCGTGTTCGGGCAGGGCCGTGAGCTGGAGGGCATAGAGAAGAACACCAAAGGCTTACTGAACACCGCTGAGACTATCGCCGACCGAATCCTGAATATCAACCGTGGACCAGTGGTGACGTAATGGGAACACTGAACGGAGTACCCTACGTCGAAGTCAATCCAGGCGAGGAGGCCGTCGTCGGCTTTGACGGGGTGAACAAGCCGCGCGCATTCCTTATCGCCTGGAACGACGTGGACGATTTTATCACGGGCCTGCTCGGCGGCATCTCCTACGTCCGTGGCCTACACGCCACAGTGCGCGGCATGGCCTACGAGAGCGGGTCGTCGTATCGCGCACGGACTACGCGCATCAGGGGCGTCGGCAAGCCCTTCAAGGGATCCAACGGCTTCATCGCCTACCCACAGGCGCGCGTCCAGGTATCATTCGGCATCCCGCAAATCGAGAACTCCGAGGATGCGGGCGGGGAGACGTGGGCCAACACAATCGAAGAGGAGATGCACGTCGAGTTCCTGACGGTGCCCGGCAAGTACCTCAAGTACAACGACGGCGCCGATAAGCCCCTCAAGTCGAACACCGCCTCCGTGCCCTATCAGGTCGGGACGCTGACGATCACGCGCAAGAACTGGAATGTGCCGGGGCTGGCTGCGTCGAACGTCACCATCGCTCAGCACTTCGAGCCGTACTGGGGCAAGACGAACAGCTCGTCATTCATGGGGCAGCCGGCCGGCACGGTGATTCTCGGCGGCTACCGCGTGACGCCCCAGGGCTCATACGACGAGTCCCAGTTCGAGTTTGCCTTCGGCGTGAGAGTGGCCTACGACCTCACCGTGACGCTGCTCATCAAGAAGCCCGGATGGAACTGCCTCTTCATCCCAGGCAACGATGACAACCCGACCAAGCACCCCGGCTGGCAGACTGTCTACATCAACGAAGCCGGGAGCAAGAAGCCGTTCCCCGAAACCAGCTTCAGGAGTTTGTAGTCGTGGCGGGAGCATCCCACATTCCGCGATTCAGGCCCGGCGCGATGTCGCTCAAGGCGGACCACTTGAACGCCATACTCGACGCGATCAAGACGCCCGGCGGTGGCGACGGGCCGGGTAGCGTTACCGGCGACTCCTGGTGGGGCATCATCGTGGCGACACCGGACGGATGGGAGGAGTACACCGACGCGCGCTACTGGGTCCAGCCGATGCACTGCACCAACGACGAGGGCGACGAGGATAGCCAGCCCGAGATCGACGTCATAACGGAGACGGAGGACGATCCGATCTATGGCGTGGTGACGGCCTCGAACCTTGCTGAAGTTGCCGCCTCAACGCATGGCCTGCCGGTGGGGTTCCCCGTTCTCGTTAGGGCGCTCAACGACGAACAGCAGCCGCCCATTACGCGCTACGTCTTCTGCATAGGCGGGGCGGGCGCGCTGTTCGCCGTGCGGGTCTGGCGTGACGGTCCGGCGGAAGGCCCGACTGAAGGCGATCACGTCACTAAATGCAACTTGACATACGCCGTCTGCACGTTGCCTTCAACTGCACCGGACGGCACGGGCGGTAAAGTTCTCGGTCTGCTTATGTCCCCAATGAAACAACGGCCGGCGACGGGACTTCAAGCGTGTCCTCCGGTCGGCGGCGCGGGCTGGGTTGGCCTTGCGTGCTACGACGAAACGGGTGCGCTCACTCTCTACGACGCGGGCGAAATGTGGGGCACCCACTACTGCGAAACGGAAACTGCATAATGGTTGACGCACACACTGGCGGCTTGCTCATGCTCCCTGGCGGGAGGATCGCCATGCACCACAGGTACGAATACGGCAATCCGAGCCCCGCGTCGTACCCTCATGCCGGAGCACTCCTCACTGGCGTGCGCCGCGAAAGCGCGCTCTATGACTACAACAACGTAGACTACGACACGGACGCATACGGATGGGCGCTTAAAAAAGAAAGCAGGGGGGCGTGGTCGAGGGAGGGGCCGTTTCATTACAGGATGACGGTGGACGACGAGGACAACGATTACAGCATAGGCGGCAGCGCCCAAAACTGGAAAAGCGTCAGCGGAACGTATTACGTGTGGAGGGTATTTCGTTGTGGGTTCACGTTGACCGGCGAGCTTCGTTGTTATCGCACTACTGACGTTCCCGTAGCTCGCCAAATCTATGCGCGATTGCGTGTTCGACTCATTGAGG
>DATLAX010000108.1:0-3864 GCA_035527215.1 Dehalococcoidia bacterium
TGCCAGCGGGCGAGAGGACGGTCATCGGTACCAACGGTGATAACATGGTCGAACAGGCGCTGGCGCCGCTCCTGCGCCGTCACAGGCGGGCCCACGCGGTGGCGACGGTGATGCTGGCGGCGCTGCGCAGTCCGTTCGGCATCGTGCGGCTGTCGCGGGGGAGTCGCGTGCTCGGGTTCGAGGAGAAGCCGCTGCTGCCGTACTGGGTGAACGCGGGGGTGTACGCGCTGGAGCGCGAGTTCTTCGCGATGCTGCCGGACGTCGGCGACCACGAGACGACGGTGTTCCCGGAGCTGGCGTCGCAGGGGCGGCTGTTCGGGTTCCGGAGCGACGCCTACTGGAAGCCTATCGATACAGTGAAAGACGTTACGGAGGCGGCGGCGCATCTCGCTGGGAAGGACAAATAACGGAATGGCAAGCGAAATCAAGTTCGGCACGGACGGCTGGCGGGCAATCGTCGGCGACGACTACACGTTCGACAACGTGCGGGTGTGCGCGCAGAGCGTGGCGCAGTACCTCCACGAAAGCGGCATGGCCCCGCGCGGGCTGATCGTCGGCTACGACACGCGGTTCGCATCCGAGGACTTCGCGGCGGCAACGGCGGAGGTCGTCGCGGCAAACGGCGTCAAGGTGCTGCTGTGCGACCGGCCGACGCCGACGCCGACCGTAAGCTGGGCGGTGCTCGACAAGCAGGCCGGCGGCGCGGTGATGATCACGTCGAGTCACAACCCCTGGCGCTACAACGGCTTCAAGTACAAGCCGGAGTACGCCGGCAGCGCCTCGCCGGAGGTGGTGGCGCGACTGGAGGCGCCGCTGGCCGAGATCCAGGCGTCGGGCGCGGCGAAGCGGATGCCGCTGGCGGAGGCGCAGCGACAGGGACTGGTGGAGCTGTTCGACCCGGAGCCGGCGTATTTCGCTCAGATCAAGAAGCTCGTCGACCTGGAGCCGCTGCGCGCCGCCGACTTCAAGGTCTGCGTCGATTCCATGTACGGCAGCGGCCAGGGCTACCTGCCGGGGCTGCTGAGCGGCGGGCGGCTGCGCGTCGTCGAGCTGCACGGGGAGCGCAACCCGCTGTTCCCGGGCATCGGCGCACCGGAGCCTATCGGGCGCAACCTGGGCGGCCTCATGGAGGCGGTGCGACGGGAGAAGGCCGACGTTGGGCTGGCGCTGGACGGCGACGCCGACCGCTTCGGGCTCGTGGACGAGAACGGCGTCTACGTCGACCAGCTCCAGGTGTTCGGGCTGCTATCGTACTATCTTCTGGAGGCGCGCGGCGAACGCGGGCCGATCATCAAGTCGCTGACGACGACGCAAATGGTGATAAAGCTGGGTGAGCTGTACGGCGTGCCGGTGCATGAGACGCGGGTCGGCTTCAAGTACCTCGGCCCGAAGATGATCGAGACGAAGGGGCTCATCGGCGGCGAGGAGAGCGGCGGCTACGCCTTCCGCGGCCACCTGCCGGAGCGCGACGGCGTCCTGGCGGCGCTCTGCTTCCTCGACTTCATGGCGCGAACGGGAAAGCGGCCGTCGGAGCTGCTGGCGGAGCTGTACGCGCGCGTCGGGCCGCACCACTACGACCGCGTCGACATCCGTATGCCGGCGGCGAAGAAGGACACCGTCCTGGCGCGGGTCGCGGCGGCGCGCCCCGGGAGCGTCGCGGGCGTGAGGGTGACGGCGCAGGACGACACCGATGGCTTCCGCTTCAACCTGGAGAACGGCGGCTGGCTGCTGCTGCGCTTTTCGGGGACAGAGCCGCTGCTGCGCATCTACACGGAGGTGCCGGACAGGGCGCTGATACCGGCGCTGCTGACGGCGGGCCGCGAGCTGGCGGGCCTGCCCGCTGAGGAGAAGACCGAGAGTGCACTTGCTTGACGATCCGCAGACCTACGCCCGCCTGGACCCCGACGACCTGCGCGGTCGCATACGGGGCCTCCCGGAGCAGTGCCGCGAGGCGTGGCAACAGGCGAAGATCTTCCGTTTCCCGCGGGACTTCGCGGACGTAGACGGCGTCCTGGTGCTCGGCATGGGCGGCTCGGCGATTGCCGGCGACATCGTGCGAAGCCTCGCCATGCGGCATGGCCGGAAGCCGGTCTTCGTGCATCGCGGCTACGACCTGCCGCAGCTCGTCGGCGAGCGGAGCCTCGTCGTCGCGTGCAGCTACAGCGGCGAGACGGAGGAGGTGCTGTCGTCTTTCGGGCAGTCGCTGGCGGGGCCGGCGAAGAAGATGGTCATCACGACCGGCGGGAAGCTGCTGGCGCTGGCGCAGTCGCGCGGGCTGCCGGCCTACGTGTTCGCCTACCAGGGCGAGCCGCGGTCGGCGCTGGGGCACAGCCTGATGCCGCTGCTGGCGCTGGCGGAGGCGGCGGGCGTCCTGCCCGACCAGTCTCGCGACGTCGACGAGGCGGTAGCGCTGATGGAGGAGCTGCGGCATGAGATCGGCGACGACGTTCCGCTGGAGAAGAACGCGGCGAAGCAGTTGGCCGTGCGCCTGCAGGGAAAGCTGCCGGTGGTCTACGGCGCGGAGGTGCTGACGGAAGCGGCGCATCGCTGGAAGACGCAGCTCAACGAGAACGGCAAGGTGTGGGCGTTCTACGAGGAGATGTCGGAGCTGAACCACAACGCCGTCGAGGGGTTCGCTCTGCCGAAAGAGATCGCGCAGAGGGCGTTCGTGGTGTTCCTGTACCATCGGGGGCTGAACCCGCGGAACATCCTGCGCTATAACGGCACGCACGACGCGCTGGAGGCTGCGGGGGTGGCGAGCGACCGCGTCGAGGCGCGCGGCGAGGGCGACCCGGCGCGCATCCTGACCTTAATCCACTTCGGCGACTGGGTGAGCTACTATCTGGCGATGTTGAACGGGGTGCGTCCGTCGCCGGTGACGGCGATCCAGTACCTCAAGAAGTGGCTGGCGGAGTCGTAGGGACAGACGGCCCTTCGGCCTCACATCGTTGGCGCATAAGATGAGGGCGGGCAAATGCCCGCCCCCTACGTTTGTGTCGATATGGTTCGGTTAGCGCTTGGTGTACTGCGGCGCCTTGCGGGCCCGCTTCAGACCGTACTTCTTGCGCTCTTTGACGCGGGAATCGCGGGTGAGGAGGCCGTTGTCGCGCAAGGGCTTCCTCAGGTTTTCGTCCATGACGACGAGGGCGCGGGCGATGCCGTGGGCAATCGCGCCGGCCCAGGCGCTGATGCCGCCGCCTTCGACCTTCACCTGCGCGTTGAACTTGTCGGACTGGGAGATGACCTGAAGCGGCTTGAGCACCAGGCTCAGGTGGGCGGGTCGATTGAAGATCTCCTCCATCGGCTTGCCGTTGATGACGACGGCGCCCGCGCCCGGGTAGAGACGGACGCGCGCGACGGCTGACTTCCGGCGACCGGTGCCTGCGTAGTAGTGTTGGTTCAAGTTGAGCTTTCCTCCTCCGGTGCCTCCTGCTCAGGCTCCGGCGCGGCTTCTGACGACTCCTCAGCGGCGGCGGACTCCTCGGGCGCCTCAACGACAGGCTCCGGCGCTTCCTCCACCGTCTCCTCGACGGCGGCTTCCGGCGTCTCCTCGGCGACGACCTCCACCGGCGCCTCAGCTACGGGCTCGGCGACGGCCTCGGGCTTAGCGGCCGGCTTCTCAGCGACGGCCTCTTTCGGCTTCTTCGGCGCGTCGCCGGTCTGAGCGTGATGCGGATGTTCCGGCCCGACGTAGACCTTGAGGTGTCGTCGCAGCTTGGCGCCGAGGCGGTTGTGCGGGAGCATGCCGCGCACGGCGTGCTCGATGACGCGCGTCGGGTGAGTCGCCATCATCCTCTCAAGGGTCGTCTTCTTCAGGCCGCCCGGGTACTGAGTGTGGCGGTAGTAGATCTTATCGCGCATCTT
>DATLAX010000109.1:0-5459 GCA_035527215.1 Dehalococcoidia bacterium
CCCTCTGCTTGGGAAGCAGATGCTCTGCCAACTGAGCTATTCCCGCTCGTTGCCCTCATTCTAGTGACGCCTCCCACGCCTGTCAACGCGCATCCCCAGCCGAACATGCACACGGAGCCTCTCACAAATTGTTGATTATTAGCCCTTTTTAGCAGATAATGTTCATGAGTGGAGCCCGGGCAACGAACGTGACGTCGCAACGGGTTCTCCGGTCCGGCGGATCTCCAGTACGCTTTCAACGGCGATCAGAGCGGACGCTAACCCGCAGCCAGGTCGCTACCAGCAATGGGCGCTCTCGGAATGTATCCGCATGCGTTGCGTCATCAGACCGATATCATCGTGTGAGGTTACCTGTGAAGACGAACCTGGAAATTGAACAGGGCATCGAGAAGCTTCCGATTACCGAGGTTGTCCGGATGCTCGGACTCGATCCCGAGAGCATCAACCTCCACGGCAAGTACATCGCCAAGCTCCCCCTCTCTATCCTTCACGAGAGAGCCGAGAGACCCGACGGCAAGCTCATTCTGGTTACCGCCGTCACTCCCACCCGCAGCGGCGAGGGGAAGACCACCGTCGCCATCAGCCTCTCCGATGCCCTCACACGGCTCCGCCAGAAGACGACCCTCTGCCTCCGCGAACCGTCGGGGGGGCCCTATTTCGGAATGAAGGGCGGCGCGACCGGCGGCGGCTATGCCCAGGTAACGCCTGCGGAGGACATCAACCTCCACTTCACCGGCGACATGTACGGCGTATCGAAGGCGAACAACCTCCTTGCCTCGATGATCGATAACCACCTCTATTTCGGCAACCCGCTGCAGATCGATTCCCGCCGCGTGACCTGGAAGCGCGTCATCGACCTCAACGACCGCGCCCTCCGCGACATCATCATCGGCCTGGGCGGCACATCGAACGGCTTCCCCCGCAGGGACGGCTTCGACATCACGCCCGCCTCGGAAGTAATGACGATTCTCAGCCTCGCGATGGACCCTTCGGACCTGCACGACCGCTTGAAGCGGATCGTCGTCGGCTACACGCACCAGGGTGAGCCGGTGACCTGCGCCCAGCTCAAGGCCGACTCGGCGATGGTCATCCTTCTCCGTGACACCATCCAGCCGAACCTCGTCCAGACTCTCGGCCACTCGCCGGCGATTATCCACGGCGGTGCTTTCGCCAACATCGCCCACGGCTGCAACACGCTCTTTGCGACGACGATGGCGCTCAAGCTGGCCGACTACGTGGTCACCGAGGCGGGTTTCGGTTCCGACCTCGGCGCTGAGAAGTTCTTCGACATCAAGTGCCGCACCGCCGGCCTCCAGCCCAACGCCGCAGTCATCGTCGCGACCGTACGCGCGCTGAAGCACCACGGCGACGGGTCGCTGGAGGAAGGGTTCGCCAACCTGGCGAAGCATATCGAGAACATACGCTGCTTCGGCGTCTCCCCCGTCGTCGCCATCAACCGCTTCGACGCAGACACGGACGATGAGCTGCTGGCCGTGCAGCGTCACTGCGAGGCGTCCGGCGTTCCGGCCGCCGTCTGCGACGGCTTCAATAGCGGCGGCGCGGGCGCCGAGGAGCTTGCGCGTGTAGTAATGAAAGTCGCCGGCGATGGCTCATCGTCCCTGCGCTTCCTCTATCCACTCGACCTCCCGATCAAGGAGAAGATGGAGACGATCGCCACGAAGATGTACGGCGCGGCCGGCGTCGAATACGACCGCAAGGCGCTGGCTAGCATCGAGCAGATCGAGAGGCTGGGCCTAGGCAATTTGCCGGTCTGCGTCGCCAAGACCCAGGCGTCCCTCTCCGACAGGTCGGAGCTGAAGGGCGCCCCCAGGGACTTCACCATCACGGTGAACGACGTTAGACTATCAGCCGGCGCCGGTCTCGTCGTCATGCTCTGTGGTAGCATTATGACGATGCCGGGCCTGCCGCGCGTGTCGGCGGCGGAGCTGATGCAGGTCGACTCTGACGGTCAGACCATCACGCTCGCCTAAGCGCAGCCCGTCTCACGCCGGCATCGAAGGGGACGTGTAAGTGACAGAAGAACCGCCCACTGCCGCTCTCCCAACCGACGCGTCCGACTCAGCCGTCGAAGGGCCGCCTCGCGCCCGCAGCCGCTTCCGCACGGCGCTCGAGCAGGGCGAGTTCGTCGTAACGCTCGAGGCTGTCCCTGCCGCCAGCCCCGGCGGACGCGGCGTCGACTCGCTCCTGAGCGATGCCCAAGAACTCGCCGCGGACGGCCGCGTCCATGCCATGAGCCTCACCGATAACCCGGGCGGCGGCCACGCCATCATGCCGGACGAACTGGCGCAGGAGATACAGAGCGCCGGCCTCGATTGCATCGTCCACTTCACCTGCAAGGACATCACCCGCAACGGCGCCATCTCCCGCGGCTACGCGCTGGAGCGCATGGGGCTGCGCAATATCCTGGCCCTAACCGGCGACTACCCGAAGGAAGGGTACTGGGGCCTCTCCAAGCCCGCCTTCGACCTTGACGCGGTCACACTGATCAAGCTGCTCCATGATATGAACGAAGGCCTGGTCGACGTCGACCCCCGCAAGGGGACGTTGGCGCCCCCCTGTGACTTCTTCGTCGGGGCGTGCGTCTCCCCCTTCAAGTTCACCGAAGCGGAGCAGATGACGCAGTACTACAAGCTGCACCGCAAGTTGGACGCCGGCGCCCGCTTCATCATCAGCCAGCTTGGCTACGACATGCGGAAGGTGCAGGAGCTGAGGCAATACGTCGAGTTGCACGGCATCACGACGCCGATCATCGGCAACGTCTACGTCCTCAACGCCGGCGTCGCCCGCACGATGAACCGAAACCAGATACCCGGCGCCGTCGTCCCGGACGCCCTTCTTCGCCACTTCGAGACGTTCCCCAAGGGCAAGGAGGGCCGGCCCAGGTTCCTGGAGCACGCCGCGAAGATGTTCGCAATCGTCAGGGGGCTCGGCTACCAGGGCGTGCACCTGGGCGGCTTCGGCCTGAAGGTCGAAGAGGTGAAGGAGGTTCTCCAGCGCGCGGACGACATGCAGCCGGCCTGGCAGGAGCACCTGCGCGAGATGGTCTATCCCATGGAGCCGAAGGAGCGCCAGTTCTACTACTTCGAGACCGACACGGCGACCGGCCTCAACGCCACTACGCCCGTCGACCGCAAGAAGCTTCCGAATCCGAAGGGACGCGCCCAACTCCAGTACCGCGCGATGAGCGTCCTCCACGGCGCCTTCTTCCAGCCGCGCACGCCCGGCTTCCGGCTCGCGCAGCGCGCCTGCCATGTCGCCGACGGCAACCGGCTCCTGAAGGGCGCCGTCCACTGGGTCGAGAAGGTATCGAAGGAAGTGACGGTCGACTGCCGCGAGTGCGGCGACTGCGCGCTGCCGCATCTGGCGTACCTCTGCCCCGATTCCGCCTGCCCGAAGAACCTGCGCAACGGCCCCTGCGGCGGCAGCTTCCGCGGCAAGTGCGAGGTGTACCCCGACCGCGACTGTGTCTACGTTCGCGCTTACAATCGCCTGAAGGCGGTTGGTCGTGAGGAGGAGTTGCGCGACGGGCCCATGGTCACACGCAACTGGGAGCTGTACCGGCAGCCGTCGTGGATCACGTACTTCCTGGGCCGCGACCACATGCGCGTCGACGTCCCCGAGGCGTGGAAGCCGAAACCATCCGAGTAGGGCGCACGCCTACGCCTACCCCTACCCCTACCCCTACCCCTGTTGCGCCGCTTGCTGCGCTTCCAGCGCCTTCTGCCGCTCGCGGAAGGCCTTGATGTAGCGCGCGCTGTACTCGTCGCGGCCGAGCAGCATGTCGGTGGCGAGCACCAGCGGCCGCACCTTCGCCACGTCTATGATCGGGCAGTTGACGCCGGCGGCGATCATCAGCGACAGGAAGGTCGAGTTGATGACGTCGCGCTCCGGCAGCCCGAAGGAGACGTTGCTGACGCCCGCCGTGATGTTCTGCCCCAGCTCAGCACGGACGCGCCGGACCGCTTCGAGCGTGGCCGCGGCGGCCGTGTGGTCGGTGGCGACGGTCATGACGAGGCAGTCGATGACGACGTCCTCCTGGGGGATGCCCATGGAGACGGCGCGGTCGACGATCTTGTGGGCGATGGCGACGCGCTTTTCGACATCGGTCGGGATGCCTTCGTCGTCCATGGTGAGGCCGATGAAGGCGGTGCCGTACTCTTTGACGAGGGGCAGGAGCGAGGCCAGGGCCTTCTCCTCACCGGTGATGGAGTTGATGAGCGGCTTGCCCTTGTAGACCTTGAGGGCGGCCTGGAGGACCTCCGGGTTGTTGCTGTCGATGCTGATGGGCACGTCGACGGCGTCCATGACCGTCTTGAGGGCGATGGGGAGCATCTTGACCTGGTCGAGCCCGGCGACGCCCACGTTGACGTCGAGGACGTCGGCGCCGGCCTGCACCTGAGCGATGGCCGAGGCGCGGACGACGTCCATGTCGCCTTCCATGAGGGCGGCGGCGAGCTTCTTCTTACCGGTGGGGTTGATGCGTTCGCCGATGAGGACGGTGGGGCCCTCGCCGATCAGGACTTCTTTCGCGGCCGATGACAGCCTTGTCAGCATCGTTCATCCTCCTCGCAACTGGGTGAAACGAATCTAGTATAGGGCCACGGGCGAGGCGAGGGAAGGGCTGCCGGGCGGTCGCGGGTCCGCCTGAGGCGGATCTTCGATTTGATTGAGTGTTTGAATTCAATTGTTTTTTCTACACGCTTTCAGATTCGCGTTGTGATCGCTCGGATTCGAGGAAGTCGACCATTTTCTGCACTACTTCGGGCGTCAGGCGGGCGTTGTGGACGAGTTTGGCGGTGGCGATGACGAGGGCCTGGAAGCGCATGTTGTCCTGTCGCCGTTTGTTCATGATGGCGAGGAAGATGGGCCGGATGTCCTCCCGGCGGACAACGGCCTTAAAGGCGGCGTCGAGCTGGGCGGAGTAGCGTCCGGACTTGAGGGCGTTAAGGTTGCCTCTGGGGGCTCCTGCGCCTTTGCGGAATCCTCCTCGGGGCATGGCGTTGTCTCCTTTCGGGTTTGAAGCGGCACCCCGGCCTGAAGGCTGGGGCATTGGGTTTGGAGGCATGACAGGGTGTATCCTGCACCGCGCACTGAAGTACGCGGCATCAGTCAGGGCAACCACAGGGGGTTGCCCCTACACGGCGTCGGAAGGATCCGCGGCGGGCGCTGGGCCCAGCGGGTGTATGCACGATCCGATGTGAGCCGTCGCTTCCGCCAGCCCAAGAACAGGTCCTTCTTCACACGCCCCACCCTAGCCGCGTTTGTTGTCGAAGAGAGAGTGCTGTGTCCCGAACGTCCAGAGGCGAGCGCCGGCGACGAGGCGACTATCGCGGGTTGTCGAGGTCAGGATAGCAGGGTTGAGAGGGAGGCCTAAGGGGTTGGTGGCACTCTGGACAAAGCTCTATTCAAGGGCGCGGCGTGAGGTGGTCAGGCGGGAA
>DATLAX010000110.1:0-2669 GCA_035527215.1 Dehalococcoidia bacterium
TCCCGCATTCCTTCGCTTCCGCGGTCGGGGATCACCTCGGACATGCCGATACAGGTGGCACGGACCGCACCTACCCGCACACCGTGCGGCGCGTGCAGGACGCGACGGCGTTGCGTGTGGCGGGCCTGATAGCGAGCAAAGAGAAAGGGCGCCGGGAATGCTCGGGCGGCAGTAGGGCGGCAGGAGGCGGGTACGGCTGCCATCGTAGGAAGTGGGGAAGAGGGCAAAACCCCTGCAAATGCGATGGTCGGCGTGAGAGGATTTGAACCTCCGACCCCTAGTCCCCCAGACTAGTGCGCTAACCAGACTGCGCCACACGCCGACTTCACGCAACCATTCTAGCACAGCCCCCGCGCGCGACGGCCGGCCGCAGGCGCTTCGTTGGCCCTCTGGTACCATACTGGATGGACGCCACCCATCGTCTCGGCTGGACGGGGAACGGAGGTGAGGCCCGTGAGAGCAGTCGTCATGGCAGGCGGCGAGGGCACCCGTTTGCGGCCCCTCACGAGCAACCAACCCAAGCCGATGGTCTCCCTGTGCGGCAAGCCCTGCATGGAGTACATCATGGAACTCCTCGCCGCCCACGGCTTCCGCGAGGCGGTCGTCACGCTCATGTTCATGCCCAAGGCCATCCGTGACTATTTCGGCGATGGCTCGCCCATTGACATGGACCTCGACTATTCCATCGAGCTGACGCCGGCTGGAACCGCCGGCAGTGTCAAGCTCGCGGAGGATCGTCTCGGCGACGACACCTTCGTCGTCATCAGCGGCGACGCGCTCACCGACTTCGACCTCAGTGAGATCGTCCGTTTCCACAAGCAGCGCGGAGCGATGGCCACTATCGCCCTCAAGCGCGTGGAAGACCCGCTCGACTTCGGCGTGGTGGTCGTCGACGACGAGGGACACATCGAGCGCTTTCTGGAGAAACCCACCTGGGGTCAGGTCTTCAGCGACACCGTCAACACCGGCATCTACGTCCTTGACCCAGCGGTGTTCGAGTACATCCCCAGCGAGAGACCGTATGACTTCAGTCGCGATCTCTTCCCCAAGCTGTTCGACATGGGCGCGCCGCTCTACGGCTGCGTGGCGGAGGGATACTGGCAGGACATCGGCAGCCTTCCGCAGTATCGTGCAGCCAACCGCGACCACCATGACGGCACTGTCAGCGCAGCCATCCCCGGTGTCGAACTGCAGAACCGCATCTTTTTGGGCGACGGCATCAACCTCGATTCTCTCGAGAACATGACCGGCCCAGCGTTCGTCGGCAACTACTCACGTATCGACGCCAGCGCCTCCGTTGGGGCCTACTCCGTCCTGGGCAGCAACGTCGTCGTCAAGGACCACGCCGAGACGCGACACAGCATCATCGGCGCCAACAGCTACCTCGGCGCGTCGGCCAAGGTGCACGGCGCGGTCCTGGGGAGGCGCTGCGACGTCAAAGCCGGGGCCCGGCTCAGCGAGGGCGTCACCGTGGGAGACCAGTGCGTCATCGGCGAAGAGGCGTACATCGCGCCAGACGTCAAGATCTATCCGTTCAAGACCGTTGACGCCGGCGCGCAGATCAACTCAAGCATCATCTGGGAGTCACGCGGCACCTCGCGGCTCTTCGGCAAGGAAGGAGTCAGCGGGCTCACCAACGTCGACATCACGGCCGAACTGGCGCTCAATCTGGCGATGGCCTACGGGACCATGCTGCCCAAGGGAGCCCGTGTGACCACAAGCCGCGACGCCCATCCAGCCTCTCGCGTCATCAAGCGGGCGCTCATTTCCGGTCTGAACAGTACCGGAGTGTCGGTGCGCGATCTGCGCGTGGCCGGCAGCGCGGTGAACCGCTTTCATGTGAAGCGCGGGGAGACGCAGGGTGGCATGCACGTGCGCATCACGAGCTGGGATCCGGAGAGCATACAGATCCAGGTCTTCGAGCCGCCGGGCGCGAACCTCAGCGAGCGGCGCCAGAAGGACATCGAGAGACTTTACGGCCGCCAGGACTTTCGCCGCGCCTACTGCAGCGAGTTCGGGGATGTCCAGTTCTCCGACGGAGCGATGGAGACCTACGTGCGCGGGCTCATGGGCACCTGGGACATGGAACGCATTCGCAGCCGCGTCTATCGTGTGGTCGTCGACTACTCCCACTCACCCGCATCACTCTCGTTGCCACACATCCTCGGCGATATGGACGCCGAAGTGCTTGCCCTGAGGGCGTTCACCGCCCAACGCCATGCAGACCGAGCGAGCGGCGACCTCGATGCCAGCATCGGGGATGTGCAGAGACTCGTCCTCACGATGGAGGCCGACCTGGGGTTCGTCATCGACCCCGGCGCCGAGCGCCTCCACATCATCGACGAAAAGGGCGTCGAGGTTCCCTTCGAGAAGGCTCTCCTGCTCTATGTTCGCCTCGCGGCTCAGAAGGCGGCGCCGGGCGAGCGGATCCTCCTTCCTCTGACCGTGACCGATCGCGCCGAACTGCTCGCCGCCGAGTCCGGCGTCGAGGTCGTGCGCACGAAGACATCGATGTCGGCGCTGGCACGCGCCGCCTGCGAAGACCATGTCGCATTCGCAGGAGCCCTGGGCGGCGGCTACATCTTTCCCCGGTTCCTGCCGGCGTTTGACGCAGTGATGAGCCTCGGGAAGCTTCTCGAGATGCTCGCACCGGAAGGCAGACCCCTCAG
>DATLAX010000111.1:0-3017 GCA_035527215.1 Dehalococcoidia bacterium
GCCTACGTCGGCGGCAGCCGCGAGATGATGATGATGCTCAGCGTGGAGCCGGTGATGACCGTCGCGCTCGCCGCGGCAGCGATCAAGGCGCACACGCTCACCTTTGGCGGCCTCATGGCGAGCCCGGTGACGAGCACGCCGTCCATCTCGATGGTGGTGGCCGGGATCGCGTTCCTGCTGGCGCTGCAGGCCCAGGCGGGGAAGCTGCCCTTCGACATCGCGGAGGCGGACCAGGAGATCATGGGGGGGCCCTTCATCGAGCGGAGCGGGCCCGGGCTCGCGCTCTTCCGATGGGCGATGCACGCGCGATTGCTGATCTTCAGCGCCGTGCTGGTGAGCGTCTTCGTTCCGCTGCCCAGCTTCGGCGTTCCGGGGCTCAGGACGCTGCTCACCCTGGCCGTGATGGCGGTGGTCCTGGCGTTGGTCGGGGTGGCGGATGTCGTCAACCCGAGGCTTCGCATCGACCAGTCGATGGGCTACTACGCACGGATCGTAGTGTTCGTATCGGTGGGCGCCCTGGCGCTGGCCATCGTGGGGCACTGAGGAAGCGAGGATTCGATGATCTTAAGCAAGCTCAAAGAGGCACTCATCTGCTTCAAGGCGGGACGAGTCACCCTCCCTTACCCGTTCGCGCCGCGCGAGCCGGAGGACGGCTTCCACGGCCGGGTGGTGGTGGACGCTGAGAAGTGCGTCGGCTGCGGGGGATGCGCGGAGGTATGCCCTCCTCGGTGCATCGAGGTATCGGATCCGGATGCTGAGAAACGCGTGCTCGACTTCTTCCTGGAACGCTGCACGTACTGCGCGCGCTGTGCTGAGGTGTGCCCGGAGGAAGCGGTCACGGTAACGAAGGAATTCGAGACAGCCACGAACGACCGGCAGGACATGCACATGCATGTGGAGGTGTTCATGAGCACCTGCCGCCGGTGCGGCCGGTGCTATGAGCCGCCCACACCGCTCGATCGCTTGATGGTCACCGGATTCCGTCCTCCGATGGGGAAGAGCGAGGAAGCCTGATGTATGACTTGCGGCTGATCGAAACCCTCAGCCTGGTGATGATCATCACCTCGATGGCCGCGGTGGAGAGCCAGAACCTCAAGCGCGCCACCACTGCCTACTGTATCCAGGCGCTGCTCATATGCGGCCTGATCCTCGCCTTCGCGGTGGGCAACCCGGCGCTCTACGTGTGGGCGGCCGTCGCGCTGATCACGAAGGCCATCATCACCCCCTGGCTGCTGCTCCACTACATCAGCAAGACGGGCGAGAATGAAGTTCGCGCGATCATCGGGTTCGGACCGTCCGTGCTGCTCGTATCGGCTCTGCTGATCGCCTCGTACGGCCTCACCCACCGATACGTGCACTTCCTGGCACCGACGCCCGAGGCCGCCGAAGGAGTGTTCCGCACCAATCTGGCGGTGAGCATGACGGTGTTCGCGCTGGGACTCTACGCGATTCTCTCGCGGAGGGATGCGATCAAGACCGTCATCGGTCTGTGCCTGCTCGAGAACGCCATCCACCTCAGTCTGGTCAGCCTGGCGCCGGGCCTGCGAGAGACGGCCCTCGTCGGCGTTGCCACCGAGGTCGTTATCACAGTCGCGATGCTGCTCTACGTTATCAACGGAATCCGGGAACAGCTCGGGACAACCGACACTTTCGAACTGTCCGAGCTTCACTGGTAGAGGAGGACGAGGCGCATGCCCGAGGTCCCATCGCTGCTGCCACTGGCGATCTGCGTCGTTCCAGCCGGCCTGGCCGTGCTCGCCTATCCCATGGCCCGGGCCGCGCGCCCTCTCGGCCCCGTGCTCAATCTGCTGGGTGCCCTCGTCGCCACAGCGTTGGCGGTGCCGATCGTGATCCATACCGCGCGGGGAGAAGTGCTGGTCTGTCTCTCGCGAGAGCTGCGGGCGGACTCCCTCTCGGCTCTGCTCGTGCTCGTGATCAGCGGGGTCGCGCTCGCGACCGCGATATACGCCTTCCCCTACATGCGGCTCCAGCCTCTGCTCGACCGGGTGAGACATGCCGCGGGCACGGATGTGACAGGGCGCCGGCTCGCCAGCTTCTACGCCCTCTCGCTGGCCTTCCTGGCCACCATGCTGTGGGCCTGCCTGACTAACAACATCATCATGCTCTATGTGGCGGTGGAGGCAAGCACCATCGCCTCCGGTCTGCTGGTCGCTTTCTACTGGGACCGGCGCTCCCTCGAGGCCTCCTACAAGTACCTGATCCTGCTCACCGTTGGCATCGCCTTCGCGCTCTTCGGGTGCGTGTTTCTCTATGCCTCCGCTGCGCCGTACATCTCGGAACAGGCCGGAGCGCGGGGGATGCTGATCACCGACATCGCCGAGGTGGCGGGCCACATACCCGCTGGGATTGCGCTCCTCATCCTCGCCTTCTTCATCGTGGGGTTTGGGACCAAGGCCGGCATCGCGCCCTTCCATCCGTGGCTGCCGGACGCCCATGCGGAGGCCCCGAGCACTGTCAGCGCGCTCCTCTCGGGCGTCATGATCAAGATGGCCCTCTACGCGCTTGCCCGCACCCTCTCGATCTTCTTCCCGATCGGGGCCTACCATCCCGTCTCGCTCTTCGTCATCGTGCTGGCCAGCTTCACGATGCTCCTGGGAGGCGTCATGTGCCTGGCCCAGGATGACCTCAAGCGACTGCTCGCCTACTCGTCGGTGAGCCAGGTCGGCTACATCGCGCTTGGCATCGGTCTCGTCGGGATTGGGTATGGGCACACCGTAGGCTACCTTGGCGGCTACGGGGGCCTCTTTCACCTGCTCAACCACGCCCTCTGCAAGGCCACTCTCTTCCTCGCCGTGGGGGCCATCATCTACACCAAGTCGGGCACTCGCCGCATGAGCGAGCTCGGAGGCCTTGCACGGCGCATGCCGGCGACAGCGGTGATGTTCTTCATCGCGGCCTTCGCCATCTCCGGCATGCCGCCGTTCAACGGCTTCTGGAGCAAGTTGACGCTCTACCTCGCGGCCGCCAAGGCCGAACTGTGGTGGGCCCTCGGCATT
>DATLAX010000112.1:0-2980 GCA_035527215.1 Dehalococcoidia bacterium
CCGTGCCCGTGGAGACCGCCTCGATGTACCTGGCCGGCAATCGCTGGTTGGCGAGCCGGTAGCTGTCGATGTAGGAATGGGCGCCCGCGCCCAGCCCCAGGTAGGGCTCGCTGTGCCAGTACGTCAGATTGTGGCGGCAGCGGTGTCCAGCCTTTGCCCAGTTCGATATCTCGTATTGCTCGTAGCCGGCCTTGGCCAGACGCGCGCTGCTCCACGCGTACATGTCCGCCTGCGCATCGGCGTCGGGCTCCGGGCACTCCCCCTCGGCGATGCGACGCGACAGCGGCGTGCCTTCTTCGAGTGTCAGCGCGTAGAGCGACAGGTGGTCCGGCTCCAGCGCGACGGCCTGCTCCAGCGAGTTACGCCACCGCGTGACGGTCTGCTCCGGCAGGCCGAAGATGAGGTCGATGCTGACGCTGTCGAAGCCGGCCTTGCGGGCGGCGCGATATGCCTCCTCTGCCCGCGCGGCGTCGTGGATGCGGCCGAGGAAGCGCAACTCGCCGTCGTCGAAGCTCTGCACGCCCAGGCTGAGGCGATTCACGCCCATCTTGCGCAGCGTCTCCATGTGCGCGTCGTCGACGCTTTCCGGATTCGCCTCCAGCGTCACTTCCGCGTCGCCGGCGACGTCGAAGAGCCGTCGCAGGCCGTCCATCAGTCGCGTCGCCTCCGCGATTGGCAGCAGGCTCGGCGTCCCGCCGCCGAAATACACCGTCTCGACGTTACCGACGGCGCCTGACCCTTCCCAGAACGTCGCTTCCCGCAGCAAGGCATCGACGTAGGCGGGCATGAGACGCTCCTGCCGCGCGTAGGAGTTGAAGTCGCAGTAGGCGCACTTCGAGCGGCAGAACGGGACGTGGACGTAGAGGCTGTGACACTCGCTCATGTTCCTGATCGTAACATCCAGTAGGGGCGCATGGCGATGCGCCCCAATGCTGCGCACCGTCGCGACCGTACACGCTCGGCAGATTGACTTGGCCGCTGCCCCCATGCGACACTCTACGAAGCGCAAAACCAGCCACATCGGCCTGTCGGGGAGAGAAAAGTGCACTATAAGACACACTACTGCGGCGACCTCCGGAAAGGGGACAGCGGCCAGGAAGTGCTGCTCGCCGGCTGGGTGCACCGCCGGAGGGATCACGGCCGCCTCATCTTCGTGGACCTGCGCGATACGCGCGGCCTCGTCCAGGTCGTCTTCAACCCCAAGACAGCGCCCGAGGCCCACGCCGTTGCTGAGCAGGTGCGCAACGAGTACGTCATCTTCGTGCGCGGGACGGTCTCGCCGCGGCCCGCCGGCACCGAGAACACCGGCCTGCCGTCGGGCGAGGTCGAGGTCGTCGCGCAAGAGACAGAGATCCTGAACACCGCGAAGACGCCGCCGTTCTACATAAACGAAGAGGTCGAGGTCGACGAGCTGCTGCGACTGCGCTACCGCTACCTCGACCTGCGCCGCATCTCCGTCCACGACCGCTTCGCCGTGCGCCATCGCGTCAACAAGTACATCCGCGACTTTCTCGACGCCCGCGGCTTCTACGAGATCGAAACGCCGATCCTCACGAAGAGCACGCCCGAGGGCGCCCGCGACTACCTCGTCCCCAGCCGCGTCTATCCGGGCAATTTCTACGCCCTGCCGCAGTCGCCGCAGCAGCTCAAGCAACTGCTGATGGTCGCCGGCTTCGAGAAGTACTATCAGATAGCCCGCTGCTTCCGCGACGAGGACTTCCGCGCCGACCGCCAGGCGGAATTCACGCAACTCGACCTGGAGATGAGCTTCGTCGACCAGAAGGACATCCTCGACCTCATCGAGGAGCTATACGCGGGCATGATCCGAGAGCTGCGTCCCGACCTGAAGCTGGCGCCCGTGCCCTTTCCGCGCTTCACCTACGACGACGTGATGCGCCGCTTCGGCACCGACAAGCCCGACATTCGCTACGGCATGGAGCTCGCCGACGTCACCGACCTTGGCCCGACCTGCGACTTCGCCGTCTTCCGCGACGTGATCGCCGCTGGCGGCCGGATACGCGGCTTCGCGGCGTCCGGCGGTGCCGCTTTCACCCGCCGCGAGATCGATAGCCTGACCCAGTTCGTCGAAGACCAGGGTGGCAAGGGCCTCATCTCCGTCGCCCTCCTCGGCGAAGGCGGCATCGACGACCTCACGCCGGAAGACATACGCTCGCCGATGCACCGCTACCTGAGCATGGAGCTGATAAAGGGAATGGCGGAGCGCACCGGCGCCAAACGCGGCGACCTCCTTATCCTCGTCGCCGATGAGCCGAAAGTGGCCAGCGCCGCCCTCGACGCCCTCCGGCGCGAGATGGCCGCGCGCCTCAACCTCGCCGACCCGCAGGTAGCCGCCTGCTGCTTCGTCGTCGACTTCCCGCTCTTCGACTGGAGCGAGAGCGAGCAGCGCTGGGACAGCGTCCACCATCCCTTCACGGCGCCGAAGGACGAGGACCTCGCGCTTCTCGAAACCGACCCGGGCAAAGCCCGCAGCAAGGCCTACGACTTCGTTATCAACGGCATGGAAGGCGCCGGCGGCAGCATCAGGATCCACCGCCGCGAGATTCAAGAGAAGGTCTTCGACCTCCTGGGCATCGCGCGCGAGGAGGCGCAGTACCGCTTCGGCCACATGCTGGAGGCGTTCGAGTACGGCGCCCCGCCGCACGGCGGAATCGCCGCCGGCATCGACCGGACGGTGGCCTTCTTCACCGGCGCGCCGAACATCCGCGAAGTCATCGCCTTCCCGAAGACGCAAAGCGCCTACGACCCGATGATGGGAGCGCCGTCGCCTGTCTCGCCCAGGCAGTTGGAGGAGTTGGGCGTCGCCATCACGAAGAGCGCAGAGGTGATAGTCCCTGTGGAGGGAGCCCCGCAGGCCGATCTTCAATAGGGAATCGCACGGTAATCGCTCGGTGGTGGGTGCGGCTTTGGCCGGCTATCATCGTTCTTGGGCGTTAGGGCAAGAGATCGGTAGCAAGGAGAA
>DATLAX010000113.1:0-6499 GCA_035527215.1 Dehalococcoidia bacterium
TGAGAGGCGGGAGACCGTTGTCTGCCCGCATCGCGTTTAGTCTAAGCGCCAGGTTCATCTCCATGGCCTGTTGCGGCGTGCAGGCGACGGCGGCCAGAAGGAATACTCCTGCTATTGCCGCCGTCGCCGCGAGAGACAAGAAACGATGCCGTGCCGCCATGTCGCACATTGTTCGCCGAAAGAGAGCGCCCATCTTGCTTCGCCCTTCCACCACTGAAACTGAACTCTGCCTCCGGATAGATAATCGACACAAACGCCGGCATGAGAACGATGCGTCCTATGTGCTGTTACACCTGTCTTCCTCTGGGGATTGACCGTGTTGAGGGGCCATGCCTAGCATTCGCCTTGTGACCGCTTGAGCAGCAGCAGCCGAAGCCGCAGAAGGAGCAGCATGATGCCAGTCGACGGAAAAACAGCCATCGTCACCGGGTCCGCAGTAGGTGTCGGGCGGGAGACCGCCCTCGAGCTGGCCCGACGCGGCGCCAACGTCGTCATCAATTACTCACGCTCGGACGCGGAGGCGCAGAAGACGCTGGCCGACGTCGAGGCGCTGGGCGCCGGCGCCCTGCTGGTGCGCGCCGACGTCTCCCGCGACGACGAGGCGCGCGCGATAGTCGCGCAGACCGTCGACCGCTTCGGCGGCATCGACATCCTCGTCAACAACGCGGCGATAACCTACTTCGTCGACTTCCGCGACCTCGAGGGTATGACGGAGGAGATGTGGGACCGCATCATCGCCGTCAACGTCAAGGGCCTCTTCTTCTGCTCGCGCGCCGTCGTCCCGGAGATGCAGCGACGCGGCGCCGGCTGCATCGTCAACATCGCGTCGACGGCCGGCGTGCGCGGCGTGGGCAGCTCCATTGCCTACTGCGCGTCGAAGGCGGCGGTGATCAACATGACGATGTCGTTCTCGCAAGCGTTCGCGCCGGAGATACGAGTGAACTGCGTCGCGCCCGGCTTCATCGACACTCGCTGGCACTTGGCACGCACAGGAGAGGAGAACTACGAGCCATATCGCGAAGCCGTCGCTGGCGCGACGCCGCTGAAGCGCGTGTGCAGGCCGGAGGACGTGGCACAGGTGGTCCTGAGCTTCATCGAGGGCGCGGACATGGCGACGGGCCAGACGCTCGTCGTAGACGGCGGTATGACGACGCACCTGTGACCCCAGGCAGGTCACGTGCATGCGAGTAGTTGCCAAGCGCACGAGCAGTCCTATAGTCACGTCGCCGTAACCCGTCAACTGAGACCCTGCTGGTACACCCTTCGACATCCCTCGCCTTCCGATAACCGCCTGTTCGCGTCCGCCGGCAGGAAAAACGGGCGCTCGTGCAATCTACTTCTCCGCAGGTAGAGAACGTAGACGCGAATTCATGTATATTTAGTCAACAGAAAGTGCGTTTTCTTTTCCTCCGGGGAATGTTTATGTCAACTCCGACCGGCGCGCTGCTGGAAGTGCAAACCGTAACCAAGAGCTTCGCAGGCTTGAGGGCCGTCAACGAGTGTTCGCTCCAGGTGCGCAGAGGCACCATCACCGGCCTCATCGGGCCCAACGGCGCCGGCAAGACAACGCTGTTCAACATCGTAACCGGCTTCCTCAAGCCGACAGCCGGCCGCATAATCTTCGGCGGCAGCCGCATCGACGGCCTGCCGCCCCACAAAGTCTTCGACCGCGGCATCGTCCGCACGTTCCAAATACCGCGCGAGCTGAAGCAGATGACGGTCATGGAAAACCTCATGCTCGTGCCCGCGGGCCAGTCGGGAGAAAGACTGTGGAACCCGTGGCTCCTGCCCTTCCGCGTCAGGCGTCAGGAGCGCGAAATCCGCGACAAGGCGCTCAACGTGCTGGAATTCGTCAATCTCTGGCACCTGCGTCACGAATACGCATCGACTCTCTCCTCCGGCCAGAAGAAGCTCCTGGAGCTGGCGCGCACCCTCATGTGCGATCCGCAGCTTATCCTCCTCGACGAGCCCGGCGCCGGCGTCAACCCGACGCTGATGAAGAGCCTGACCCTGCTCGTCGAACGCCTGCGCGACGAATCCGGCATCACGTTCTTCCTGATAGAGCACGACATGGACCTGGTGGCGCGCCTCTGCAACCCGGTGATCGTCATGAGTAGCGGCGAGAAGATAGCGGAGGGCACGCCGGAAGAGGTGGTTCACAACGAGCAGGTGCTCGAGGCGTACCTGGGAGGGCAGTACCGGTGACAGTGGTCCTCGAAGCGGACGGCATCGTCAGCGGCTACGGCGAAGTGGACATCCTCCACGGTGTCTCGCTGATGGTGGACGAGGGAGAGATCATCTCCGTCATAGGGCCGAACGGCGCCGGCAAATCGACGCTGCTGAAATCGGTCTTCGGGCTGCTCAAGCTGAGGAAGGGCAAGTTGCTCCTCGACGGCAACGACGCCACAGGCCTGCCACCGCAGAAGATGGTCCGCAAGGGCGTCTCCTACGTACCCCAGAGCGAGAACGTCTTCCCATCGCTCACGATCCTGGAGAACCTGGAGATGGGAGCGTTCATCAGCGGTGACAATATCAAGGAGCGGCTGGCCGAGGTCTACGACTTGTTTCCCATCCTGGCCGAAAGGCCGCACGCCAAGGCGGGCAAGCTCTCCGGCGGCCAGAGGCAGATGCTCGCCCTGGCCCGCGCTCTCATGCTGCAGCCGCGACTCCTGCTCCTCGACGAGCCGACCGCCAGCCTCTCGCCGCGCATGGTCGGCGACATCCTGACGAAGATCCGCGATATCAACGAGAGCGGCGTAGCGATCCTCATCGTCGAGCAGAACGCCCGCGAGGCGCTGAACCTGTGCCATCGCGGCTACGTGCTGGTCATGGGACGGAACGCAATGGAGGACACCGGTCAGAACCTCCTAAACAGCGAGGAGGTCGGCAGGCTCTACCTTGGAGGATAGCGACACTCAATGGCGCAACTGATAGTCATCGGGCTCATCATGAGCAGCATCATCGCCCTGGGGGCGATAGGCCTGACGCTGATCTACGGCATCTTGAAGTTCGCCAACTTCGCTCACGGCGACCTCATGACCGTCGGCGCCTACATAGCTTTCCTCACGTTTGCCGGTGGCGGCCACATCGGCCCGCTCTCATTCGGCTACGGCATGATCCTGGCGATGCTGGCGGCGATGCTGGTCGTCGGACTCATGTCGGTCGTAATCGACCGGCTTGTTTACCGGCCGCTGCGGCGTCGAAACGCGGGCCTCGTGATCCTGGCGATGGCGTCGCTGGGCATGGCGATAATCGTGCGAAGCCTGGTCTATCTCGGCTGGGGCCCGGACCAGCGCTTCTACACCTCCGGCCTCCAGTATGCGCACCAGTTCCCCTTAGGCATCGCTCTGAAGCCGGACCAGATGTTCATCGGCGCGACGGCGCTGGTCTCGGTCGCGCTCGTCTATCTGCTCCTCTACCGCACGAAGCTGGGCAAGGCGATGCGCGCCACCGCCGACAACATGGAGCTGGCGAGAGTCGCGGGCATAGACACGGAGCAAGTGGTGATCGCCACTTGGGCGATCGGTGGCAGCCTTGCCGGGCTGGCGGGTGTGCTGCTCGGCATTCAATCGCACCTCATGCCTGAGATGGGCTTCATCTTCATCCTGCCGCTGTTCGCGGCGTCGATACTCGGCGGTGTGGGCAGCCCGCACGGGGCGCTGGTCGGAGCACTAGTCGTCGGAATCTCGCAGGAGGCCTCGACGGAGTGGATTTCGCCCGCCTACAAGCCGGCTGTCGCGTTCATCCTGCTATTCGCGATCCTGCTGGTGAGGCCACGGGGCATCTTTGGGGTGAAGGTCTGATGATCAGCGATTTCCTGAACCCTTCGTACCTGGCCGGATTCCTTACGCTGGTAGTTATCTACGCCGTCTTCGCAATCGGCCTGAACGTGCACTGGGGCTACACGGGCATCTTCAACTTCGGCGTGGCCGGCTTCTTCGCCGTCGGCGCGTACACGTCGGCGATCCTGACGAAGCAGCCCGCGAGCGGCGACTACATGACATACATCGGAGGACTTCAACTCCCCTATTTCGTCGGGCTCATCGGCGCCGGCCTGGCCTGCGCCGTGCTGGCCTTCATCATCGGCATCCCGACACTGCGACTGCGCGAGGACTACCTGGCTATTGCCTCCATCGGCGTCGCCGAGACGCTGCGCCGCGTCTTCATCAACGAGATGTGGCTTGTGAACGGGACAAGGGGGATGATCGGCATCCCGCAACCACTGCACGGCCTGGTCGACACGGCGGACTACAAGTACGTTTATCTGGCAATAGCCGCGACCGTCCTGCTTGTCGTGTACGTTGCCGTCGAACGTGGCATTCGCTCGCCCTGGGGACGCGTTCTACGCGCAATACGAGAGGACGAGATGACGGCGGCGGCGAGCGGCAAGAACATTTTCGCTTTCAAGATGCAGGCCTTCATGCTGGGCGCCTTCATCATGGGAATCGGCGGCGCAATGTACGCGAGCTACGTGAGGGCGATAACGCCGGACACCTTCGTGCCGATGTTTGGGACGTTCCTTATCTGGGTGATGCTGATCGTCGGTGGCAGCGGCAACAACAAGGGCGCGATACTCGGCGCCCTGGCCGTCTGGCTGATCTGGAACCGCACGGGCGCCCTCGTCAGCGAGGCTCAGGACCCGCGCATCTTCTACGTGCGAAACCTGCTCATCGGCGTGCTTGTCGTCGCGGTGCTGCTACTGAGGCCGAAGGGCATCTGGGGAGAGGAGAAGCGCGTATCGGTCTACGCCGGCAAGGAGCCGGAAAGAGGAAAGCGCAAGGAGGAGGAGGACGCGGAGCCGCCCACCACGACCGTCTCGTCGGCAGAGGAGGCCGGCGAAGGCGGCGGCACCACCTAGCGCAAACAACGAGAAATGAGAACACGGCCCGAGGAATTCCTCGGGCCGTGTCTATTGATCCGGGTTTCTTCAGAATCCCCTATTCGAGCTCGATAGGCTCTGTGCGAACGGTGACGATTTCACCGCCCTCGTATTTCCAGATCTCGATGAACCCCGAAGGGAGGTCGCCGTTCTCGTCCCAGCCGCCGAATCCTGAGGCGCCCTGGAAGTTGATCGCCTTCCCCTCGTGGATCAGGTCAAGAGCCTTCTCGATGCCGGCGGCGCCGGAAGTGACCTTCTCGCCGCTTGGGTCGTTCAACGTGCGCATCGCGTCGCGGATCTCGGTCGGGTCGGTCGACTGGGCCTTCTCCGCGGCGAGAGCGATCACGATCACCGCGTCGTAGGCCTCCGCGATGTAGGGGAGAGGAGGCAGACTGTCGTACTCAGCCTCAAACTCGGCCTGCCACTCTGAAGGAATCTCAGCCGCTGCCGAGACCGTTCCTTCCATCCCCTCGAGCTTCTCGGCGCCCACAGCGGCGACGATGTCCTCGGACTTGGTGCCGTCGCAGAAGAGGACGTTCGTGAGCAGGTTGTTCTCGAAGCCCTCCTTGAGATAGACGGTAGCGCTCTGCGGGTAGCTGAGGGCCGCGACTGCGTCGGGGCTGCCCTCGGTCGCCTTCTGGACCTCTGCCAGGTAGGACGCCTGCTCCTGCTCGTGCGGGACCTGGGCCGTCACGGTGCCGCCCTCTGCCTCGAAGGACTTGGCGAAGTTCTCGGACAGGCCCTGCCCATAGGCGTTGTTAACGTAAAGGGTGCCGACCGTGCTGTAGCCGAGTTCCTTCGCCAGCTTGCCCAGGATCAGTCCCTGGGCCGCGTCGGAGAGACAGGTCCGGAAGAGGAAGTCGCTGTCCTCGACCTCCGTCAGAGCCGGCGACGTGGAGGCGGGCGAAATCTGGATGATCTTGCCCGGTACGGTTACGGCCTCGGCGACCGCGAGCGTGACGCCGCTGGACAGCGAACCGACGATGGCCGAAACCTTATCGCTTTCGACGAGCTGCCGGGCCGCATCAACCGCCGGCGACGGCGAGGTCTGCGAGTCGGCCTGCTTCAGGACAACGTCCTTGCCCATGACGCCGCCGGCGTCGTTGATCTCCTTCACGGCCAGCTTTGCGCCGTTCATCATGTTCGGGCCAAACTCCGCGAGGTCGCCGGTGAAGTCAAAAAGGATACCGATCTTGAGTTGTTCCGTTCCAGTTGCCGGCGTGGTGTCGGCTGCTGGCGTGGTACCACCGGACGGGGTCTCCTTCGTCTCCTCTTCGTCATCGCCACCGCAGGACAGCGCGACAAGCGAGAGGATGGCGACCAGAGACAGCAGCACCAGCCAGAAGCGCGCTCCATGCGCTCCCGTTTTTGCACTATGCTTCATGTTCTGGACCCTCCTTCTGATTTTGAGATATCCGCCGCAAGTCCGCTAACCGCCTGTCGAATCGACGCGACCGGCGGCGCTAAGTCAGAACGGATTCTAAGCTTAGCCGTCAAATCAGTCAAGCGAGAACGTGCCCGACCGGGAAAAGACCGTCTCTCCCTGCACTTCGTGGATCTTGACAGCCCCCCCGCTCACACCCATATCATGCCCGAGGAGCACTCACCGCTGCGTTTGCA
>DATLAX010000114.1:0-2408 GCA_035527215.1 Dehalococcoidia bacterium
AACAGTCTGACGGGCCTTGTGGACCGCACGGAGGCCAAGGGCTGGGTGCACACCCACGGTGACCCGAAAGACCGGCGCAAGAGGCTCGTCGAGTTCACGGACAAGGGCGTTAAGAAGTTCGAGGATGCTTTTGCGGTCGCGAACGGCGCCAGCGATAAGCTCTTCAAGTCGCTCGGTGCCAGGGATATGGACCAGCTCAAGTCGTCGTGCTCGAAGCTGCGGGACGCGGCGGTGGTAGAGCTTTCCCGAAAACCCACGTTCAAGGTGCGCCCGCTGTAACGGGTCGTCCAGCCGACGCCCGGTTGGGGAGCGGTCTGGTCCCGGTGGGCCCGTGTCTGGCCCGAAGGGCCGCGTGGCGCGGCGCGACGGCGCCCCATATCGCCGATAGTAGGGCGATGGCGGCGGCTGCTGCCATAGCAGTCCGGCGCGCAAGGGGGGCATCGTATCAGCCTCCGGATAGATGCATCCATGTGTGTATTGACGGATCGCGAGGCGCGCGGAGCAGGCGGCTGAAGTGTCGATCGGACGAGGCATACCCTCGGGATTTCGATGTGTGGACAAGAAGATGAGGGCGGAAGCGATTCCGCCCTCATCCATTCGGCCTGACTGTTTCTGCTAGACCTGGCCCTTGAGTTCCTCGTAGGCGGCCTGCACTTCGGCAATCGAGGCGCCGTCTTCGAGGGTGGTGGCGTCGCCGAGAGGGACTTCCATGGCGACGGCCTTGAGCAGGCGGCGCATGATCTTGCCGCTGCGGGTCTTGGGCAGCTTCTTCACCAGGACCACCTTCTCCGGTGTAGCGATCGGGCCCATGGTGTTCCTGATGTGGGTCTTGATGTTCTTTTCCATTTCCGACGAGGCTGCGAAGCCTTCGCGCAGGATGACGAAGATGGTTATTGACTCGCCCTTGACCTCGTCCGGCTTGGCGATGGCGGCTGCCTCCGCCACGGCCTCGTAGGAGATGGCGGCGTTTTCCAGCTCCAGCGTGCCCAGACGGTGCCCGGCGACTTTTATGACCTCATCGGCGCGGCCGAGGAGCCAGAAGTAGCCGTCTTCGTCCTGAATCGCGTAGTCGCCGGTCAGGTAGTTGCCGGGGAAGCGGGCCCAGTAGGCGTCCTTGAAGCGGTCCGGGTCCTTGTAGAGGGTCATGAGCATGCCGGGGTACGGCTTCTTCAGGATCAAGAGGCCGCGCTCGCCGGCCGGCACGGGCTCACCGCTCTCGTTGACGACCTCCGGCACGACCCCGGGCAGGGGGAAGCTGGCGGAGCCGGGCTTGAGCGGCGGCATCTGGATAGCCGGCGCCGATGAGATGAGGATGCCGCCGGTCTCGGTCTGCCACCAGGTGTCGACGATCGGGCAGCGGCCCTTGCCGACGTGGTCGTAGTACCACTCCCAGGTGTCAGGGTTGATCGGTTCACCGACGGAGCCCAGCAGCTTGAGGCTGCTCAGGTTAGACTTCTCCAGCCATTCTTCGCCGGCCTGCCGGAACATGCGGATGGCGGTGGGAGAGGTGTAAAGGACGTTTACACCGTACTTCTCGATGATGTCCCACCAGCGGCCCAGGTCCGGGAAGTTGGGCGCGCCCTCGTACATCACGCTGGTAGAGCCGGCGCAGAGCGGTGCGAAGACGATGTAGGTGTGGCCGGTGACCCAGCCGATGTCCGCCGTGCACCAGTAGACGTCGTTCTCGTCCACGTCGAACACCCACTTGTAGGTCGAATTGGCATATACCATGTAGCCGCCGGTGGAGTGCACGACGCCCTTCGGCTTGCCGGTAGTGCCGGACGTGTACAGGATATACAGCGGGTGGCTCGCCTCGAGCGCCTCCGGCTTGACGTAATCGTCGGCTTCGTTCATCAGATCGTGCCACCAGAGGTCGCGGCCGTCCGTCATCTCAACGTCGATGCCGGTGCGCTTGACGACAATCTGCTTCTGCACAGTGGGAGAGAGCTTCATCGCCTCGTCGGCGACCTTCTTGAGCGGGAAGGCCGATCCCCTTCGCCAGCCGCCGTCGGCCGTCACGAGCGCCTTTGCCTCCAGGTCGTTCAAGCGGTCGGCGACCGCCTGGGCGGTGAAGCCGGAGAAGACGGCCGTGAAGGTAACGCCAAGCCTGGCGCAGGCAAGCATGATGATCGGCAGTTCGGGGATCATCGGCAGGTAGATGCCGATCTTGTCGCCCTTTTTGAGGCCCAGCTTCTTGAGCATGGAAGCGGCCTTGTTGACCTCGCGGTAGAGCTCGGCATAGGTGATGGCCCGCGTGTCGCCGGGCTCACCCTCGAAGTAGTAGGCGACCTTGTTGCGCCTCGGGCCGCTGGCATGGCGGTCGACGCAGACGTAGGAAGCGTTGAGTTCGCCGCCCACAAACCACTTAGAGAAGGGCTCATTCCATTCGAGCACCTTGTCCCAGGTCT
>DATLAX010000115.1:0-2684 GCA_035527215.1 Dehalococcoidia bacterium
CTGATCGAGGCCGGGTTTGACGAAGCGGATGCGAAATATGGCGATGAAGCGGTACCGGAGATAGAAGGTATGCGTCAGCTAGTCAGCGATCTTTTCAAGAGTGACGACACGCCTGTCGTTACTGTGTTTGCTCGTTTCTTCATATCGGTGGTGGCTGAAGAGGCGCAGGTTAAGCCAGACGAGGTTGGTTTGCCGGATCCTTTGAAGCACCCTTACCTTGTTGACTTGGAGCCTGCCGCGGAATGCACGACTGGCTTGGTACGCCAGGGGCTGCGGGCAATTGCCGCTCATGCTGGACGAGAAGAGGGGGAGCTCTTGACCCAGGCCTTGAGCCACTTCCTGCCGGAGCTGGCGCGGGACGAGTTTGACGTCAAGAAGGTTTCGCGTGAGCGCGAGCGCCGGGCTCTGGAGCGCTTGCTACCTGACGAAGAAAACTTGGGCAAAGTGATTCGCTACGAGGCCCACCTGCACCGGCAGCTACTTCAGACCATGCACGAACTGGAGGCGCTTCAGGCACGGCGCCAGGGTCGCCAAACGCCGCTGGGCCGGCTGGACGTGCAAGGGCTGCCGGATCAGTAAGAATTGCCAAACAAATTCATCAGGCTCCTAGTTCGTGCGGAGCATCGAAGGCTGCAGACGGGAAGCCCGCGACAAGCGTAGTGCTATTCTTCGCCCCTCGCCGCGTCGAAGCGCAGCCGGTGCGGGCCGATGACGATCTCGTCGCCGTCCTCCAGCACAGCCCACTTCAGAGAGTTCTCCCCCACGACCGTCGCGTACCGCCCGCCCGCCAGGTGGTGCAGCATGAAGTGGCCCTCGCGCAGCCAGATGCGCGCGTGACGCCCGGCGACGCGGCCGTCGGGGTCGGCCAGCGTCAGCGTGCAGTCGGCGTCGCTGCCCAGGGTAACCGTGTTCTCGCCCAGCGGCAGGCTCTTCCCCTTATCCGGCCCATCGACGACCGTCAGGCGACCGGATGGCGCCTTGGGTCCCGTCCAAGCCGCGGCGGGAGGCGGCTTGTAGGAGCGGGAGGCTTTCGTGGGGCCGGACGGGGTCGCGGGCGCCCGCCGTCGCATCCGCCTCGCGCCGAAGACTCCGCCGCCGACGAGGAGCACGCCGAGCGCGCCGGCGAGCACAAAGAGCACGGGGCTCGGGCCTCCTCCTCCTCCTCCTGCCGCCGCCGCTTCGGGCGTGGGCTTGGGTGTCGGCGTGGGCGTCGAGGGCGCGCCGGGTCGGGTGAAGCGCGCGTCGGCGCTGGCGGACGCCCCGCCCGCTGTCACCGTGAGCGTGACGTCGGACGTGCCGCCGTCCGCCGGGGCGGAGAAAGTCATGCGCACCAGGTACTGGGAGCGGAGCATGAAGCCGATGTGCTCGTAGACGGTGGGTATGTCGGCGGGCGCGGGCGCGGCCAGGAACTGGCCGCCGGAGCGCGTCGCCAGGTCCTGGAGGTAGGCGACGTTGATGTCTTCGCCGACGCCGATGGTGAAGAAGGGGACGCCGGAGCCGGCGGCCTCGCTGAGCGACTGCTCCATTGTAGCGGCGCTGCGGTTACCAGACTCCTGCCCGTCGGTGAGGAGGACGACGACCTTGCGCGGCAGGGGCGCCGTCTTCGCTGCCTGCGCGCCCGCGACGACGGCATCGTGGAGCGCAGTCGAGCCGATCGCCTGGAGGCCGCGCAGTGTGGCGGCGAGGGCCTGCTTGTCGGCCGTCAGCGGGCTGGGCTCGCTCACGCCGTCGGCGAAGGAGATGACGGTGGCGCCGTCCTTGGGCAGCAGGCTGTTGACGAAGGCGATCGCCGCCTCTTCTGTGAGCGCCAGTGGGTCGCCTGCCATGCTGCCGCTGGTATCCATGACCAGCACGACGGCCAGGCCGACGTCGGCGTTGACGGCCGCCTGTACGCCCATGACGGGCACGGGGTCGGCGCCGTCCGTGGCCGCGAAGTCCGCTGTCGCCAGCCCGCCGACGGGCGCGCCGGCCGCATCCTGAACGCTGACGACGGCGATCACGTCCGGGTAGGCGGCGGAGATGACCTGCGCGACAGTGATGCCGAGCGGCGCCTGCGCGCGGGCAGGCAGCGCGATCGCGAGCGCCGCGACGAGGCCTGTGGACGCAAGTCCCCTGACGAGCCGTCTCATCGATGTGCCTCAACGAATAGGGCGCTGTCCGAAACGACCGGACAACGCTGGTTTCAGACTAGGAGACGGTTGTCATGCTGTCAAGGTGACCGGCTGCGGAAGAAGAACAGGTGGACGAGCCTGGAGAAGAACTCGGAGGAGCGGCGCCTGCTTTCAGCGAAAGGAGAGAAGGCGGAGAGATGGACCCCCTTGAGGGCGATCTTCCAGATAGCGAAGATGTAGCCGATAAACGCGCCGTAGAGCACCATCAGCATCAGGACGTAGTTGAGATCGAGTTCAGGGCTGACGATCGTCGCCCCGATCTCGACGCCCACGGCTATCGCTGCGCCCACGCCGAATCCGTTCATCGCTTGATATTATCGACCGCTGGCGTTTCCCAGTCTGTTCTCCATCTCCCCTATTTGTCGGGCGGCGACGGCCCTTTGCCGGCAGCGACCCACAGCGAGGCGCCGCGTCGCTGCTCTGCCCGACGACGGAGGCCGGCTTCGAAGACGGCGGCTGGCTCTTCAAGTGACGGTGGGGCCGGTCATTCCCCTTTCGCGAAGGAGATTGTCA
>DATLAX010000116.1:0-2321 GCA_035527215.1 Dehalococcoidia bacterium
GTGTTAAGAAATTTATAAAGGTAAAAGCACATAATGCATCATCACCTATTGGTACGATTGCAAACCACCGAAGCCGGCCCGAGAAGAAACAGCAGCAGCATCACCGAGATCGTGCTGCGGATCAACGCGAGCGGCGTGGCGATAGCGTAAGGAAAGGCTACAGACTACAGGCTACAGGCTGCAGGCGCGAATCCCTGAGGTCTGAGGTCTGAAGCCTGTAGCCCGGAGCGAAGCGACATGAGAGAGTTTCAGGACACCGCGGGCCGGATCTGGCGCATCGCGCTCAATCTCGGCACGGCCTTGGCCGTCAAGCAGAAGCTCGGCGTGGACCTGCTCCAGCCGGAGCAGGGCGATCCGCCGCTGCTGACTCGCCTGGGCACCGACGAGATGCTGCTCGGCGAGGTGCTTTGCGCCCTGCTCGGCGACCAGTTCGACAAGAACAACGTCACCGACGCCGATGTCCGCGCCGCCTTTGACGGCGCGACGCTGCTGCTGGCGCAGTCGGCCTTCTACGAGGAGCTGGTGGATTTTTTCCGCCAGCGGGGGCGGGCGGACAGGGCTCGGGCGGTAGAGACTCAGCAGAAGATCATCCTGGCGGCGATCGACGCGGCGACAAAGCGGATCGACGGCCTGGACCTGCCCTCGCTGATCGATGGCGTGATGTCTGGTTCATCGCCGGACGTGTCGGTATCGACCCTCGGCGTCTGACGCTGCGCGAGCTGCTGTGGATGGGCGAGGGCCGCGAGCGTGCCGAGTGGTCGCGGTTGAGCGTGCTGCTGTGCCTGCTGGCGAACATCAACCGCGACCCGAAGAAGTCTCGGGCGCTGAAGCCGAGCGACTTCGACCCGTATGTGAAGCTGGACGCGGGCCAGGGCGGGCCGGTGCTGATAACGAAAGAGAACATCGGCGTGCTGAAAGAGGCTATGACAGGCAGGAAATAACTGATGCCGGTCAACAAGAGATATGCGGAGAAGGCGGCACAATGCAGGTTCAGCATCGTGGATGCCTTCACGCTGGAGGACGGGTCGATCATGCCGCTGTACGCCTGCACGCATGAGAGTGTGGCGCACCTGTCGCAGAAGTCGCTCGTCGTCTGCGGCGCGAATGACTGCTGCTGCTTCAAGGCACTGCCGCGAAGGAGATTGAAATGAAACGAAGAATCTTGGCACTAGCGATCGTATGCGCCGCTGCGCTGCTCGCCCTGTCGATGTGCATCTCCTGCGGGCGGTTCAACCTGGCGGGCCATCCGTCCACGCGGCCATCGAGCGCGGCGCGCACGACCACCGAGATCGTCAAGGCGGTGGATGAAACGCTGCCGGATATGGCGAAACTGATTGGCACCATCCTGGGCCTGCCGGTTCTGGTCGGGGCCGGCGCGGTCTGGGGCAGGGCCAAGCCCGCCAGGCGCTTCGCCAACCTCGTTGAGGCGGTGCAAGGCGGGCGCGAGCAGTTAAAGGCCACAAAGGGCAATAGCTTGGCCGCGTTCGATACCAAACTCAGGAAGCTCAGCAGGCTGGACACGGCCCTGGCAGTCAAGGCCGTCAAGCGCCGCAAGAAGATCAAGAGCGTGACAGAGCCTGAAGGAGCATGATGATGGCGATGATCGGACAGGCGATAAAGTTGTACTTCGACGAGCTGGGCAACCTCGTCGTGACCGACAAGCCGCGCGAAGGCCTGCGCGAGTTCAGCTCAAGCAGCGATTTTACCATCGATGCGCCGCTTGACGGTGTGGTCGAGGCGAGAGTGCGGATGGCGATTGGCGCCGTCGATCTGACCATCCCGCCGGAGCAGGTGAAGATCATGCTGGACAGCGAGGAGGTCGATCACGACATGCTGCTTACGATGCGCGCCGAACTGATGAAGAGGCGCGAGGGCCTTATGATGATGCGGCGCGAGGCTGCAAGACATGGCGGGTGACAAGGGAGTTCGAGCCGGTCGCGCGTTCGTCGAGCTGTTCGCCGACGATACGAAGCTGACGCAGGGCCTTCGCCGCGCCGAGATGCGCGTGAAGAAGTTCGGCCAGAGCCTGCAATCGGTGGGCAAGAGCATGATGGGCATAGGGGCGCTCATCACCGGGCCACTTATCGCCGCGGCCAAGATGTTCTCTACCATGGGCGACAGCCTCGCCAAGATGGCCAAGCGCACGGGCTTCGGCGTGGAGTCGCTCTCGCAGCTCGGCTACGCTGCCGAAATCTCCGGCGCCAGCATCGAGAACCTCGAGACGGGCATCAGGCGGATGCAGCGCTCGATCAGCGACGCAGGGCGCGGCCTGTCTACCGCCACCGACGCCCTTGCCGCCCTGGGCGTCAGCGTCGAGGAGC
>DATLAX010000117.1:0-20194 GCA_035527215.1 Dehalococcoidia bacterium
AGTCGCGGCAGCACGTCGGGCTCGACGCCGTTGGCGATGACGACCGGCGACCCGCCCGAAGTCGCCAGACGCGCCGCCTGGACCTTCGTCGCCAAGCCGCCCGTGCCGCGCTCGCCCGGCCCCGATGGGCCCGCCAGCCGCTCCACCTCGTCGTCGACGCGCTCCACGCGGGCGATGAGCTTCGCCGACGGGTCCAGCCGCGGGTCGGCGGTGTACAGGCCGCCGGTGTCCGT
Source organism: Dehalococcoidia bacterium (assembly GCA_035527215.1). Classification (GTDB taxonomy): domain Bacteria; phylum Chloroflexota; class Dehalococcoidia; order DSTF01; family JALHUB01; genus JALHUB01. Next base: position 234 of record DATLAX010000117.1, read on the forward strand.
GAGGAGCGCCAGCAGGTCTGCGTCCACCAGGTTCGCCACCAGCGCCGAGAGGTTGTCGTTGTCGCCTATCTTCGCGCCCTCTATCTCCTCGACCGCGACCACGTCGTTCTCGTTGACGATGGGCACCGCCCGCAGCTCCAGCAGGGCGAGCAGCGTGTTGCGGGCGTTCAGATAGCCCACGCGGTCCGACAGGTCGCGCTTGCTCAGCAGCGTCTGCGCGATGACGATGCCCTGCGCGGCGAAGAGCTGGTCGTAGCTCTGCATCAGGTGGCTCTGGCCGACGGCGGCGAGCACCTGTCGGAAGGGGATGTCGCGGCGCGACCGGACGTGGCCCAGCCGCTGCCGTCCCGCCGCAATCGCGCCCGACGTCACGAGGATAACCTCGGCGCCCGCCGCGTGCAGTCGCGCCACCTGCGCCACGAGCGACGCCATCGTGTCGAGGTCGAGGCGGTCGCTGCCGGCCGTCAGCAGGTTCGTGCCCACCTTCGCGACGATGCGTCGGTAGCGCAGGCGATGGCCGCCGTCCTTCGTCAAACCCCCCTGATCGCTCACGTCTGACTCCTCTCTTCAGTCCTACGCCGGATTATAGCCGCGGCCCGCACCGCTCACAAGGAAGCCGTCGTTCACCGGGAATATGTTAACGATTTTCATTGCAGCTTAAGAAACGTCGAAACGCGGTTAACTTCCCTCTTCGACGCGCGTTATAATTAGTGTAGACCGTCGAGCTGTCGATCCCCACAGAAAGTCGAAAGGAGTCAAGCATGAAGCGCCTATTGGTCGTCGCACTCGCCGTCACCGGGATCCTCGCCGCCGGTTGCATCGTCCGCTTCGCCACGCTGTACGAGACGGATGACACCAGCCACTTCGTCGGCCTCGCCAGCAACTTGAGCACCATCGATGTTGTCGCCGCATCGATCCAGGTCGATTTCTACGACAGCGGCAATCGCTTGCTGGCCACAGAGTTCGTCACTCCGTGCACACGCACTCTGCAAGTGAAGAAGGACTCGCCTTTCGAGGCCGTCGTTCCCGCGGGCGTGACCGCCAACCACGTTCAAACGACTGTCCGGCCGCTCACCATCGGCAAGAAAGCCGTCGTTGACCTTGACGTCGACAACATCGCAATCACCACCAGCAGCGATACTATGCACATCAAGGGCGACATTGAAGTCGGCCGTAAGGACTTGTTCGCGGTGCGGGTGTGTGCGGCGCTCCTCGACAAGCACGGCGACGTTCTGAAGGTCGGTAGCCACCTCGCTTCCCCGTCGAGTATCGATGACCACGACTCCGGCACCTTCGACATCTCTATTCCGAGCGATGATGACGCCACCAAGTACCAACTCTGGGTGGACGCCCTCGTCCACAATCCAAATGACGTGACAGCCCCCGTAGTCGTTGGTCCGAGCTCGATCAAGCTGGCCACGCCGACGCCAACTCCCCCGGCCACGGGGACGCCCACGCCGACCGTTACTCCAACGCCAAGCCCGTAGCCGCTATAGGCAACTCGGATAAGACAAACGCGGGGCCTCATGACGAGGCCCCGCAAGCCCTCTGCGAAGCTAACCGTCACACTCGCCGCACCGCGAGCCATATCCGGTGCCCGTCGACGCTGTGCTCCTCGCGGTGCGCGCCCGCCGGCGGCTCCTCGGTCAGGAGAGCGACGGATAGCGTCTCCTGCCGGATGTAGTCGCCGAAGCCGGTCATTACCCGTCGCATGTGGGCGTCGTCCTGGTAGTACGTCACGATGCGGTCGGCGATGTCAAACCCGGCGCCGCGGCGCATCGTCTGCAGGCGATGGACGATCTCCCGCGCCAGCCCTTCGTCGAGCAGTTCCGCGCCGATCTCCGTCGGGATCGTCACCACATAGCCCGACTCCATCGACGTGCGGTACCCTTCCTTATCGACGGCACTCACTGAAAGCTCCGACGGCTCCAACGTCCAGTCCCCGGCCACGACCGAGTCTCCTTCGGCGACGGCGCGGGCGACTGACGCAGGCTCGAGCTTTAGCAGCGCCTCCTCAACCTTCCGAAGGTCGCCGCCGTACTTCGGGCCCAGCAGCGCCGTGTTGGGTCGCACTTGATACTCGACGAACCCGCCTTCGTCCACCCCAAACACCAGATCCTTAACGTTCAACTCATCGAGTATCTGGCTCCCCAAGCGGCGGGCCGCCTCTTCCTCAGAGCGAGCGCGCACCTTGATCCAGGCGCGTGCCAGCGGCTGCCGCACTTTGATGCCGGCCTTGCTCCGCGCGGCGCGTCCCAGGCTGACGAGTCGCATCACGAGCCGCGTCTCCTCGTCCAGGCGTTCGTCAACCAGCGAGAGGTCGGCCCCCGGCCATCGGCAGAGGTGCACGCTCTCCGGAGCCGAGGCGTCGTGAGAGCGGACGAGGTTCTGGTACATCTCCTCGGTAAGGAAGGGGATGAAGGGCGCCAGCAGACGGCTGAGCGTTACGAGGCAGGTGTACAGAGTATCGTAGGCGGCGCGTTTGTCGGCGTCATCTTCGCTCTTCCAGAAGCGACGCCGGCTTCGTCGCACGTACCAGTTGGACAGGTCTTCGGCGAAGGACTCGACGCGGCGGGTCGCCGTGGCAGAGTCGAACTCCTCCAGGTCAGCCGTGACGGCGTCGACCAGTTTGTTGAGATTGGACAGGATCCAGCGGTCGAGCTCAGAGCGCTGTGCCTGGGCTTCGGCAAGCGGGTCGAAGCGGTCGATGTTGGCATAGGTGACGAAGAACGAGTAGGTGTTCCACAGTGTCAGGATGAAGCCGCGCCGGACGTCGTCGCCCGTGTGCCAGCCGAAGTTCAGGTTCGCCGTCGGGTTGTGCCGGCAGAACAGCCAGCGCATGACATCGACGCCCATGCGCTCCGCCGCATCCTCGAACCAGATGGCGTTCCCCTTGCTCTTGTGCATCTCCTCGCCCTGCTCGTCACGGAGGAGTGCGTAGCCAAAGCAGGAGCGGAACGGCTCGCGGTCCTCGATAATCGTGCTCATGGCAAGGAGCGAGTAGAACCAGTTGCGAAACTGTCCCGGGAAGCTCTCCGATATCCAGTCGGCGGGGAACCACTCGTCCCAGTAGGCGCGGTTGTGACGGTAATCGAGCGTCGAGTACGGGACGATGCCCGCGTCCAGCCAGGGGTTGCCCACGTCCGGGATGCGCGACACCTTCTCGCCGCACTTCGAGCAGGCGATCTTCACGGCATCGATCAAGGGCTTGTGCGGCGAGTGCCCGGCGAACTCGTCCCAGCCTTCGACGGCGCGCTCCCGCAACTCGTCCTCACCGCCGATGACGTCGACGTTCCCGCAGGCGCACTCATAGATCGGCAGAGCGAGGCCGTAGTAGCGCTTCTTGGAGATCATCCAGTCTTCCATGTTCTGGAGCCAGTCGAGCTCTCTTGCCAGGCCGAACTCCGGAATCCAGCGGATCTTCTTCGTCACCGCCGCGATGCGGTCCCGTAGCTCGTCCATCGAGATAAACCACTCGTCGACGAGGCGGAATACGAGCTCGCTGTCGCATCGCCAGCACACCGGGTAGCGGTGGGTGTAGTCCTGAACACGATAGAGGATGCCCTTGCGCTGCAGGTCGTCGAAGACGGGCTGCGCGACATCGTTGACGCTCCGGCCGCTCAACCAGCCGTAGCCATCGAGGAACACGCCGTTCTCGTCCAGCGGCGCGATTACGGCGAGGTCGAACTGCTTGCTGAGCTCAAAGTCTTCCTTGCCGCAGCCCGGGGCGATGTGAACTATCCCCGTGCCTTCCGTCTCGCTGACCTCCTCCCACGGAATCACCCGGTGCTCCACGCCCTCCTGACGCGGCAGCTCGTCGAAGGGGCCAGCGTAGGTCCATCCAAGCATCTCCTCGCCGCGCAACTCGCCCAGGACCTCGTGCTCCCCCTGCAGAGAGCCGAGTGCGGCCTTCGCCAGGTAGTACACGTCGCTTCCCTGCCGGACGCGGACGTACGTCAGACCCGGGTGGACCGCCGCCGCCACATTCGACGAAAGAGTCCAGGGGGTCGTCGTCCACACCAGCAGGTACTCCTTCTCGCGGCCGGTAAGCGGAAGCCGCAGGTAGACGCTGGGGTGCGTCAGTTCGCGGTACCCCTCCGTAACGATCTCATGCTGGGAAAGGCCGGTGGCGCAGCGCGGGCACCAGGGCATGACGTCGTGGCCCTTGTAGATCCAGCCGTTCTCGTGACAGCGCTGGAGGGCATGCCAGATCGTATAGTTGTTTTCGTCGGAGAATGTGTAGTAGGAGTTGTCCCAGTCCATCCAGTAGCCGAGTCGAATCGACTGCTCCGTCTGGACGGCGGCGAACTTGCGGACGCGCTCCTTGCACGCCTCCACGAAGCGCGCTATGCCGAACTCCTCGATCTCCCGCTTCGACTTGAAGCCGAACTCCCGCTCCACCTCCACCTCGATCCAGAGGCCCTGGCAGTCGAAGCCGTTCTGATAGCGCTGCCGGAACCCCTGCATCGTCTTCAGGCGCTGGTAGAGGTCCTTGTAGGTGCGGCCCCAGGCGTGGTGAACGCCCATCGGATTGTTGGCAGTGATCGGGCCGTCGATGAACGACCACTTCTCCGGAGAGCCCTGGTTATGACGCAGGTATTTCTGCATCATGCCCTGATCCATCCACCATTGGAGGGTTTCCCGCTCCATGGCAGGAAAGTCGACCCTGGTTGGCACCGGCTTGAACATTGTCATCGCTCCAAAAGCAAAGGCCCGCCCCGATAAGGGACGGGCCGAATTCGCACCCGCGGTACCACCCTTGTTTCCCGCCCAAAGCGGGCTCTCGTCGGGGCACGCATCATGCCCCCGCCCCTGATAACGGTAGGCGCTCCGGTCGAGCCTACTTGGTCATCTCGACCGTTCGGTCGACGGCTCGGGAGGGATTTTCGACCGGCGCTGCCGTGTCCGCTTCCACCGGACCGGACTCGCTCTTCGGCTCTACCGGCTTACTCGTCTCCGTCACAGCCTTTAGCAGGTGTCAACTATTGTTATCGCCACGATGGGCGTCAACTGCAAGTGGGTTGAGAGATAACTAGAGCTCGGAGGGGGCCTTCGTCTGGGCGCGAATCTTGTTGTAGCAGGCGCTGCAATAGACCGGGCGGTCCCCCCTGGGAACGAACGGGACCTCCGTCATCATCCCGCAGTCCGCACACGTGGCGGGGTGCATCTGGCGCGGCGTCCGCCCGCCGAAGCTCGCGAAGGCGCCGTAGCGGACGTAGCCGTCCTCCTCCTCCGTGCTGCGGGCATTCTTTCGCGCCGTGCGACACGCGGGGCAGCGCACCGGCTCGTTCTGCAGGCCCTTGCTTGCGTAAAACTCCTGCTCACCAGCGGTGAACACAAAACTGCCGTTACAGTCGCGGCAGACAAGCGCCTTGTCGACGAAACTCAAGACCATCTCCGTTGTCAAAATCGCGCCGAACGAATCGGCGTTCAGGTGGATTATACGATGCGGACGCACCGCAGCGCAAGGCCAACCGGCCCTGCAGCGCGGCATTGCGGAATCGCTGGTAGGGACCGCCTGCCCCTGACACGCTCTACGCGCCGCTCGATCCCTCCGCCACGGCCGAAGGATGTAGCATCGGTAACCGCCGCCTGAGCACCTCCATCTCCTCGCTTCCGAGGAACCAGGAGACTGCGAAAAAGGCGCCCGCACCGACGACTGCGCCGCCGAACAAAGCGAAGAACGCGTCGCCCAGGTTTCCCGTGTTGAGGTGGCCGGAGGCATGCAGGATGAGCATGATGAGTCCAACGACTTCAGCCATCACGATCGTGGCCGCCGCCGCCTTCGTCACCGAGCTCACCAGCCGGTCCTCCTCGAGACCGACGATCCGCACCCGCAGCGCGCGGAACAGCAGCGAGAACTCAAGGATGGCGCTCAACGAAAGGGCCAACCCCAACCCTCTCACGCCCAGAGGCCCAACGAAGATCAGACAAAGCACAAGGTTCGCAACCATGGCGACGACGGCGAAGGTAACCGGCGTGCGCGTGTCACTCAAGGCGTAGAAGCCGCGACTCAGAATCTCGATGCCGCCCTGAGCGAACAACCCTATCGCGTAAAACACCAGAGCGGCGGCGGTCACGTCGGTCGATGATGCCGTGAAGGCGCCGTGCTCGAAGAGGAAGGTAACCAGAGGCTTGCCGAGGATCATCAGGCCCACGCTGGCCGGCAGCGTGAGAAACAGTATGAGGCGCAGGCTGACGGACAGGGTGCGCCGGAGCGCGTCCATGCTCTCCGCAGCCGCTTGCTCGGCGAGCGTGGGGAACACCGCCGTCGATATTGCCATCCCGAACAGCCCCAGCGGCATCATGACGATTAGCCAGGCGTAGTTGACGGCGGAGATCGCTTCGTCGCTCACTTGCGAGGCGAAGAAGATGGTCACCAGGAAGTTGAATTGCGCGGCGGCCAGACCGAGGGCTCTCGGCAGCATGAGACGACCTACCTCGCGGACGCCGGGGTCGCGCCAGTCCGCCAGCGGCTTCCACAGCATACCGATGAAACGCACGGCCGGAAGCTGGATCGCCATGTGGATGAAGGAGCCCGCGACGACGCCTACCGCCAGGCCCTCGACGCTGTTCGAAACGAGAGCGGCGACGATGATCGACAGATTGTACGTCCACGGCGCCAACGCGGGAAAGAGGAAATGGTGACGGGCGTTGGATATCCCCATGAACATGCCGCTCACCGAGAAGAAGAGCGGCGAGATGAGCATGATCCTCGTGAGGCGCACGGCGAGTGCCTGCAGTTCCGCCTGCCGACCGGAGTCTTCGCCCAGGCCGGGCGCCATCAGGGGAACGAGCAGCGGCGCCAGCAAGAGACCGAGCAGCGCCAGCACCGCCGTCGCAATGAAGACGAGGTTGAGCACGGAGCTGGCAAGGCGCCAGGCTTCTTCCCGGCTCTGACGTGCGAAGTAGCGCGAAAAGACGGGGATGAAGGCGCTGGCAAGCGTCGCGCCCGCCAGTAGCTGGAAGATCATGTCCGGCAGGCGGAAGGCAACCCAGTAGGCGCCGAGCTCGGGGCTGGTACCGAAGCCGTTGGCGATCGCCACCGTCCGCAACAGACCGAGGAGGCGACTCCCTAGGAAGCCGATCGCGACTATGGCCGCTGCGGCAGCCAGGCCGCCGCCGGCTCCTATCGCTCTCTCCTGCCTCATCGGCCTATTCCGATTCTCCGCTTCCGGTCCGACCAACGTGCGCTGAGAAACCTCGCCCTAGACACGAGACCAACTCTCGTCTAATATTACCCCTAGAACATAGAAGGAGCGAGGTATTGACTCACAGCCGATCGGCGGAGAAGCGTGTGCGCCAGGCCGAAGAGAGGCGCCTGCGAAACAGGTCAGTCCGCGGAGCCACCCATACTCAGATCCGAAAGGTGCAGCCGCTCATCGCAGGCGGTCGGCTTGAGGAGGCGGAAGACGCTGTTCGTCAGGCGATGAGCGCACTGGACAAAGCAGCCGAAAAGGGCGTCATCCACCCCAACAATGCCGCACGGCGCAAGTCGCGGCTGACGTTGAAATACAATGCAGCGCAGTCGGCTGCGGCTGTGGCGGCGACAGCAGAACCGCCGGCGAAACCCGCACGCCGCGCCACGAAAAAAGAAACGCCCGCCAAGACCCCTGAGAAGGCAAAAGCGAAGGCGAAGGCCGCAGTCAAGAAGACCACCAAGAAGCCTGCCGCGAAGAAAGCGCCCTCCAAGTCCAAGAGCTCCTGAAAGGCGTCTGCGGGGTAGTCCTGAGAAGGCACCCGTAGCTTTGCGACCCCAGCGTTATGCGCTTATTCGCTTCCCGCGGAGTCGGAGCTAAGTCCGGTCACGTTCGCGTCCGTCCCCAGGATCACGACGATATCAGCTCCCGTGGTGCGGAGGGCCGCATCGGCCGGGGTGGCGGTCCGTACGGCGACGGGCGGAACGCCGAGCCACTCGGCGAGCTTCGTCGCGCTGTAATCCTTCCCCATGAAGTCCACGATCTCCGTCTTCGCGACGACGTCACCCTCAGACGGCGTAGATGCGATCAGCGAGCCCTCCGGGAATCCCAGATTGGACAGTAGATCCACGGCATCCTCGGTGATGCCACTGTCGCTGCCATCGCGGACTTCCACCACCGCGTTCTCCGCCAGCAGTTGCTGGTCCGAGAACAGCGCGTCGACGATGCGCTTGCACCCCTCTTCCGACGGCAGCAGCACCGACATTCCCCCCGGCGTCATCCACCCGGTGGTGCAGGGGCCAAGAGACAAGGCGCTGATCCGAGACGGCGGTATGTTCGCCGCCAGCTTCGCAAGACCGGAGACTTCGAAGTCGTTTATGTCCGTGTCGATGGTGTGCTTGTACTTGTCCCACAAATCGAGGGCGTTCGGCAGCACATCGAGGTTGAGCGCCTTGTCCATGACAGCGAAGACCACGCGCTGCTGACGCTGAATGCGGTCGAGGTCGCTGGAGTTCTCGCGGATTCGCGCATAGGCGAGCGCCCTCGCCCCGTCCATGTGCTCGACGCCCGGCGCGAACTCAGAGTAGATGCAGTCTCCGGGAAGCTCGGTTATCGAATAGCACTCGTCGAGAAGGTAGTCCGGAACGTCGACATCGATACCGCCCAAGGAGTCGATCACCTCATTGAACCCGTCGAAGTCGATGATGACGTAGTGGTTGATTTCGATACCAAGGTTCTGTTCGATCGTATCCTTCGCCAGTTGGCGACCGCCCCCGGGGTAGTCATACAGCTCTCCGTATTCGAGCGCCGTGTTTACCCGTTCCTCGAAGTAGCCGCCGTCTTCGTTTGGGATCTTGACATACAGGTCGCGCGGGATGCCCAGGATGCCGGCCGTCTTCGTTGCCGGATCGATGGTCACGACCATCATGGTGTCCGTCCGCGTGAAGATGTTACCCTCGCGCGGTCGCCGGTCGAGGCCCATGACAAGCACGTTTATGCGTCTGCCGCCGACTCCATCAGAGCTGCCGCCGGTGTCGACTCCAGGCGGATTCCAGGGGAAAGTAATGTCGCTGCCGGGAAACAGGACACTGTCGACACGTGTTACCAGAATGAGAGCACCATAGGCGGTGCCGGCGGCGAAGAAGAGGACAACCAGAGCCAGCAGCATTCTTTGCCGCAGACTTGCTCCGGAGGATGGAGGAAGCGGCCGAAGCGACGAATGATTCCTTTCCACTCGCCTGAGCGTATCAAGAGCGTCGACCGGCTGTCAAGCTGGCGCAGATAGGCTGCGTAGCCCGCTTACGATGTCAGCTCCGGCTTGTCCTTCCAGGCTCGTTCGGTCAGCGCCATGAGCCCTCCCGCGACGATGGAATGGCCGCCGAGGAGGATGGGAATGGGGGCCTTCATCGCCGTCTCCGTGAATTCGCGGAGGAACGGGTCTTCGATTTCCTGATAGCGCCCGATATCGGACAGGAAACGGTCGTGCCGGGACAGACTGCGCGCTAGGTGGGCGAAGATCACGCGCGTGTCGATGAAGGCCGCGTCCACCACCTCAGCGATCTCAGAGAAGAACCGTTCGCAACCGACCTCCAGCAAGTGGTACGCGAGCAAGGAGCGGGCCTTCCCCAGCTCTCGCCCTTCGGCCCGCATGCCGCGTTCCTCGGAGAACAGCCTCACCCGACAGGCAGTCTCCTTGTCCAGGTACTGCCACACCTGGCTCCCCACGCGGCCCGCCACGAGCACCTGCGCGTTGGCGTCGGTCAGCAGGTCCAGGCAGGCTTCATATTTGGAGACATCCAGTTCCGCGGTGTCCAGCCAGGCAGTGAGCCGCGGTCCGGCCTGTCCCACCAGCTTGAGGATCGCCAGGTCCGAAGGCGTATCGATGTTGAACTGTGTGGCCGTGCTTCGTGGCAGTTCTTGAAGGGAGAGATCAGCTTCGTCGTGCAACACACGAGGCAGCAGGTTGTCTTTTGCCGGCGGCTGAACCTGCAACAGCGCCTTGCCCGGAACAAAGGCCGCGAAGTCCGCGGAGTAGCGATTGTTGGTCAGCACCATGTTCCAGGCCATGCCCAGATAATGACCGAGGGAGAAGAAGTCGTCGCCTTTCATCAAGGTGGCGCTTCCGGCACCGAGATAGAGGAGCCGCTCTAACTCATGCCGACGTATGATCTCGGTCAGGCGTCTACCGAAGTGGAACGGGCCACCGTCCCCGTCCCCGTCCCCGTCGACGCGCACGTCAGCAGAACAGCGGCTGCCGATCTGCGGGTTGTCTGTCGCGAGGAAGGCGCCGTCGACGCCACCGGACTCGAGCACTCGCTCCATCGTATCCAGCATGTCCTCCGCCAGCGCCTGAGCGAAGGTGTCCTCGACCGGGCTGCCACCCATTCCGCCCAGAAACATGACTAGCTGGGGCAGCGGCATCGCCGGTCCTCCCGATCTTGCTCACACGCCGAGCCGTCGCCGTCAAGCTTCGACATCAGGTCCACCGTTCAGTCCTCATGAGCGAAGGTGAGCGCCCACGCTGAAGCAACGTTCCCCCTCACCAGCGCCTGTGCGCAGGCATCCAGCGTCGCGCCGGTAGTCGACACGTCATCGACAAGCAGCACCCGCTTGCCCGCCAACTGCCGGCCGCGGCATTCGAAGGCGTCGCTCACGTTCACTCTCCTCTCGTCGACATTCCGCGTTTCGGCCTGGGAAGCCGTGCTTCGGACTCTGACTAGCGTCCGGCCGTCCATCGGCAACCCTGTGCGTCGCGCCAGCGCCCGGGCGAGCAGAGCCGACTGGTTGTAGCCACGAACGCGCTGCCGTCTCGAAAAGAGCGGCACCGGAACGAGCACATCCGCAGGCAGCGGATCCTCCTCCAAGAAGCGGAAGAGCAGTTCCGCCATCGGCTCGGCAAGGACGGACTGGTGGTGATACTTCAGCCCGTGCACCAGTTCTCTTGCGCCGCCCTGAAACACGTAGGGAGACCTCAGCCCATCGAAAGCGGGCCGTGCTCGCTCACACTTCGAGCATACCCGCCCGGTACCGGTACCCGATTGCCAGCAAACAGGGCAACGCGGTAACTCCACCGCCGTCAGCGATTCCTGACAGTGAGAGCAGAGAAAGGACTCCGCGCTCCCGCAGACAGCGCAATGCGGAGGAAACAGCAAGTCAACGGCTTGCCGGCCGGCCTTGCCCAGTAGCGAAGCAAGAATCATGATGTTCCTGAGGCTTCTGCGGCAACAGTATAGACTACCGCAGAAACACTGTCATCGATGTATGATCGGCAAATGACGAAATAGAGATTACCGTTGGGGGATCAGACCGGTCCAACGACTACACCCATCGGGGACGCGTCTTGAACGTGAAGGTGCGGCTATTCGCGGGGCTAAAAGAGCTCGTAGGGGGGCCGGAGATAGTCGTAAGTCTGAACGAGGGCGCCAGCGTTCGCAACCTGGAGGACGAACTGGGCCGCGAGTACCCTCGGCTCAGGCCTTTGCTCGCCTCCCTAGCGTTTGCGGTCGATGAGGAGTACAGGGCGCGCGATTATGTTCTTCAGGAGAACGACGTGGTCGCTCTGATACCGCCGATAAGCGGCGGATGTCATGTTTGACCTGACTGAAAACGCGCTCGACCCGAAGCCTCTGGTAGACGACGTGCATGAGCCCGGTAGCGGCGCCCTGGTGCTGTTCTTCGGCGTTGTCCGCGATGAGGACCAGGGCCGCAAGGTGCGCTACCTGGAGTATGACGCCTACAGGTCGATGGCGGAGAAGGAGATGCGGAGGGTTGGAGCAGAGGTGATCGCCCGCTGGCCCTCGACTCGAATCGCCATGCGTCACCGCGTCGGGCGGCTGGCGGTGGGAGAGACGGCGCTCATCGTGGCCGTGTCAGCCCCTCATAGAGGCGAAGCTTTCGAAGCCTGCCGCCACGCGATCGACCGCATCAAGGAGGTTGTCCCGATCTGGAAGAAAGAAACGTGGGAGGACGGCGAAGCGTGGCTGGAGGGCCATCCGGTCCAGGACTAGCCCGCCTGCCCCTCGGTCTCAGGATACCTGCTGGCTGTCTGCTCCTGCCCGAATCCTCTCAAAACACAGATTGCAGTACACCGGCTTGTCCAGCCTCGGAACAAATGGCACGGCCGTCTGGCTGCCGCAGGACGCGCAGACGACGGTCGTGAAAGAGCGCCGGTCGTCCCCCCGCTCGCGGCGCTTCGCGGCCCGGCAGGCCGGGCAACGCTGCGGGTCGTTCAGAAGACCTCGATTCAAGTAGAACGCTTGCTCGCCGGCGCTAAAGACAAACTCCTCCTCGCAATCCCGACAGGTTAGGGTCCTATCTGCCAGTGCCAACGCTCGAGCCCTCCTCTGGCTTTCTCTGCCCACCAACAGCGTGGCGGGAAGGCAGAGCGGGCCGCCGGCGCGAGTGTACTACGATTGCCTGGCGACAGTCAAGATACGAGATATGAGGAATCTACACCTCTTATGCTTGAAAAGACAAGAGAACGACCAAGAGGTGAGAGGACGCCTAGCCTCGTCTTCTCCGTCGCGGGCGGGCGTCGTTGGTCTCGGACGGCGGGGCCGCTGGTGCCGGCTTCTGGGGCGCCCCAGGCAATCGCATTTCCGAACACACCGTCGGGTCGCCGAGCAGCGATGCGATGCGTTCGCCGAGTTCGTCGAGGGACAGGTTCGCCAGCGTTTGCGGCGTCGTGACTACGGTGGGCAGCCGCGCCGTGTAGCGATGGTTCAACATCTGGTACAGCTCGTCCCACCAGGGGTTGCGACGGCGGAAATCGAGGTCATCAAGTATCAGGAGTGGCGTCTTACGGATCTCCTCGATCTCCTCGTAGTAGTGCTCCTCCGCCTCTTTCCCGTACCGCAGGAAGTGCAGCAACTCAGCCACCTCGATGAAGTACGGGGAGTCTCCCATCTGCCGCCGGTAGTTGGTCACGGCCACTGCCAGATGGGTTTTCCCACTCCCGCGAGGGCCTGTCAACATCAGCCAGCCTTCGGGCTTCTGGGCGAAATCCAGGGCGAAACGATAAGCGTCCTCGAGCCGTCGCCGCTCGGTCACAGGGAGATGGAAGCCCTGTGTATCGAAGCTATCGAACGTCATGTTGAGGAACCGCGGCTGGTCGAAAACGTCCAGCTTCCGGCGCCCTCTTCGCCCGCCTGACGCCGGCTCCAACTCGAACACGCGGCTGAATGAGGGGTCCGTCAGGCGGGTCTGCAATCGCTCGTCCAGTTTGTGGACCGGCCCGCAGTTGGTGATGACGGTGGGCAGCCTGGCGTTGAAGCGATGGTTGATGATCTGCGACAGCTTCTCTTGCGCCCACGGCGTGCTGCTCTGCCCCCCGAGATCGTCGAGGACGAGCACCGGCGCATTGCGCACGAGCTCGAACGTCTCATCGTAGCCGACGGCGCTGTCGGGATGGTAGGCCGCACGCAGGCGGTCCAGCAAGTCCGGAACGATGACGAACAAGGCGGGCGTTCCCAACTCCAGACAGCGATTCGTGACGGCGGCCGCGACATGCGTCTTGCCGCATCCGCTCGGACCGGACAGCACGAGCCAGCCCGACGGGTTCTCGGCGAAGGCGCGAGCCTCTTCGACGCAACGCTGGAATCGTTCCTGGTCGCGGGGATTGCTGCTGCGGCCACGCACGCTCAGGTTTCCGAACGTCAGACGGGTCAGGGGCCCCAGATTGCTGTAGCGCTGAAGCCGGACAAACCTCTGGTCCTGCCGCTCGCGCAGGACGCAATCGCACGGGAACGCCTTCCCGAACTCGGGATGATCGACAGGCAAAGCTTTCCGAACGAAGCCGGCGCCGTCGCAGAGCGGACAGACGCCCTCCTTCTCCTCGTCGATCGCTTCGACGGGCTCGCCGCTTCCCACCGTTCCGGCCCCGTCGAACGTCTGCGTCTGTCTAAGGATTTCGTCGAGTCTCCTCATGGCGTGAGGACCCTCATGCTTCCAGCGAGGCGTGGCTCATCGCCCCCTCCTCTTCTCGCAGAAGGAGGTCTTCGAAGCGGGCTATGTTGTGGCGGAAACGGAGGTGCACTGTGCCCGTGGGCCCGTTGCGGTTCTTGGCGACGATGATCTGGGCGTCTCCCGCCGGGTAGGGGGAGCCATCCGCGTGCATCGAGTCCCACTCCTCCTTCCGTACGTACACCTCTTCCCTGTAAATGAAGACGACCAGGTCGGCGTCCTGCTCAATGCTGCCGCTCTCGCGCAGGTCGCTCAGCATCGGTATGTGCGGAGAGCGAAGCTCGGGCGCGCGTGATAGCTGCGACACCGCGATCACCGGCACTTCGAGCTCGCGCGCCAACTCCTTGAGCGCCCGTGAGATGTAGCTGATCTCCTGGACCCTGTTGTCGCCGCGCTCGGTGCCGTGGATGAGCTGCAGGTAGTCGACGATTACGAGGTCGAGCCCGCGGTCGCGGGAAAGGCGCAGCGCCTTCCCCCGTATCTCCGGCATGCGCAGCACGGCGCTGTCATCGACGTAGATGTCGGCGGCCGCCAGAACGCCGAGGGCGTTCATGACGCGCCTCTCCTCGGCTTCCGTGTGCAGACCGAGTCGCAGCCGCGTCGAGTCGACGCCCGACTCACTCGCAAGGAGCCTCTGCGCCAGTTGCTCCGCCGCCATCTCCAGGCTGAAGAGCGCCACCTTCGCGTTCTGGCCGACCGCGGCGTTTCGCGCGATGTTCAGACCCAGGCTGGTCTTCCCCAAGCTGGGCCGCGCCGCAAGAATGATGAGGTCCGAGCACTTCAGTCCGCCCACCAGCGTATCGAGGTCCATGAAGCCGGTGCGGACGTTGCCCTCGAGACCGCCCCGCAGCGATGCCAGTCCCGGGCCCTCCCAGAACCTGTCCAGGATGTCCTTGATGTGAATGAAGTCGCTCAGGCGCTCGCCGGTCCGCAGGGAGAGAAGCATGGTCTCAGCTCGGGCCAGCGTCTCCTCAAGCTCGGGGCCGCCATTGTACCCCATCTGTGCTATCCGGCTGGCCACTTCGATCAGCCGCCGGTATACGGAGTCGCGCTTTACGATGCCGGCATAGTGCTCGACGCCGACGGGCGTGGGAAGCTCGGTAACCAGGCGGCTGAGATACGCCAGCCCTCCCATCTCCTCCAGGCGGTCGCGGCGCGCCAGTTCATGGCCGGCGGTCACCTGGTTGATGGCCTCGTTGCGGTCGAAGAGGGCCAGACAGGCCTCGTAGGCCCAGGCGTTCTTCTCTCGAAAGAAATCGTCCGCCTGAAGGATCGGAGTGACCCTGTACATAGCCTCGCTGTCGACGAGGATGGAGGCAATAACCGCCTCTTCGGCCTCGATATCGTGTGGGGGAAGCCTGTCTGTCAGCATCCTGCCATTCTGCCTCTTCCTTGAGCGAGACTGTTGAGCGAAGCGAATACGCTATTCAGACCGTGCTTCGCGACGGGCGATCAGATCGGCCGCCGGCCGCCCCAGGGGCAACCTGCCCATCGCGCGGTGACCGAGCGTGAGATAGTATTTCTTCCATATCTTGCGGACGTCGGCGGCGGACTGTGCCTGCTCGAGTTCCTTTGCCGCCGACCGCGCGGCTTCCTCGTATTCGGTGTTCGTAGTCATCGCCACACTCCGCGACGTCAGCCCTCGCTCTCCTCTTCGACCGCCTGCTCTTCCTCCGCTCCCGGCTCCTCGGCCTCCACCGTAGGCTCCACGGCCTTTTCCGCCTCTGCCGGAGCGCCTTCAGACACTACTTGCAGCGAAATCGTCGGCCGAACGTTGCGAGTCAACTGGACAGTGACCTCGTACTCGCCGGTCTCCTTTATGGGCTCCGGCAGCATCACCTGGTGGCGGTCCGTCTCCTGACCGAGCAGCTTGCCCACTTCCTCCGCAATGTCCGCCTGCGTCACCGAGCCGAACAGGCGGCCCTTGCTTCCAGCCTTCGCGACGATCGTCACCGACGCCCCGGCCAGGCGCTCGGCCAGCGTCTGCGCCGCCTCGTCGAGAAGGGCCTGCTTCCGCGCCTCGACAACCGCCCGCGCCTCCGCTTTTCTTATCGCCTCCGGGGTAGCCGGCGCGGCCAGCCCTTGCGGCAGGAGATAGTTGCGGGCGTAGCCATTGGCCACGTTCTTGATCTCGCCGATTCGCCCGCTGCCTTCGACTTCTTTGAGAAAGACAATCTTCACGTGGGACCTCCGGATAGTCTAGTCCAATAGCGAGCCACCTTCACCATGATATGGCGATGGCCCGCACCGTCAACAAGGAATCAGTCAAGTTGCCAGCGAAATCTTTCCACATGTCTAACCACAAAACGGCTCCACAAGTACATACGTTCGACGTAGCATAACATAAGCGAACGCGTCTGAAGCGTCAAGTGGGATCTCTTGGCGAGCAAGCCTATGTGTTGGCCAGCACCCGCGGCAATCCCTCACGATACGCCGCGGCCAACTCTTCGATGGCCACGTCGAGCATGCCGCCGAGCGTGAGCCGCTCGCCGCCGACGCGCCCGAGCCGCGTCAGAGGAACGCTTACTTGCCTCGCCAGCGCTTCCAGCTCGGCCGCGTCGCTGGCCGCGCACGACACGACGATGCGCGATTGCGCCTCGCCGAAAAGCGCCGCGTCGAGCCGGCCCGCAGGCTGCGCGGCGTCGCCGTCCATACCCGTCCCGCCGGCGATGCAGCACTCGGCGAGCGCGACCGCCAGCCCGCCCTGCGAGCAGTCGTGGGCTGAGCACAGGACGCCGCGGCGAATCGCTTCCAGGCAGACCCGCTGAACGCGCGCTTCCAGGTCAAGGTCGATCTCCGGCCGCCCAGCGACCAGGCCGCGCAACTCGCGCAGGTACTCGCTTCCCGCGAGGGCCTTGACGGGTGAATCGAGCGTCGCTCCCAGCAGGAACACCTCGTCGCCGCCGCTCTGGAAGCCCATCACGCAACGGCGTTCCACGTCCTCGAGCAGGCCCAGCATGCCGACAACCGGCGTCGGCAGGACTGGCTCGCCGTTTGTCTCATTGTACAGGCTGACGTTGCCGGAGATGACCGGTGTGGCGAACTTCTCGCAGGCCACCGCCATGCCCCGGATCGTCTCCTCCATCTGGTAGTAGACTTCCAGCTTCTCCGGGTTGCCGAAATTGAGGCAGTCGGTCACCGCAATCGGCTGGGCGCCGGCGCAGACGACGTTTCGGGCCGCCTCCGCAACGGCGATCACACCGCCGGCGTAGGGATCGAGATAGCAGTAGATGCCGTTGCCATCGGTGGTCAGGGCGATACCCCTCTTCGTGCCCTTGACCCGCAGCACCGCGGCGTCGCTGCCGGGCCCGACGACGGTGTTAGTGAGCACCTGGTGGTCGTACTGGCGCCACACCCAGCGCTTGTCCGCCAGCTCCGGCGAGGCGAGAAGACGAAGCAGCGCATCCCTTGCGGCGGCCGGACCCTCCAGACCGGGGAGCGCCGCGAGATCATATCCCTGCACCGAATCGAGGTACTGCGGCCGTTCTCCCTGGCGGCGGTACTCCGGCGGCTCCGTCAGCATGGCTGCCGGGATCGTCGCCGCCTCTCGCTCCCCGTCCAGGACGCGCAGGTTGCCGTCGCCGGTCACGCGGCCGATGACGTCGACCTTTAGTTCCCATCGCTCCAGAAGGCGGCGCACGTCCTCCTCGTGCTCCTTCTTCGGGAACACGAGCATCCTCTCCTGCGACTCCGAGAGCATGATCTCGTACGGCACCATTCCCCGTTCGCGCCGCGGCACCCGCGCAACGTCGATCTCGATGCCGTTGCCGGCGCGCGCCGCTGATTCGACCGTCGAGCTGGTAAGGCCGGCGGCTCCCAGGTCCTGGATGCCGTCGATCCAGTCGAGGTGCTCCTCGGCCAGCTCCAGGCAGGCCTCCATGAGCAGCTTCTCCATGAAGGGGTTGCCCACCTGGACCGTCGGCCTCAGCTCCGCGCTGCCCTCGTCGAACACGCGCGAGGCCAACACGTTGGCGCCGCCGATGCCGTCGCGACCGGTGTCGGCGCCCACAAGCAGCACGATCCCGCCGGGCGTGGCGGCGCGACCCGACACGAGGTGGTCGATCCGCGCGATGCCGACGCACATGGCGTTCACGAGCGGGTTTGCCGAGTAGGTGTCAGCGAAGCTGACCTCACCGGCCACCGTCGGGATGCCCAGGCAGTTCCCGTAGCCGCCGATCCCGCCGACGACGCCCCCAAAGAGATAGCGATTGCGCCTCTCGGAGAGCGGCCCGAAGCGCAGCGAGTCGAGGGTCGCGATCGGCCGCGCGCCCATGGCAAAGATGTCGCGCACGATGCCGCCGACGCCTGTCGCCGCGCCCTCATAGGGCTCTATGGCCGACGGGTGGTTGTGGGACTCGATCTTCATCACGATGCAGATGCCGTCCCCGATGTCGACGGCGCCGGCGTTTTCGCCGCCCATCTGGGTCAGGATGCGCGGACCGGAGTTGGGGAGCATTCGCAGGAGCGGCTTGCTGTTCTTGTAGCCGCAGTGCTCGCTCCACATGGCGCCGAATATCCCGAGCTCCACCTCGTTCGGCTCGCGACCCAGCCGTTCGACGATGAGGTGGTACTCTTCGACAGACAGCGACAGTTCTTCGATAAGGCGCTGGTCAAAGGTCATTGATTACTCGAACTCCCAGATGATCTTCCGGTTCTCGGTCGGCGGCGACCGGTAGCGCAACTCCGTCGGCTGCGCCTGCTCGTCGATCTCAAATAGCGCGTATATCGCCGCCGACGAATGGCCTGGAATGTTGACCGGCGCCACGCTGCCGCCGACAACCGCCAGCGTCGGGTCGTGCCCGTCGCCCTCGCTGTCCTTCAGCCGAAAGTCCGACTCCCTTACCCGCAGATTCCAACCGCGATCATTCCCGATCTCCAACTGGAAAGCGACGAAACGCTTGTCGGCCCTCGGCACGAGGAGCGGGAACTGGCTGTCTGCGGGGTCGGTCACCTGCAGCAGAGACACGTCCGTCTGTGAGACATGCACCGTCATGCCTCCGGTTCCCGCCTCCAGCGCTGCGTAAGACACAGAGAACCTGTCCGCGCCCGGCATCACCGTGATCCCCACGGCAATCACGCCGATCCAGGCAGCCGCCAGCAGACCGCCGATAACCGAAGAGATGACGTAGGTGTCTCGACCTGCGGGACCTGCGACGCCAGAAAGGCTGAACGGGGGGAACTCGTCGGTGAGCGAAAGGACGTACGTCTGCACGCGTAGATTCCAGCGGCCGACACCCACGACGAAGCCATGCAGCCCCTTCGGGAAGTGACCGGTGAACAGTACCGCGAACCAGCCGACTATCACACTGAAGAAAGCACCGATCCATAGGAACTGCAGCACGATCGTGTGCGGCAGGGCTGTAAGATACTTCCAGAGGATCACTTTCCAGCGGGAAACCCGTTCCGGATACTCGGCGTTGAACCGAACCGGGTATAGACCTTCAAAGGCTGGATAGGTGTCCGTAAGGAGGAAAGCGTAAGACTGTGCTCGCGCCTGCCAATCGATGAGCCTGACTTGGAAATCGAACATCCAGCGCGGAATCCGCCCGCTTACGATGATGGCCAGCCAGGTCGCAACGGCGACAGCGAACGAGGCGTAGCAAAGGAATACCGCAAAGATGAAGACGGGTATCGCCAAGAACAGGCGGAACAGCGTCTTCCAGCGCGACTGCCGCTCGGGGTAGTCGACCTCAAGCGTGACCGGGTAGCGAATAGCAGCGATCTCCATCCGGCGCTACCTCAGGCTAAACGGTGGATAATCGTCGCGTAGCAGAGCAACGTACGCGTTCACGCGCGCGTTCCAGCGCATAGCCCCCACCGCGAAGTCGAACATTCCCCTCGGGTAGCGTCCGGTAAACAGGATGGCGAACCAGGCGATGAGGGTCAGCACCCCGGCGACAATGCCCAACGCGTACAGCACGATGATGTGAGGAATAATCAGCAGCCACTTGAAGAAGATGAGCAGCCGCAACAGCCTCTCCGGATACTCGACCTCATACGTCACCGGGTATCGGAGGCTTTCCAGCGAGAACGGCGGGTACTCGTCTCTCAGCAGATATACGTAGGCACTGATGCTATACG
>DATLAX010000118.1:0-3356 GCA_035527215.1 Dehalococcoidia bacterium
GGCCGTATGTCGGGGAGCGCCAGCAACCGCCAGCCCTGGCAGTTCATCGCCGTCCAGGACCGCGACACGGTGCGCAAGCTCGCGGAGGCGGCTGGGACGGGCCCCTACGTCGCGCAGGCGCCTCTGCCAATCGTCGTCGCAATCGACAAGAGCATCCGCTTCTCCGTCTCCGACGCCAGCCGCGCCATCCAGTGCATGTTCCTCGCCGCCTGGGCCGACGGCGTGGGCTCTAACTGGGTCGGCTTCGGCGGGATGGAGGAGATCAAAGACCTGCTCAACATCCCCGCGGACCTCGACGTGCTCGCGGTCCTGCCGTTCGGCTACCCGGTCGCAAAGCTGGGCCGCGGCAGGAAGAGGCGCAAGCCGCTGGCGGAGATCGCCCATCGCGAGCGATACGGTCAGCCGTTCGAATAGCGCTGCCACCGCAGCACGACCGCATCGGGTGCGGGCCCCCAAAATCTGCGATATAATATGCCTGATAGGGCTCCCCCGCCTTCGGCCTTAGCGCCGGCTGCCGATAAACCACTTGTGGGCCCCGGTCCTCGGACCTCGCGCTCCACGATCACGGTGATTGAGATATGAAGCCGAAGAACCCATCGGGGGCTAAGGGCGGGCAGGGAAGGCGCGCATCTAAAGACCCTCCATCGAAGCAGACCCGGCGCGGGACTCCTTTGCCCAACGCCCTGGCGCGCCTCCTCGGCGCCATGCTCGGCATGTCGCCCAAAAAGGCGAAACGCCCGGCCGCCAGGACACCCGCACAGCCCGAGGCTGTCCCCGTCGAGCAGGAAGTGGAATCGCCGATGCCTGAGATGAACGCTCTACCACCGGAGGGGCCGGAGGAGACCCCTCTCGAGGAGGAGACTGCCGGCAGCATGGAGCAAAAGGAGACGCCGGCCAGCGAGGCCACCCGTCGCGCCGCCGATATACTGGCGAAGGCCCTTTCCGACGCCGAGGCCCTGCTCGTGAGCGCCGCGCCGGAGCCCGCGTCCAAAGGCCCGCCGCCCGAAGAAGAGGCGACGCCCCCCGAGCCGCCGCCACCGCCGCCGCCCGACGCGCTCGAGTTGACGCAGGACCTCCTCCGCACCCTCACGGAGCACTTCGACCGCGCCCTCGACCGCATGGCCGACGAACGCCGCATCCTCATCGACGAGACGCAGTCGGCGGGACGCTCCGCCCACGAGCAGACCGAGCGCGCCCTCGACCGCATGGAGCAGGACCGGCGAGACCTCGCGGAGCAGATCACGACGCTGGCGCGGGCGCTGGAGCGCCTGGAGCACCGCCTCGACGACCTCTCGCGCGCCGTGCTGGAGTCGCGTCGCGCGCCGACGACCGTCGCCATCGAGGAGGAAGCGCCGCCGGAGGAGGAGACAGAGCCCGCGTTCGCTCCCAACGGCGAAGGGCTGACCCTTGTCATCTCCGCCGTGCCCGGCTTCCAGGGGCTGATGGAGGTGCAGCGCGCCCTCACGCGCATACCGGCAATCGAAGGGGCATCTGTGGAGCGCTACTTCGACGGCGAGGCGCGCATCGTCCTCACCCTGCGCGAGCCGATAACGGCCGCACGGCTGCTGGAGACGCTCACCCAGGCGACGGGACAGCACCTGCAGCTGGAGGAGTCGCGGCCGGAGGCGATGCGGATGCGCGTCCGCTTCCTGAGCGCAGCGACCTAGCTCGAACTCACCCTGAACATCCCTATCGCAGCCGCGCCAGGGCGCTGGCGATAGCCTCGATGTGCTCCGGGCCGCTGCCGCAACAGACGCCGATAAGTCTCACGCCGATCCCCGCGACCCACACGGCGTGCTCCGCCATCTTCTCCGGCGTGCCATCGTAGACGACGTTCTTGCCGTCGGAGACGGGAATGCCCGCGTTCACCTTCGCGATCAACGGCATCTTCGCCGCGGCGTCGACGAACTGCTGAAACAGCGTCTGATAGCCTGTGAGTCCCAGGCCGCAGTTGGCGCCGACAGCCAGCAGCCCCAGTTCATCGCCCTTCGCGACGAGTTGCCCCGGCGTCACGCCCATCATCGTCCGCAGGCCGGCCTCCGGCTTGCCCGTGTCGAACGACATCGTCACCGCGACCGGCAGCTTCGAGACGCTTCGCGCGCCCTCTACCGCGGCGACAACCTCGCTCAGGTCGGTCATCGTCTCCACGTGGAAGAAGTCGGCGCCGCCCTCTTCCAGCGCCTTCGCCTGCTCCGCAAACGCGTCCCGCAGCTCCTCGGCGGTCACCTCGCCCATCACCAGCATCTTGCCGCTGGGGCCGAGCTTGCCCGCGACGGACACGCGCGTCCCCGCCTCGCCCTTCGCGATGCGGGCAGCGGTCAGGTTCACTTCCTGCACCTTGTCGGCGAGACCGTACTTCTCCAGGCGAAAGCGGTTGCCGTTGAAGGTGTTCGTCTCGATGACCTCGGAGCCGGCGTCGATGTAGGCGCGATGGCAGCGGGCCACAGCTTCCGGCGCGAGCAGGTTCAGCCACTCCGACAAGTCGGACGCCTCCCTGCCGGCCTTCACCATCTCCGGCGCCAGGTACGTGCCCTTCGAGCCGTCATAGACTGTCGGATGATCGAACTTCGGGACAGGCAAGCTCCACCTCCCTATCGCTGGACTCCCAGGAAGAAGTATACCGCATCGTCCTCCAGGCCGGCGACGACGAGGTCAGCCTGCGCCAGGGCGCCCGTCTCGCGGCCGGCCGCCAGCCCTATGCAGCGCATGTCCGCCCGCTTCGCCGCCTCGACGCCTCCCGGCGCGTCCTCGATGACGACGCACTCCTCCGGCGCAATTCCCAGCCGTTCCGCCGCGACCAGGTATCCCTGCGGGTCGGGCTTCCCGCGCTCCGCGTCCTCCTCCGCCACCAACGTGTCGAAGGCATCAGCGAGCCCAAGCGCGTCGAGGAGCGTCTCCACGTTCAACCGCGGCGCCGAGGAGACAACGGCGGTCTTCGCGCCCGCCTCGCGCAATCGTCGCACCAGGGAGACCGCGCCCGGCAGCGGCTGGACCCTGTCCCGGATCGCCTCGCGGAAGAGCTCCTCCTTGCGCCGGCCCAGCTCTCGCAGCCGTTCCGCGGGCATTTCGCCGAGGATGCTGCGCAGGATATCGTCGTTCCTCAGACCGAAGGTGCTCCGGAACTCCTCTTCGCTGAGGTCCTTGCCCAAACCAGCGAACAGCGCCCGCCACGCCTGATAGTGGAAAGTCGCTGTGTCGACGAGCACGCCGTCCATGTCCCAGAGAACGGCTCCGATCACGTGAGCCTCCGACCACCGAAGGAACACAACGTCAGGTCTGCCGTCGCAGCAGCGCGACACCCAGGCCGAGCGCAGCGGCCGCGTAGCAGACACAGCCGACCCAGAAGGCTGCGGAGA
>DATLAX010000119.1:0-5416 GCA_035527215.1 Dehalococcoidia bacterium
CGCGAAGAACGCATCGACCGGCCAGGAGGAAGAGCTCACGGCCGACCCGGCGGGGCCGCTGGCGGCCCTCGTCTTCAAGACCAGCGCCGACCCCTACGTCGGCAAGCTGACCTACCTGCGCGTCCACTCCGGCGTCCTCAAGGGCGACTCGTCGGCCTGGAACTCCAACAGGGCGACGGCCGAGCGCATCGCCCAGCTATTCGTCGCGCGGGGGAAAGCGCAGGAGCCCGTCCCACAGCTCGTCGCAGGCGACATCGGCGCCCTGGCGAAGCTGGCGGAGACTTCCACCGGCGACACCCTGGCGACGAAGGAACGCCCGCTCATCCTGCCGTCGATGACCTTCCCCACGCCGGCCTACAGCGCCGCCGTCCACCCGAAGACGAAGGCCGACCTCGACAAGATGGGCAGCGCCCTCACGCGCATCATCGAGGAGGACCCGACGCTGCGAGTCCATCGCGATTCGGACACCAACGAGACAATTCTCTCCGGCCTCGGCGAGCCGCACCTGGAAGTGACGGTGGAGAAGATACACCGCAAGTTCGGGGTCGGTCTGGACCTCACGACACCGAAGGTGCCGTACAAGGAGACCATAACGGTGCCCGGCACGTCGGAGTACACGCACAAGAAGCAGACGGGCGGTCATGGACAGTACGCGCGCGTGGCGATAAAGCTGGAGCCCATGCCGCGGGGCAGCGGCTTCCAGTTCGAGGACAAGATCGTCGGCGGCTCCGTGCCCAAGACATACATCCCTGCGGTCGAGAAGGGCGTCAGCGAGGCAATGCGCGAGGGCGTCATCGCCCGCTATCCGCTGGTGGACGTGAAAGTGACGCTCTACGACGGCAAGGAGCACCCGGTTGACTCGTCGGAGATGGCGTTCAAGCTAGCGGGCTCAGCCGCCTTGAAGCAGGGTGTCAACCAGGGCAAACCGATACTCGTCGAGCCGATCGTGAACCTGCGCGTGACCGTCCCCGAGGCGAACACCGGCGACGCCATGGGCGATCTCAACAGCAAGCGGGCGAAGGTGCTGGGAATAACGCCGCAGGACGGCTACAGCGTCATCGAAGCGCAGGTGCCGCTGGCGGAGGTTCAGCACTACGCGACCGACCTGCGATCGATCACGCAGGGCCGCGGCCACTACGCGCTGGAGTTCGACCACTACGAGGAAGTACCCTCACACCTGGCGCAGAAGATCATCGATAAGGGGAAAGAGGACACGAAGACGTCCTGACCGTCAGACGCCCGTGCCGTCTTCCAGGTCGCCGTCCGCCTCTGTCCAACCGCCGGGCTTGCTCTCCCAGAGCGACTTGTAGTTCTCCCCGTTTAGCGCGCGGCGTATCTCTTCCTTCTCCATAGCCGTCAGTTCTTCCAGGCAGCCCTCGCATTCGCGCACAGTGTCGGTGAAGCCGAGGTTGACGAAGCGCGCGACGAGATGGTCCCACATCCCCAGGTTTACGAGGCTCTGCACGTACTTCGGCCAGGGGATGAGCGTCAGGCTCTCCGGCCGCGGGAAGCGCGGTCGCAGGCGGCGCAGGGAGCGGAAGCGCTCCTCCGGCGTCGCCACCATCTCGACGATCTTGATCATGGGCGCGTCGACGGCGCTGGAGCGGGCGTCGATGATGAGGGTCTTGCGCAGGAGCGGAAAGTAGAGGGCGACGACGTCCGCGGTGTCGAGGGAGTTCGCCATCTCCGCCAGGTCTAGCTGAAAATCGAAGTCCACGTGTTCGCCCGGCTTCACGCCTCGTCCGAACCCACAATTTGCACGAACCGGTGGGAACCCACACTGATGGTTTCGCCTTCTCTGATTGTGACCACCGTGCTCGTACACGGCTCACCGCCGATCTTGACCGCACCAGCATCGATCAGACGGCGCGCCGCAGACCTGCTATCGGCTAGCCCGACCTTCACCAACAGCACAGGGAGCGACACGGTGTGCGTGATTCGCATCAACGCCTCGGTCGGTCCCTCACTGATGGGAACCAACTCCTGACGCTCTTCTGCAGATCCACCCATCTTCTCCTTCACGCTGCCACTCCGGAACGCCTCCCGTTGGGAGTCTAACCCATGCCTCTGCACCTCCAGCCAGTCCTCGTGGCGGAACACCACCTCTTTGGCCTCCTGCGGAAGCTCGCCTCTTTGGATAGTCCGCTCGAACGACTCTTCCGCCTTGTGCGCCGCTTCCGCGCCGTGCAAGTCCGTAACGATCTCGCGGGCGAGGCGCTTCTTCACGTCCATCGGGTTCACCAAGCGCTCCGCCAGCTTGCGCCGTATCTCCTCGACCCCCTCCGACGGCACGTCCGTCACCAGCGTGAAGTAGTCGATCATCACGTCGTCCGGCAGCGACATCACCTTGCCGTACATCTCCTCCGGCGGGTCGTTGAGGGCGATGTAGTTCCCCTGGCTCTTCGACATCCGCAGGCGGCCGTCGGTGCCGACGAGTATCGGCATGCATATGGCCACCTGCGGTCGCTGGCCGTACGAGCGTTGGAGGGTGCGGCCCGCCATCAGGTTGAAAAGCTGCTCCGTGGCGCCCACCTGCGCGTCGGTCTCAAGGGCGACGGCATCGTAGGCCTGCATGAAGGCATAGAAGAACTCGTGCACGTAGATGGGATCGCCACGCTCGCGCCGCCGGGCGAAGTTGTCGCGCTGGAGGAACTGCCCGACGGTGAAGTTGGAGGCGAGCTTGATCAGCTCCTCGAAGGTGAGCTTGCTCAGCCACTCCGCGTTGTTGCGGACGACCGTGCGCTCGCGATCGAGTATCTTGAACGCCTGCTCGGCGTAGGTGCGCCCGTTCGCCTCGATCTCTTCGAGAGTGAGCATCGGGCGGGCGCTCTCCTTATCGCTGGGGTCGCCGACAAGCGCTGTGAAGCCGCCGATGAGGAGGACCGCCTCGTGGCCGAGCTGCTGGAACTGGCGCAGCTTGCGCATCGGCACGGTGTGGCCAAGCGTCAGGTCCGGTGCCGTGGGGTCGATGCCGAGGTAGATGCGCAGGGGGCGGCCTTCGGCGAGGCGCTCGCGCAGCTCGCTCTCCATGGCGCGCGCCACGCCCTCGTCGCCGTATACGACGCCGCGCATCAGGAGCCGTACTTGCTCGTCGACCGATGGCATGTCAGTCCCCGCCCGATTCGTGTTGCCCATTCAGGCCGGGCTCCCCGCCTCGAAGTACTGCCGCGCCGCCGCGACGTCCCTGCGGATCTGCTCGCTGAGCGCCTCCGCGCCGTCGAAACGGACCTCGCCGCGCAAACGCTTCAGCACGTCGACGCGCACCTCTTTGCCGTAGAGGTCGCCGTCGAAGTCCATTATATGCACCTCGATGGTCCGCTCGCCATCGTCGAATGTGGGCCGGCGACCGATGTTCGTCACCGACTCACGGGCCACGCCGTCGATCCAGGAGCGAGTGACGTAGACGCCGAACGGCGGCAGCGCCAGGCCGGAGCCGGTCGCGATGTTCGCGGTCGGGAAGCCGATGATCCTCCCGCGCTCCACGCCCCTGACGATGGGGCCGTGCAGCGAGAAGGGCCGTCCCAGCAGCCGGTTCACGGTGTCGATATCGGCGGCCTCCAGGGCGGAGCGAATGGCCGAAGAGCTAACGACGACGCCGTCTTCGACAAGCGGCGTCAGCGGCTCCACCTCGAACCCCATCTCCTTGCCCAGCTCGGACAGCGAACCGGCGTTGCCCTGGCGGTCACGGCCGAGAGCGAAGTCCGGCCCGACGAGCAGGAACCGCATCCGCAGTTGATCCCGTAGCGCGGCGACGAACTCGGCGGCGGAGAGATGCGCCACCTCCGGCGTGAACGTGAGCGACAGGACGAAGTCGACGCCGCTCTCCTGCAGCAGGCGCACCCTTACCTCCAGACTCGTAAGGTAGGCGATTTCCGCCCGCGGGTCGAGGACCAGCGCCGGGTGCGGGTGGAGCGTAATGACGCCCGCAGCCAGGCCGCGCGCTTTGGCCCTGCTCATAAGGGTGTTCAGCAGGTGAAGGTGGCCGCGATGCACGCCGTCGAACACGCCGACCGTCAGCGCCGTGTCCCGATCGAGACCGGCGACGGTTAGCTCCTCCAGCGGGCGCGCGACATCCATCATCGCATCCTCGACCGTTTCCTCTTGACCGGGGCGCCCGCGGCCGCAAGCGCCGCCCGCAGGTTCGCCTCCGGAGTCTGGGGCGGTATCGAGCAGCCCGCGGCCAGCAGAAAGCGGCGGCCATCCGTCTCCGCCAGCGCCGCCTTTGCCTCCTCGGTCACCTGCTCCCGCGTCCCCTCGCTCACCGTCCGCACAGAGACGCCGCCCATCACGGCGCGCTCGCTTTTCGCCAGCACCTCAGCCAGGGTTGGGTTGCCGGTCTCGTTCGTCGCCCAGTTCAGGGCGTGAACGGGGTAGTCGAGCAGCGAAATCAGCATGTTGTTCTTGCGGCAGACGTGAAGGACGTTGAAGCGCGCATCGGCGACGGCAGCCAGGACCTGCAGGTCGTAAGGGCGGCCGAACTCCGCGTAATGCTCGACTGTCGCGACGTCATACGTGCCCCAGTCGACCGTCGCGAAGAAGATCCCGTCGGCGCCGGCATCGAGGCAGGCCTTTGCGTACGCGGCGAGCGTCTGCGCGACAGCGTTCAGCGCGTTGTGCAGTGCCTCCCCGTCCTCGCGCATGCAACGCCGCACGAATCCGAAATCGCCGTTCGCCAGCCGGCCGATGACCGCCAGCGGCGAAAAGACCGTCTGAATAAAGGGCGCGGCGCCGGCCAGCGCCTCCGCGATGAGTCGCAGCGCCGCGAGCTGCTCGCCGAACGACCCGTCATGGACATCGAGGGCCGCCGGCCGGTCGAGGTCACGCGCGGTCTTCAGCGCATAGTCGACGTTCACGGGGCCGCGCAGCCCATCGTCGGAGGGCTTGTAGCGGCTGCCCCAGGCCTCCGCGTAGTAGGTGGCGCGCGGGTTCACCTTGATGAAGTCCCAGTCATACTCGCGGAAGCGTTCCAGCGTCGCCTCAGCGAGGCCCTCCGGCGTCCACTCGCGGACGTAGTCGTGACCCCAGAACGACGCAGGGACGCGGTCGACCTCGCCTCCGGCGAGCGCCGCCGCAACCCTTTCCCGCTTTGTCATCTCGGCCACGGGATACCCCACGCAGGAGACGTCTCAGAGTCGCCCGGCGGTAAAAGAAAGAGGGGTAATCCCCTCCTTGGTCGACGTCTTCTGCCTCGTTGATACTAGCATCAGCCATGGAGGCGATCAAGGCGGAGGGAGCGCGTCGCCGGCAAGTCGGTGGCAGTTGACCAAGGACAATCGCCGCAGCGGACGCAACGCACTCCAGGCGGACGGTTCGTGGGCGCCGTCGGGATCGCGACGAAATCGAGGAGAGAGGGTACCGGAGGACGGTTTCTGTTTACCTGACTATTCCTTTTTCATGAATCCTTCACAACACAGCG
>DATLAX010000120.1:0-6964 GCA_035527215.1 Dehalococcoidia bacterium
ATCAAGGGGACACCCCTTGGACCCCGCCGGAGGGGAGGACCCCTCTGGACTCCCCCTGGAGGGGGTTTCGTCACTTCTTCTCTTCGCTCGCCATTCCGACCAGGGCGTCGAGGGCCGCGACGTAGCCGCGCCAGCCCAGCCCGGCGACGATACCCCAGCAGGAGGCGGCGGTGACCGAGCGGCGCCGGAAGTGCTCGCGTCCGTAGATGTTGGAGATGTGCACTTCGATGGCGGGCAGTCCGGCCGCCGCCAGGGCGTCGCGAAGGGCGAAGCTGTAGTGGGTGAGCGCGCCGGGGTTGATGATGATGCCCGCCGCGTTCGGCGACTCCGCTTGAATGAAATCGATGATTGCGCCTTCGCTGTTCGACTGGAAGGTCGCCAGGTCCAGCTTGAGGGAATTGGCCTTCTCCCTGACCCGCGCTTCGATCTCAGCGAGCGTCGTCTTCCCGTAGACGTCCGGCTCGCGCGTTCCCAGGGTGTTCAGGTTGGGGCCGTTAATCAGCAGTATCCTCATCGGGTCCCTCCTCTCGGCTGTGGCGGCCTCTTGCCCGCTCGTCGAGTATGCGATTATAGCTTTCGGCCATGGCGTCCCACGCCCCGTCGTAGACCTGGCGCTGACGGGCCTCCGTCACGTGAAGATAGATTTGGGTGGTGTTGGCGTTGGCGTGGCCCATCAGCTCCTGCACGACCCGCAGGTCGGCGCCGCCGTCGAGCATGTGCGTGGCGAAAGTGTGGCGCAGCAGGTGCGGGTGCGCCCGCTTGTCGAGGCCGGAGGCAAGCGCCGCCTTGCCGACGATCGTCTGGACGGCGCGCATCGACAGCCGTTCGCCGTCGCGGTTGAGGAACAGCGCCTCCTGCGGGCCCTTGGCGAGTTGGGGCCGGCCCTGTCGAAGATAGCGCTTGAGCGCGCGCGCCGCCGGCCGCCCGACGAGCACGACACGCTGCTTGTTGCCCTTGCCGCGCACTCGCAGGAGGCCGCCGTCGGGCGAAAGCTCGAGATCGGCGACGTTCAGGTTGAACACCTCGCCGACGCGCACGCCGGCCGCGTACAGTAGCTCCAGCAGCGCCCGGTTGCGCAGTCCCTGCGGCTTGCCCGGTTCCGGCGCCATCACGAGCGCCGACACTTCCTCCTCGCTGAGAAACGAGGGCAGGCGTCGCTCGCGCTTGGGGCCGCGCATGCCCTCGCAGGGGTTGGCCTCGACGCGGCCGGTCTGCATGAGGAAGCGGTAGAACGATCGCAGCGTGCTCAGCTTCCGCGCGATGCTGCCGGGCGCGACATTCGCGTCCATCAGGCTCGCGAGGTAGGAGCGGACATTGTGCCGGTCCGCGGCCAGCAGGTCGACATGTTCTTTCTCGTCCAGGAAGGCGAAGAAAGGACGGATGTCCACCGCGTAGTTGCGCAGCGTGTAGGCCGACCGGTTCTTCTCCGCCGCGAGCATCGTCAGGTAGCCCGCGAGGAGCGCTTCCGAGACGGATTCGACCGCGGCTTGTCCGGTGACTGCCCTGCTCATGTCGTCGTAACCTCGGCCGGTGGGCGCGACGGCGACCGGCCCCGCCATTCGCACTTGAGGCACTTCGCCTTCCCGCCCGGCTGCGCGACGATGACGCCGCCGCAGTTGGAGCAGGGCTCCGTCAGCGGCCGCGACCAGCTCGTGAAGTGGCAGCGCGGGTAGTTCGAGCAGCCGTAGAACGTGCGGCCTCGCTTCGTCCGCTTGGCGACGACGTCGCCGCCACACTCGGGGCAGGCCACGCCGACCTTGGCGAGTAGCCTTCGCGTGCCGCGACAGGTCGGATAGTCGGAGCAGGCGAGGAACGGGCCGAATCGTCCGCGACGTAGCACCATGGCCTTGCCGCAGACAGGGCAGATTTCGTCTGTGACCTGCGGCGCCTCCTCTTCGCTCGCCAGCGGCCGGCTGTTCTTGCACTCCGGGAAGCCGCTGCAGGCGAGGAACCGTCCGAAGCGTCCCCAGCGGATCACCATCGGGCGGCTGCACTTGTCGCAGACCTCGGTTGTCTTCTCCTCGACGCGCGGAGCGCTTTCAGCGACGGACAGCGCCGCCTTCAGGGGCTCGTAGAAGTCGTGGACGACCGGCTGCCACTCGCGCTGACCCCCGGCGATCTCGTCCAGTTCCTCTTCCATCTCGGCTGTGAAGCCGACGCCGGTGATCCGCGGGAAGTAGCTGGTCAGGAGGTCGTTGACCACGAATCCCAGGTCCTTGGGCTTCAAGGCCCGTCCGTCCCTCTCGACGTAGCCGCGGTCCTGGATCGTCGAGAGGATGGGCGCATACGTGCTCGGCCGGCCGATGCCGTTCTCCTCCATCGCCTTCACCAGCGTCGCTTCCGTGAAGCGCGGCGGCGGCTCCGTGAAGTGCTGCTCCGGCAGCAACTCGAGCAATCGCAGCTCTTCGCCTTCGGACAGCGAAGGAAGCGGACGCTTCTCTTCCGGCTCTTTGCCTTCGTCGGCCGTGTCCTGGTAGAGCTGTCGATAGCCGGGGAAGCGCAGGACGGTGCGGGCGGCGCGGAAGAGAAAATGCTCGTTGTTGCCCTTCGGTTGCGCCTCGATCTCGACAGACGTCTGGTCGTAGACGGCGTCCGCCATCTGGCTGGCGACCATCCGCTGCCAGATCAGCGTGTAGAGACGTAGCTGGTCGCGGTTCAGCGCGCCTTTCAATGACCCCGGCTCCCGTCGCGCTGACGTCGGCCGGACCGCCTCGTGCGCCTCTTGCGCGCCCTTGGCCTTCTTGCGGAAGACCCGCGGCGCCGCCGGCACGAGTGCTGGGCCGTACTTGCCGGCGATGAACGCGCGCGTCTCCTCCAGTGCGCTCTGGGCGACGTTCATCGAATCGGTGCGCATGTAGGTGATGAGCCCGACCTGTGTGCCGCCGACGGAAAGCCCCTCGTAGAGCTGCTGCGCCAGCGCCATCGTCCGCTTCGCCGTGAAACCGAGACGCCGAGACGCCTCCTGTTGCAGGCTGCTCGTCGTGAACGGCGGCTGCGGCCGCTGGTGCTGCTCCTTCTTTCGTACGGACGCGACGACGAAGCGCGCCGAGCGAAGCAGCTCGAGCAGATGCTCGCTATCCTGCGCGCTGCCGATCTCGAGCTTCTTGCGCTTGCCCGCCAGGCCCGCGAGGCGCGCGACCAGCGACGCAACGCTTTCCGGCGCCTTCGCCAGCTTGGCGTCGATCGTCCAGTACTCCTGCGGAACGAAGGCGGTGATCTCCCGCTCCCGCTCGACGACCATCCGCAGCGCGACCGACTGCACGCGTCCCGCCGAAAGCCCGCGTCGCACCTTCTTCCAGAGCAGCGGGCTTATCTTGTAGCCGACGAGCCGGTCGAGGATGCGGCGCGCCTGCTGCGCGTCGACCAGGCGCTCGTTGACCTCGCGCGGGTGCTGGAAGGCGCTGAGGACGGCGTCTCTCGTGACCTCGTGGAAGACGACTCGCTGGTGCGGCATTCGCTCCAGGTCGGCGGCCTGCAGGACGTGCCAGGCTATCGCCTCGCCCTCGCGGTCGGGGTCGGTCGCCAGGAAGACGCGGTCGGCGCCTTCCGCGGCCGCCTTGAGCTGGCGGACGACCTTCTGCTTCTCGCGCGGGACGACGTAGCGCGGCGCGAAGCCGTCGTCGATGTCGACGCCGAGCTTGGTTTTCGGCAGATCGCGCACGTGCCCGACGGAGGCGTGGACGTCGTAATCCGGGCCCAAAAGACCGGCCAAGGTCCGAGCCTTCGCCGGTGACTCAACGATCACCAGGTTTCTTTGCTTTTTCTTCGCCATTGCCTACCCCAGGTCGAATCCATCCCCATTCATTATGCCACATCTGCCAGGGCGCATCGCGATGCGCCCCTACACAGGCCACCAATCACATCGTTATCCATAAGAAGGGCCGACTTCGCGGACGCGCACGTAGTTCATCCGGCCCACCTGCCGTACCATGCCCTTCAGCTCCAGCATCGCCAGTGTGCTGCTCACAGTAGCTATCGGCAGCCCTGACTCGCGGCGCACCTCATCGATATGTATCGGCTGCGACGACAGGTGGCGCAGTAGGAGCGCTTCCGTGTCATCGGCGGGCACGAGTTCTTTCATCTCGAGCTGCGTCGTCACCATCGTCAGGTTCAGCTCCTCCAAGATGTCCTCTACCTTCGACACCAGCTTCGCCTCGCCGTCCTGGATGAGCTTGTTGGGGCCGCGAAACGTCGGCGCGTAGATGCTGCCCGGCACGGCGAAGACCTCGCGGTTCTGCTCCAGCGCCAGGCGCGCCGTGATCATGGCGCCGCTCTTCAGGTCGCCCTCGACCATCAGTATGCCCAGGCTGACGCCGCTCATGATGCGATTACGTCGCGGGAAGAACTCACTGCGCGGCTGCGTGCCGAGCGGATAGTCGGAGATGAGGGCGCCGTGCTCCGTTATCTCCTGCGCCAGCTTCGCGTGCTCCGGCGGGTACACGATGTCCAGCCCGCAGGCGAGCACGGCGATGGTCCGGCCGCCGGCGCTGAGGGTCGCACGATGCGCGACGCCGTCGATGCCGCGCGCCAGGCCGCTGACGACAGTAACGTTGTTGCGCGCGAGGTCCGTCGAGAACTGCTCGACGATCTGGCGGCCGTAGGGCGTCGCCCGCCGCGTGCCGACGACAGCGACGGCCCACTCGTCGGCGTCGTCGAGTTCGCCGCGGACGTAGAGGACCGGCGGGAGGTCGTAGATCTCCTTCAGTTTTGGCGGGTACGAGGGATGGTTCCAGGTGAGGGCGTCGACGCGGGCGCGTCGCAGGGCGTCGACCTCCGCATCGGGTGATATCTCCGGTCGCGCGGTGACAATCGAAGTGATCGATGCCTGGTCGAGGCCGGCGGCGCGTAGCTCGGCGGCGGAGGCGGTCCAGGCGTTCTCCAGCCTGCCGAAGTGCTTCTCGAGCAGGGAGAATCGCGCCCGTCCGATGCGCGGAATGCGCCCGAAAGCGATCCAGTACTTGAGGTCGGTGTCCTCGTTCGTCATCGCCGCGCATTCTAGCACAGCAATTTCGACGGTGACAAACTGCGACCGCGACGGGCTGCGCCTCTCTTCCTGCGGCGTCTTGACAGGCGGGTAGGAAGCGTTATAATCGTGGCACTGGTGGTTCTTGTCCGAAAGCCCCGCTGAATAGCTCGCAGGTTGGATGAGCGTGACTGAGTAACGGCGCAGGCGCTCGTCAGTGCGGGTCTGCCGGGGGGGCGTGTGCCATGAAACGAACCTTCCTGATTCCCACTGCCCTTGCGCTGGTCATGCTTGTCACTGTCCTCGCCATGACCGTTGGGGGAAACGCGGCGCGCGGCCAGGAGGAGCCTACTCCCACACCTACGTTGGCCCCCTTCACGCCGACATTCTCGTACACGTTCGATGATGCGGCGCCGGACGACCCAGATGTCCTTCCCGCCTCGGACGATTGCCGCGTGGGGGTGCCCTGCAAGACCCTTTGGCAACTCGAAATCGCCGACGGCCAGCCCCTCGCGCCCATTTGGGGGGTGGTTCCTCCATCCCCTGTCCTCCAGGGCGCGGGCCCTGCGCTTGTTCCCGACGGGGCTATCATTGGGAAGGTCTCCGGCTCCTGGCGGCAGGGCCCACCGGGAGAATGCGCCGCGCAAGGCACAGTAGCCCCATGGGAGTTCTTGTGGCTCAAAGCCACGACCGACGAGAGCACCACTACTGGCTCAATCGCCGATCTATGCTCCTTCTCTCACTGGCCTACTCAACTCAACGGGTTCAGGGACGCTTTCCTCGCCGCACACCCAGGAGTCGTGCTGAGCAGTCGCCGTGTGGGATGCCCATCGGGCTACGCAGTGAACGAGCTGTTTTTTGCCCAGCCTGATGGCAGCGTCTTGTACACCGTGGCCGGCCCCGATTTGACGGTATCGCCGCCACCCGCGCCATGGGAATCTTGCTCGCCTGAATTGGCCAAGTCTGTTGTCCTAGGCGTCAGTGGCGATAACCCGGACACGCCCGAAGACGAAGGCGGCATCCCGCTGCAGACGTGCATTGCGCCTGGGACGCATACGATGACGGTCAGCCTTGACCGAAGCGATACGCCGCCCGGCGACGCGATTGTCTTGCAGGATACTGCTACCTGTTCGCCGAATACGCCGGAGGGCACCAACGTATCGGTACCCCTGAACGGTGGCACCGGCACGCTCGCGGGAATAGATCTCACTTTCTCCGAAGTGGCAAGCCTAGGCAGCACGTCGGTGGTCACTACCACGGCGGGGCCTCCTCCGCCGACGGGATTCAAGATCGTGGGGCTCTCAGAAATACCCCTGTACTTCGACATCAACACCGACGCGTCTTACTCCGGCGATCTGACAGTGTGCATAAGGTATGATGAGTCTCAAGTCGCGGGGCCGGAGGCAAACCTTAGCCTGATGCAGCGCGTCGACGGCTTTGTCGATATCACGACCTCGGTGGACACGGCGGGCGACATCATTTGCGGCACTACGAGTCACCTGTCGATATTCGCCGTGGCGGAGCCCGCAGCAGCCGCTACGCCCACGTCGACTTCGACACCGGCACCTACGCCCACGCCTCCGCCGGGCGTCGGCGGCGCAGTGCAGCTCCCGCCTGCCGCGGTCCCTGCTCAAGCCGGTGCCTCAGACGGTAGCTCCGGCCGGCCGGCCGGCGGGTATGCGGCTCTGGCCGCGGGTCTGGTTGCGGCGGTCGCGATGCTTGGAGTCTGCGGCTGGTCTATCAGGAGGCGGCGGCTGCGGTAGCCTTCGCTGGCGGTCGTTACTTGTGGTTGCCGTTTCCGTTGCCGTTTGCGGGAGGGGGTGGCTCTTTCTTCACCCGTATCTTCTTGATCCGGCGGCCCAGCACTGAGAGCACACGCATCTCTAGCCCGTCCGACTGGACTTCGTCGCCGGCGAGCGCCATGCGGCCTAGCTCGTGGTAGACGAAGCCGCCGACGGTGTCGAAGTCCTCGCCCTCGATGTGCAGCCCTAAGAGCTCGTT
>DATLAX010000121.1:0-6896 GCA_035527215.1 Dehalococcoidia bacterium
CAAGAACATGGATGTCTCAGGCCAGCCGGGCCTCGCCGG
Source organism: Dehalococcoidia bacterium (assembly GCA_035527215.1). Lineage (GTDB taxonomy): Bacteria > Chloroflexota > Dehalococcoidia > DSTF01 > JALHUB01 > JALHUB01. Next base: position 40 of record DATLAX010000121.1, read on the forward strand.
GCTCCAGCGGGGACTGGCGCCGTGGGACTTCTCGGGAGTCGAACTCAAGCCTCCCTCGGTCCTGTTCGACGACCGTCTGGATATCGATCTCGACGGCTCCCCTGTGGAGGTCGTCTACGTGGGCCCGGCCCACACCGACAGCGACGTCATCGTGCACCTTCCGCAGGACCGGGTCGTATTCGCGGGGGATATCGTCTTCCGGCTTTGCAGCCCCATCGGCTGGGAAGGCACCTACGCGCGCTGGATAGCGGCCCTCGATTACATCATCTCGCTGAATCCAGAAGTTGTCGTCCCGGGCCACGGCCCCCTCTGCGGCGTCGAAGGGCCTCGGGAGATGAAGGCCTACCTTGAATACGTACGACAGGAGAGCAAGAGCTTCTTCGACGCCGGTCTGTCCGTCGCCGAGGCCGCCAGGCGGATCGACCTCGGTCCCTACGAGGTCTGGGACGGGCCCGAGCGCCTCTTCTTCAACGTGGAGCGCGCTTACCGGGAACTGCGCGGAGACCCGCCGGACGCTCCCATCGATGCCAACTTCCTCTTCGCAGGAGCCACGCAGCTCCACCTCGAACGGTGGGCGGGTAGAACCTGACACCTTCCAGGGGACGTTTCACCAAAAAAGGGGAGGGGCTGGACAAAGTCCAGCCCCCATCCGTGACGCCCGAAAGACCCTCTACTACAGTCCCGTCTCCGGTTGCACCGCGCTTCCAGGCGTCGCGCTCTCAGACGATTCCGGCATCGGCCAGAGGCCCGGCCCGAAGCCCGGCCCGCGGCGCGGGCAGCCGCCCGGGAACGGGCCCGTCGCCGTCACAATGGTGTCGATGTTGCTCTGCGTCCGCGAGTAGATGTTGTCGGCCTGCGACTGCGTGATCTTGCCGTCCGCGACCGCCGCGTCCAGCTCAGTCTTCACCTGCGCCAGGAGACCGGTCTTCAGTGTGTCGACGCTGACGCCCTGCGCCTCGGCCACGTCCGCCAGCGACTTGCCGTCCCTCAACTCGGTCATCAGATCGGCCGCACTCAACCCAACCACTTCCGCCGCCGATTCCATCAGGTGAACGCCGCCGAGCAGAAGACGTCCGCCACGCGGCCCGAACACCGGCGCGAGCTTGAACCCGCGCTCCTGCAGCCGGTCCGCCTGGTCCTGCGTAAGCCGGCCCGCGGCCACCTGCTCATCGATGGTCTCGTCATATGCCTCGTCGACAGCGGTCCTCAGCTCGTCCTCGCCGACGCCCAGCTTAGCTGCGACCTTTGACAAGAACGTGCTGGCCGGCCCGCCGTCGTCTTGCGCGAAGCTTGCGCCGACGCCCACGACCGCCAGTCCGAGCGCTGCCGCGATCATTACCGGTATGAACAGTTTCTTCACATCTCACCTCCTGGGTTCTCTCTGCCTGTTCGATTCCGGGGAAGTAGCACCCGTCAGTTCACGCGTCACCTCCGTCATCGATTTGACTCCCCCACTTCGTCCAGAATAGAGGCCGCGTCAGGGCGAAGTCGTTACGAAAGTGCAACGAAGATGTAACAGTGAGCTGGGCGGAGGTCTGGCGCGATTGCCGGGGGTGGCTTCAAGGATAACGCGGGGTAGGCACGCAGGCGTCCTTCGCTAAGACGGCAGCAGCCAGGCGGTGCCTCGGGAATCGCCCTCGGCGGCCCACCCCTTGCTGTTGCGACATTCCACGAGCCACCAGCGATAACCGTCCGCGTCCACCGGGCCGTCGACCAAAGTCACGACCGCCCTGTCGAACAAACAGCCATCGATGCCTGCATTCACCGATGGTCGCTTCCGCAGGTTGAGGCAGGCGCCGGTATTCGCCACGGTCGCGGAAGAGCCGACTGCGAGGCCTGGCCCTTCGCCCCAGATCACAGGAGGGTTGGGCTGGACGTATCGGAGCAGCGGCCATATCTGTGGGTTCGCCACGCCGTACCGCCACACCGACACCGCTCCCATGTTCAACTGACTGGCGCGCGACATGAAACGCACCCACGCGTCGTAGCTCGATGCCCCCTGTCCTACCGGGTAAATAGGCAGTTTGTAGCCCGCGAACAGACTATACGATACGTCGAGCACGAACTCCGGACAGATTCCCGACGGCCCGGGCGGGAAACCATTCGCCTCGAAGTAGCGCACGTTCTCCGACGTGTTGAACGTCTCCCAATAGACCATGGGCGCGATTCCCTGACTCACGGATGCAAACTCCGCCATGGGGATCCTTGAGAGAACCCAGGGCCGCGGTTCGACGCAGAGGTGGAGAGCGCCGTCCGGTTGAAGTCTCCTGAACTCCTGGCCGAAGATCTGCGCGGCCTGCGGTGTCCCCTGCCAGTAGCCGGACCACGGCTCGACATCGATGAAGACGCTCCGCGCTCCGGCGCTGATAACGTCGGCGCACATCGCGGCTTCGCGCTGCGGGTCCAGGCCCTGGAGAACGCAGTAGGTGTGGAACGGGATGCCGTATCTTTCGAAGTAGTTGGAGAGTATGGCAATCCTCGTCGGGCCGGAGATGGCGAAAGAGGAGGAGTCCCACTTCGACATCCACTCCGTGCCGTTGTGGCTCTTGAGGATCAGCCCCAGGTTGTTCTGCGCCAGGACGGACGCCATGCGCTCCGGCGAACCATCGACGCCGAAGTGCCATGCCCAGGCCAGATGGGGCATCCCCTTGGCGCGCCCGCGCAGGGGCACAGCCGGCGACGGGGCTGGAGGCTCACAACTGCTTGCGCCGAGCCCGGACGCCGCCGCTCCTGCCATCACGGCGGCCGTGACGATGAAACGACGCCTGGTGATGCGCTCTCTGAGAAACATCGGCTGACCTCCGGCGGCGGGATTTGCCGGTGGCCTCCCACGCCCTTCAGCCACCCCTCCTTCAGCCGCACGCATCAGCCTAACCGCGGCCCCCGCGGAAGTCAAGAGGTCAACGCATAACTCACGCTCATGCGCGTCGCTCTTTGTTACATTCGCGTCCATGGGGAAGATCGCCGGGCCCGGCCTCATCGCGATGAGCGTGCCCGCGGCGTAAGCCGGCGCCTAGAAGTAGTCGAGGCAGAAGGGCGGCCGGTCGACGGCAAAGACGGCAGCCGCCGCGTCCAGCGCCGAGCGGTCCAAGGCTTCGAGCAGCCCGGCCCGCGCCGCCTCCGCAACCGACAGGTGGCCGTCGAGAATCGGCGCCAGGACGGCGACGTCCGCGACGAGATCGGCCTGGCCATCGTGCGCCTCAGTGACCAAACACCCCTCTGCGGCTTCCACCCGCCACGCGCCTTCGTTCCACGGCAGCGTCTTGTCGCGCACAGCGAGCGTGAAGCGTTGCCCACCGGCCTGCTTCGGACACCCGCGCGCCCGCAGCGCCGCCGGCACGTCGACGACGCGCAGCATGAGCGAAGACCAGGCTTCAATGCGAACCCGGTGCGGGTCGTCGAGCAGGCTGAGCACCGGTTCATCGGCCGGCACCGACCACTCAATACGGTCGTGCATGTCGTGCGACAGCAGGTAGTTGACGAGAGCGACGTACGCGGCCGGGTCCTGCGTCACCAGTTCCCGCACCCAGAGGCGGCTTTGCGGCCAGGGCCGGTCGGGCGGCTGTGCTTTTCGCGTCGTGTAGACGACGTAGCCGCGCGGGCGGCCGTCTGCATCCTCCCAGACCGCCGCGTCCGTGACATCGTACTCGCCGCCCAACACGCGCTGGCGCCACCAGTACTCGGAGCGAAGGATGAGGCCGTTGCGCCCCGCGCTGTACTCCTCGTAGAGGCTGTTCAGCGCCGGCCATTCATCGACCGTGACGCGACGAAAGCGGCCGTCCGTCGGAGGGGCTGTCTTCGTCTTCACGTCCTTGGCGGAGAAGGAGTAGCGCAAGTTCCGCGCCGAGACCTCCCAGCCGTAGCGTCGGTAGAGCGCTACGTGAGGCGTGTAGAGGGCAGAGAGGAGTTGGCCTCGCTCGTGCATATCAGCGAGGGCGCGCTTCAGGAGAGCGCCCACGTAGCCGCGACGGCGATACTCCGGCAGGCAGGCCACTCCGGCCACGCCCCCCATCGGTAGCTCCGCCCCGTTGACGCGTATGGTCAGGGGGAGGACACGCAGTCCGGCGGCGAGACGACCGTCGACAAAGGCGGCCAGCGACCAATCCAACGGCAGCGCCCGCCCCCTGGTAACGGCTTGCTGTAGCGCGTCCGGGCGCCTGTCCTCATTGAAGGCGTAGAGGTTGGCGAATATGAAGTCCTCAAGTTCCTCACTGCGAATCGGCCTTATCTCAAGTCCCATCGTGCGTTCCTTCCGGGGGAGGCGTCTCTAGAAGAAAAGCGCCTTGTCGCTCTCGACAACCCAGTTAACAAGGTCCAGCATCGACCCGATCTGCGCGCCATCGATGACCTCGTCCTCCCGCAAACCTCGCGCGGAACAGCACACCCGGCACGCCCTTACCTGCAGCCCTTCGATGATCGCCGCCTTCAGGTGCTCCTCGCAGTTGGGCATGCCGGCGTTGCCCACGGGCATCTCCAGCGGCGCCTGTCCCTTCTTCGCGGCGAACACGGCGTCTTCCATCAGGAAGAGGTTCGCCTTGTGTCCCTCATGGAGCGCCACGAGCAGGAAACGCAGGGCGCTGTAGAAGCGCTCCTTGCCGTAGGGCGCGTCAGCGACGACGACGGTTATCGATGCCATGCGGTTCTCCCTTCGAGATCGTTGGGTATGGCCACATCATAGCATCAAGTCGGGAAAAACGACTCACGTCGGTCGGCGCGGCGATGCAAGGGCTGGAAAGCCTCGGCCGGGCAATCGCGGGCGCGTGAATCGACGGCCCCTACCTGTCGGGCGACGGCGCATCCACGGTTGATGCACCACCTTCCGGCGCCAGCGGCGTAGCCGAGAGAAGCGACGGCGGTGGTGGTGGGGCCGGCTCGGGCGCAGCTTGCACGGCTGACGCCGGCGCGGCCGCAGGCCTCGATGGGGCCGCGGCCGTGCGTTCTCGGCCGCAGTAGGCGCAGACCGCCCAACTCAGGTTGAACGGCTTGCCGCAGTTGCCGCACTCCTCCTGCAACCGCGTACGGCAGTGAGGACAGAAGGCGAAGTCCGGCCGGATGTGCTTCTGACAGGCGAAGCAGACCTCCTGCTCGTTCATCTCGTGCAGCATGGCTTCCGTCTCGAGATTACGGACGTAAGCCTCGCCAAGGGTCTCGTGGGGACGCAGGATCAGGTAGAGGATAAGGCCGGGGAGGTTGAACACGAGGACCAGAAGCACGGCGACCATCTGCGAGAGGGCGTCGCTGCCGCGGTCCCTCATGTCGCGATACGTCCAGATTACGGCGCTGAGCCAGAGGATCGCCCAGTAGGAAGCGGCAAGGGCGACGATGAGCTTGATCACTTCTTCCCAACCGGGAAACGGTCCCCACAGAGCCAGCATAGACCTCATCTCCTCCAACGCGCGGGCACGATTACTCGGACGGCAAAATCCCTGCCATCGTCGCGATTATAGCATGTCCGCCGGACTGCTGTCATTGCCGGCCGGACTGCGTTGAGCGTGGCTTGCGCCGGTGCTAGAATGAACCCGCCACACGTAGAGTTATCCACCCATCTTCTCCCGATCGCACAGACTGGCAGCCATGGACGTACTTGAGGGACTCAACCCGCCCCAGCGAGAGGCCGTGCAGACCACCGAAGGCCCGCTTCTGATACTCGCCGGGCCGGGAAGCGGCAAGACGCGCGTCATCGCGCACCGAATCGCCTACCTCGTCGCCGAGCGCGGCGTCGACCCGTACCGCGTGCTCGCCGTCACCTTCACGAACAAGGCCGCGCGCGCGATGCGGGACCGCGTGTACGGGCTCATCGGCGAGCGGACGCGGGCGCTGACGCTCGGCACGTTCCACGCCGTATGCTCGCGCATGCTGCGGGTCGACGGCGAGCGCACCGGTGTTGCCCGCGGCTTCGTGATCTACGACGACGCCGACCAGATGACGTTGATGCGACGCGTCCTGTCCGACATGGGCGTCGACCCCAAGCGCTACCCGCCGCGCGCGGTGCTATCCGCCATCTCGAAGGCCAAGAGCGAGCTGGCGACGCCCCAGAGCTACGCCCAGGCGGTCGCCAGCTACTTCGAGGAGATCGTCTCACGCGCCTATGAGCGCTACGAGGCAACACTGGCCACGAACAACGCGCTCGACTTCGACGACCTGCTCCTGAAAACCGCCCTGCTCTTCCGCCACGAGGAGGACGTGCTGCGCAAGTACCAGGAGCGCTACCTCTACGTCCTCATCGACGAGTTCCAGGACACGAACGTCGCGCAGTACGTGCTGGCACGGCAGCTCGCCGGCCTGCACCGCAACATCTGCGTCGTCGGCGACCCCGACCAGTCGATCTACTCCTGGCGCTCCGCCGACCTGCGCAACATCCTCAACTTCGAGCGCGACTACCCCAACGCCCGCGTCGTCTACCTGGAGCAGAACTACCGCTCGACGCAGAACATCCTCGACTCCGCGCACTCTGTGATCAGCGTCAACCGGCAACGCAAGGAGAAGAAGCTGTGGACAGAGAAGGGCCCGGGCACGCCCATCGTCGCCTACGAGGCGTATGACGAGGAGGACGAAGCGGAGTTCGTCGCCGGCGAGGCCCAGAAGCTCGTGCGCTCCAACGATCACCGCTCGGGCGACATCGCCGTCATGTACCGCACGAACGCCCAGTCACGGGCGCTGGAGGAGGTGTTCGTCCGGGAGAACCTGCGCTACCGGCTCGTCGGCGGCACGCGCTTCTACGAGCGGCGCGAGGTCAAGGACGTCATCGCCTACCTGCGCCTCATCCACAATCCCTTCGATAGCCTGAGCCTGACGCGCGTCATCAACGTGCCAGCGCGCGGCATCGGGCAGCGGACGCTGGAGGAGATATCGCGCTG
>DATLAX010000122.1:0-7299 GCA_035527215.1 Dehalococcoidia bacterium
CAGGACGGTGGTCGGCTGCACCACCGTGAGCGACTCGTGCCAGCGACGCCAGCAGCGAGAGAGGAGGCACCAGCCGAGCCGATCGCTGCCCCGGAGTCGGCGGGCGCGTTCGTACACCATGAGCTGGTGGCGCAGAGCCAAGTTTTCAAGGACCAGGTCGATGCGGTCGACGAGCCACGCCTTAAGGCGAGCGTGCCAGTCACGGAGGCGCTTGAGCATGGGCCACCCCTACCTGCCAACAACCGTGATCGCTGGCGCCATCATAGCGGATGGAGTTTTGGCGCCCCACACCCACTGGTCGCCCAGCCCCACAAGATCAAACGCGTCGAGCGGCTTCGGGCCTACTCCCCGTCCTCCTCATCTGCCATACACAAAGCGTCCGCGTACTCGGAAGGAGTCATAGGGGCGGTGCCCGCCCCGGCCCCCACCAGTAAGGACTCAAGAGAATCCCGCCCCCGGCTGCTGTGCCACAGGCTGTCGCACTTGATCCGCCAGATCTCGTCGACCGGATCCCAGAACGCGACCAAGTCACCGCCGCAGGCGCACTTACTGTGGGCCATCACACCCTCCGGTCATTTGCCATGCGCTTCTTGCGCAACTCGTCGGCGAGCGCCCTCCAAGTACGTCTCGTCGAGTGCGTCCGCAGGTCGCCGTCCTTTCTGATTCCGTTCTTTCACACGTATAAACGAATCACTGCGACGGGTGTGTCAGCTACGAGTACAGACTTCTCGGAGGACTATGGGGCGCCAATATTCCATCCGTATCTGGGAGAGCGGCGAGTGGCAAACCAGGACCACCGAAGCCGGCAGAGTAGCGCAAACCCTCTGCCTGGAAAGCAGATGGTCGTTGGCTTGAAACGAAAGAGGCTGGGCGAAATGCCCAGCCTTCCTTAATGTATATGTGTTCTGGAGCGGGGGACGGGATTCGAACCCGCGACATCCTGCTTGGAAGGCAGGAGCTCTACCGCTGAGCTACCCCCGCTTCAGCAGTCCAGTATAGCGGGCTCCGCATCGCGCGGCAACGCCAGGCGGCGCACTCCGACCGCGCCAACCACTCTTCCTCGCCGATCAGCTTCAGCCACCGAGGGTGACGCGCGAGACAGCCGGCGCCACGGCTGCTCCGGCCTAGAGAAGCACGAGGAGCGGCGTGCCCGGCTCCACCTGCTGCCCGACCGTCACGTAAACTGCCTTGACCTGCCCGCCCCGATGAGCGTGCAGCTCATTCTGCATCTTCATCGCCTCGATCACCATCAGCACCGCGCCCGCCTCCACGTGGTCATTCGGGGCCACCAGCACCTTCTGGATCACGCCGGCCATCGGCGATATCTGCACCCACTCCTCATCTGCCTGCGCCGGCGTCATGTCCGCACCGAGCGCGACCGCCGGATGGGCGACACGTGTCGTCCCTATCGAGTAGGCGCGGCCGTTGACGAGCACCTCGAAGCCGTGCGGCGACCCTTCCGCGAAGACCTGGAACGGCCTCCCGTCGACGATGGCCGAGTACTCCGCCGAGCCGCCTATCCGCTCCAGCCGGATGTCGTGCCAGACGTCCCCGATCCTGGCGACGACGTGGTCCTGCCGCTCTTCGATCTCGACGTCGATCTCCTCGTCGCCGAGCCTCAGTCGGTGTGTCGTCGCCATGACGCTTCTCCTGAGGACGGGCTACGGCTCCGTGCCGCTTCGCCGCCGCGCATCGCGCCGAGCCGCCGGTGTGCCTTCCAGGCGCCGCCGTCCCGCGTCGAGATGGCGGCCCTGACCTGCTTCTCGCGACGGTGCGCCAGCACGGCGGCCGCCAGCAAAGCAGCTTGCCGTCCTTCGTCATCGCCGGCCGGCGCCACCGTGAACTCCCTCTCCAAGAACGTCGTGTGGACTTCGCCGGCCAGAAAACGAGGGTCGCGCAGTAGCTGCAGATGGAGCGGGATGTTGGTGTCCACGCCGACGACGACGAACTCCGCCAGAGCGCGTTGCATGCGGCGGATCGCCTCGGCGCGGTCATGCCCCCAGGCAAGCACCTTGGCGATCATCGGGTCGTAGTAGTAGGGGATATCGATCCCGGCGAAGAGCGCACTGTCGACCCGGATGCCGGGGCCTGCCGGCTGGCTGACGTAGTCGACGCGGCCGAGCGACGGCAGGAAGTCGCGGAAAGGGTCCTCTGCCGCTATGCGACACTCCATCGCCCAGCCCCGCAGCTCGACGTCTTCCTGCCCCAGGGAGAGCCCCTCGCCGGACGCGATACGCAACTGCTCCGCCACCAGGTCGATGCCGGTGACGAGCTCCGTGACAGGGTGCTCCACCTGGAGACGGGCGTTGATCTCCAGAAAGTAGAAGCGGCCGTCTCCTTGGAGGAGGAACTCGGCGGTGCCCGCGTTACGATAGCGGGCCGCGCGCGCCACCGCGATAGCCGCCGCGCACAGCCTCTCGCGCAGAGATGCATCCACGGCCGGCGAGGGCGATTCCTCGACCAGCTTCTGGTGGCGCCGTTGCACCGAGCACTCGCGCTCTCCCAACGCGACGATGCCGCCGTGCGCGTCGGCGAGGAACTGCACCTCGACGTGACGGACGTTATCGAGGAACTTCTCGACATACAGTTTGTGGTCGCCGAAGGCGGACGCCGCTTCGCTGCCCGCTATTCGCAGGGCCGCCTCCATCTCGCTGTGGCTTGCCACGATCCGGATGCCCTTGCCGCCGCCGCCTGAGACCGCCTTGACGAGCACCGGATAGCCGAGCCTGTCGGCGGCCGCCAGCGCCTCCTCACAGCTCGAGGCGTCCTCTGCGCCGGGCACGACCGGCACGCCCGCCTCTGTCGCCAGTTTGCGCGCCGCTATCTTGTCGCCAAGGACTCGCATCGTACGTGAAGTGGGTCCGACGAATACGATGCGGGCCCGCTCGCAGGCGCCGACGAAGGATGGATTCTCAGCCAGGAAGCCGTAGCCCGGGTGGATCGCCTCGGCGCCGCAACGCTTCGCAACGTCCATGACCCGCCGGACGTTCAGGTAGCTCTCGCCGGGCGTGCCGGGACCGAGGAGATACGCCTCGTCGGCGTAGCGGACGTGCAGGCCGCTGCGATCGGCCTCCGAGTAGACGGCGACCGTGGCGATGCCCATCTCCCTGCAGGTCCGCATCACGCGCAGGGCGATCTCGCCGCGATTGGCTACCAGGAGCTTCTTGAACAAGTCCCCTCTCTTCCTTCGTGAGCGCGCATTCGACCGCCCGGACGCGGGAGGCTATTCAACTCCTTCTTAACACAGGGACAAGGCGTCGACAAGACACTCGGCAGCGCGACGCGACTAGATCTTCTCGTCGATCTCCCGCTGCACTCGCGCCAGGAGCTCGGCAACGGAAATGGCGCCGATGTTCTCGCCGCTGCGCAGGCGGACGTTGACGGTGCCCGCTTCCGCCTCCTTGTCGCCGACGACGAGCATGTAGGGCACCTTCTGAAGCTGCGCGTCGCGGATCTTGGCGTTCATGCGCTCGTTGCGGTCGTCGACCTCGACGCGAATGTCCTCCTGCCTGAGCGCCTCGGCGACGCCGCGTCCGTACTCGACGTGCCGGTCGGCAATCGGCACGACCATCGCCTGCACGGGCGCCAGCCAGAGCGGGAACGCGCCGGCGTAGTGCTCTATCAGGACGCCCATGAAGCGCTCCACCGAGCCCAACAGGGTGCGATGGACCATGAAGGGCCGGTGCTCGCGACCGTCTTCGCCGACGTAGGTAATGCCGAACCGCTCCGGCAGGTTGAAATCGAACTGGACCGTTGTGCACTGCCACTCGCGCCCGAGGACATCGAGGAGCTTGACGTCGATCTTCGGCCCGTAGAACACGCCTCCTCCGAGATCGAGGCTGTAGTCCAGTCCACGGGCATGGCAGGCGCTCCGAAGCACATCTTCCGCCATCTGCCAGTCTTCGGGCGAGCCGGTGGACTTGTCAGGCGCCGTCGCCAGGTACACGCGGTAATCCGCGAACCCGAACGCCTTGAGGAACACCGTCATCAAGTCGAGCGCGCGGCCGATCTCGTCTTCGACCTGGTCGGGGCGGCAGAAGATGTGCGCGTCGTCCTGGGTGAAGCCGCGGACGCGAAGCAGGCCGTGCAGCACGCCGGAGCGCTCATAGCGGTAGACGGTCGCCATCTCCGCCAGTCGTATCGGCAGCTCACGATACGACCGCGTGCGGCTGCTGTAGATCTGGATGTGGAACGGGCAGTTCATCGGCTTGATGTAGTAGTCCTGCTCGTCCACCTGCATGGGCGAGTACATGTTCTCCCTGTAGAAGTCCAGATGACCGCTTGTCTCCCAGAGAGCGGCCTTGCCGATGTGGGGCGTGAGGATGAGCTCGTAGCCGGCGCGGTAGTGCTCCTTGCGCCAGAAGTCTTCGATGATGTTGCGTACGCGCGCGCCCTTGGGATGCCAGTAGGCGAGCCCGGGCCCGTACTCCTCATGGAAGCTGAACAGGTCAAGCTCGCGACCCAGCCGTCGATGGTCACGCTGCGCCGCATCTTCGAGACGGTGCAGGTAGTCGTCGAGCTCGGCCTGTGTCTCGAAGAGGGCGCCGTAGATGCGCTGGAGCATCGGGCGGCGCTCGTCGCCCCGCCAGTAGGCGCCGGCGACGCTCGTCAGCTTGAACGCCTTGACCTCGCCGGTGCGTTCGACGTGGGGGCCGGCGCAGAGGTCGACGAAGGAGCCCTGGCCGTAGATGCTGACCTTGTCGCCCTCGATGTCGTCGATTAGCTCGAGTTTAAAGGGCTGCGTTGTGAAGAGTGTGCGGGCCTCCTCCTTCGACGCTTCCTCGTGCCGAAACGGCTCGTCGGCGGCGATGATGTCGCGCATCTTCTGCTCGATGCCGGCCAGGTCCTCCGGCGTCAGGCTGCGCGGCAGGTCGAAGTCGTAGTAAAAACCGTTCTCGATCGCCGGGCCGATGGCGAACTTCGCCTCCGGGAAAAGGGAGAGGACGGCCTCCGCCATAATGTGCGACGCGGAGTGGCGCATCTTTGTCAGACGTTCGTTGTTCGAATCCATCTCGTCCTCGTTTCTCGGTCGATACAAACGAAATGCCCCTCGCCCAAGGGACGAGAGGCCACGTGGTTCCACCCTTGTTTCTCCCGACACCCTTGTCGGGACTCATTTCGGCCGCTAACGGGTGCCTCCGGGGACGCCTACTGGCACGCTTTCGGCGCCCGGCTCACAGGAGGTTCTCACGGCATTCCGGCGGGGCGCTTTCAGCCGCGACGCCCCTCTCTGCCGCCATCTAGCCGCTGCCGGCCGGCCGAAACGACTCCGGCGGGCCGCTCGCCCGAGGGCGAGTTGTCCTGATCGTCGCCTTTGACTATGGTGGGCGATACTGGACTTGAACCAGTGACCTGTCGCCTTAGGCGACCGCTCTAGCCAAAGCGATGGCCTAGGTTCTCCTTCAGCATAGCCCGGCCGCGACCCGTCTTCAGAAAACACTCCCGTCGTCGTGCCTCAAGCCGCGTCGCGCAATCCTCGCTGTATATCAACTCGAAAGGACCGGCGTGCCTCGTGTACGGGCTCTTGCCCCTCGCATGTTCTTGGAGCCTTCTCCCCAAATCGTCAGTCGAGCCCGTATACAATCGACCGTTCTTCTGGCTTCGCAACACGTAGACGTGCCACACGTCGCGAAACCTCCTGTATTATCGCCCGGTTGGCGACACTTGAACCAGTGACCTGTCACCTAAGCCAACCGCTCTAGCTGAAGCGATGGTGGGCGATACTGGACTTGAACCAGTGACCTGTCGCCTAAGGCAACCGCTCTAGCTGAAGCGATGGTGGGCGATACTGGACTTGAACCAGTGACCTCTGCCATGTCAAGGCAGCGCTCTAGCCAACTGAGCTAATCGCCCCAGAACAGGACGATGATAGCAGAGGGTTTCAGGCAAGTCAATTGAACGAGACGCGCCGGGACGGCGCTTGACAGGCGGCCGCTGCACGGTATGATGGTCGCAGCTTATGCTAGTTTCGCAGGAGGCAGAAATGGCTGTGCACGGATACGTTCTCATCGAAGCGGAGGTCGGAAGGGCGAGGGCGATAAGCGAAGCGATCTCCCGGACCAGCAGTCCGGACGCGCGGATCGTCGCCGTCGACACGGTGACCGGCCCCTACGATGTAGTCGTGCAGTTGGAGGCAGAGGACCTGGACCGGCTGGGCCGCGCCATCACAGACACCCTGCAGCGGGTCGAAGGCGTGGAGCGGACAACGACCTGCCTGGCCGTCCGGTCCTGACGACTCCGCTTATCCCGCATTCCGCGATAGACTGATAAGAGACGCCGTTGCCTCCAAAGGCGGCGGCTCTCTTTGCCGTAGCTCATTGCCATTGATCGGGGAAAGACCGTGCTGAGCGTTGAGGAGGCCCTGGAGAAGATCCTGGGCTACGTCCACGTCCTCGAAACCGAAGAGAAGCCGCTGCTCCAGGCCCTGGGCCAGGTGCTGGCCGAAGACGCAACGGCGGAGTTCGCTATCCCGCCGCTCGACAACACGGCGATGGACGGATACGCGGTCCGCGCCGTCGACACCGAAGGCACCAGCCCGCGGAGCCCGAAGCGGCTCGCGGTCGTCGGCGAACTGGCGGCGGGCGCGGTCTTCGAGGGCGAAGTGGAGCCCGGCACGGCCGTCCGCATCATGACCGGCGCGCCGATACCCACCGGCGCCGACGCCGTCGTCCCCTTCGAGGACACCGACGAGCCGTCCGGCAGAGAGTTCGGGACGTTCGCCAAGCCCGTGGAATCGGTCGCCGTACACCACAGCGTGAAGAAGGGCGACAACGTGCGCCGCGCCGGCGAGGACATAGCCGCGGGCTCGCGCGTGATCCCGAAGGGCACCCTTCTGCGGGCGTCGCACGTCGGGGCGCTGGCGGCGATGGGCCGCGCGACCGTGCGCGTGATCAGGCGGCCGGTTGTCGCCGTACTCTCGACAGGCGACGAGCTGGTACCGCTGGGAGAGCAACTCGGCCCCGGCCAGATCCATGACAGCAACACGTACAGCGTCTCGGCGCTGGTGAAGGAGAGCGGCGCCATCCCCAAAGTGCTGGGCATCGCCCGCGACGACATCGAGGCGCTGACGGCGAAGATCCACGAAGGCCTGGACACCGACATCCTCCTCACGTCCGCCGGCGTCTCGCGTGGCGACTACGACGTCGTCAAGGACGTGCTGGCGCGCGAAGGCGAGATAGCCTTCTGGACGGTGCGAATGAAGCCGGGCAAACCGCTCGCTTTCGGCTCGTTCGCCGCCGCGGACGGCCGGCGCGTGCCGCACATCGGCTTCCCCGGCAATCCCGTGAGCTCGATGATCTC
>DATLAX010000123.1:0-5109 GCA_035527215.1 Dehalococcoidia bacterium
GCCTTGGACTTCGACGAAGTCTCGAAGACGGGCCCGACGATGACCATGTCGACGCCGTCGGCCTCCGCCTGCTTCGCCGCCTCCACGCTGTGCACAGAGCGGCCGAGCAGCGCGTGGCGGCCCAGCACCCAGCGCGCGACCGAAGTCGGCAGGCCGTTCTCCGGCAGTTGCGCGCCGTCGGCGCCGCACGCCTGCACGATGTCGAGGCGGTCGTTTATCAGGAGAAGGGAGCGGTTCTTCGTGACCGCGCGCAGCCGTACGCCGAGCGCGAACAGATCGCCGGCCGGCAGGTCCGTCTCCCGGAGTTGCACGACGTTGGCGCCGCCGTCAATCGCTTGTGAGACGACGTCCTCCAGGGACTTGCCTCCGCACAGACTGCGGTCGCTGACGAGGCAGAGACTGGGCAGTCGCAGGCGCCCCATCCTGCTGGTCATGAATGTAGTCATCCGTTACCTCCAGTAGACGCCGACCGGCCCGGCACGCCCTCCGCAGGGCTGCTCGCCGCGGCGTATCGTTTCTTGGGGATGCGACCGGCCACGTACGCCTGACGCCCGGCCTCGACGCCCTTGCGTATAGCGTCCGCCATCAGCGCCGGGTCGCCGGCTTCGGCCAGCGCCGTGTTCATGAGGACGGCGTCGGCGCCCAGCTCCATCGCCAGGGCGGCGTCCGAGGGAGCGCCCAGGCCCGCGTCGACGACGACCGGCACGGTCGCCTGCTCGACGATGATGCGAATCTCTTCCGCGGTCAAGATGCCCTGACCGGAGCCGATGGCGGAGCCCAGGGGCATGACCGTGGCGCAGCCGGCCTCTTGCAGATGGCGGGCCAGCACCGGGTCGGCGTGTATGTAGGGCAGGACGACGAAGCCTTCACCGATAAGCGTCTTCGCCGCCTCGAGCGTCGCGACGGGATCGGGCAGGAGGTACTTGGGGTCGGGCACGACCTCCAGCTTCACCCAGTTGGAGCCGGTCACTTCCCGTCCCAGGCGCGCCGTGAACAGCGCTTCCTCGACGGTGCGACAGGCGGCCGTGTTCGGCAGTATGGTGTACTTGCTCCAGTCGATGTGGTCGAGGAGCGTCTTCTTGCCCGGGTCGTCGAGGTCGAGGCGGCGGATGGCCACCGTCACGATCTCCGCGCCCGAGGCGTCGAGCGCCGCGACCATCTCGTCCGGCGTCCGGTACTTGCCGGTTCCGACGAGGAGCCGCGACCGGAACTTCTTGCCCGCTATCTCCAGGTAGTCTTCCATCGTTCGCGCCTATCTGCTAGGGAGCGCCGCCGGGCGACACCCCTGAACCTGCCGCCAGGGTCTCCGCCAGACGGTGGATGTTCGGCCAGACGTTGTAGCGGCCGGCCTCGTCCGGCGCAACCCAGGCGAATTTGACTACTTCCTCGTTGGGCGCGAAATCGTCGCTCAACAAGGAGACGCTGTACTGCATGAAGATGAAAACTGCGCCCTCGGGTCCTTCCCAGTCGATATCGACGCCGAAGGGCGCGACGATTCGACACTGCACGCCCAGCTCTTCGAGGATCTCGCGACAGAGCGTCTCCTCCGCCGACTCGCCCTTCTCGACGAAGCCGGAGGGCAGTCCCCAGCGGCCCCAGCGGTCTTCGAGCAGCAAGAGCCGTCCGTCGCGGATGATGACCGCGGCCGCCGCGAGGATCGCTGTGTACTTGGGATAGGCCAGCTCCATCAGGCGTCCCCCTCCGGCGGCGATGCCTCGCTCATCTGGCGGGTGATGCGCATCGGGCAGAACTTGGGTCCGCACATCGAGCAGAAGTTGCCGGACTTCGGGTAGCCTTCGGGCAGGGATTCGTCGTGCATGCGACGCGCCGTCTCGGGGTCGAGCGACAGCGCGAACTGTTGCTCCCAGTCGAACGCGTAGCGGGCGCGGGACATCGCGTCGTCGCGGTCGCGAGCGCCCTTGCGCCCACGGGCGACGTCCGCGGCGTGCGCGGCGATCTTGTAGGTCACGACGCCGGTCTTCACGTCGTCGAGAGTCGGCAGGCCCAGGTGCTCGCGAGGCGTCACGTAGCAGAGGTAGCTGGCGCCGGCGCAGGCCGCGAGGGTCGCGCCGATGGCGGACGTGATGTGGTCATAGCCGGGCGCGACGTCGGTGACGAGCGGTCCGAGGACGTAGAAGGGCGCGCCGTGGCAGACTTCCTGCTGGCGCTTCACGTTCATTTCGATCTGGTCGACCGGGATGTGGCCGGGCCCTTCGATGATCACCTGCACGTCCTTCGCCCAGGCGCGTTGCGTCAGCTCGCCTAGTGTCTCCAGCTCGGCGAACTGCGCCGCGTCGCTGGCGTCGATGAGGGAGCCCGGGCGCAGGCCGTCGCCGAGGCTGAGCGTTACGTCGTAGCGGCGGGCGATGTCGCACAGGTCGTCGAAGCGCTCGTATAGCGGGTTCTGGCGGTTGTGGTGCATCATCCACTGCGCCAGCAGTCCGCCGCCGCGGCTGACGATGCCGGTGACGCGTTTCTGCGCCAGAGGAACGTGCTCGCGGAGGATGCCGCAGTGTACCGTCATGAAGTCGACGCCCTGCTCTGCCTGGTGCTCGATCATGCCGAACAGGTCCTCGACGGTCATGTCCTCCGTGCGCTCCAGTTCGGCTGCCACCTGATAGATGGGCACCGTGCCCACGGGCAGCGGGCCGGCCTTGATGATCGCTTCGCGGATGGCGTCGATGTCGCCGCCGGAGCTGAGGTCCATCACCGTGTCGGCGCCGAAGTTGATCGACACCTGTAGCTTGCACAGCTCCGTCTCGATGTCCGACGACAGCGCCGAGTTGCCGATGTTGGCGTTTATCTTCACGCTGGCGACGCCGCCGATGCCGATGGGGCTGAGCCCGGCGTGGTTGATGTTCGCCGGTATCGTCAGGCGGCCGGCGGCGACCTCCTGTCGCACCAACTCCGGCTCCAGCCCTTCCTTTTCCGCGACGAGCCGCATCTGCTCGGTGATGACGCCGCCGCGGGCATAGCTCATCTGCGTGCCTTTTCCGTTCTTCGTACCTTTCGACATGTCAGGCCTCCCGGCTTTTCCCGCCCTACGCGGTCGTATCCTGCCAGTAGCGAAAGAAGTGGTGCACGGGCCCGTGTCCGTGGCCCAGCGGATACGACATCTGCATCGCTTTCGTTACGTATGCTTTCGCCATCGCCACCGCCTGCTTCGGCGCCGACCCCTTCGCCAGCGACGCCGCGATTGCCGCCGCGAAGGTGCAGCCGGTGCCGTGCGTATTCTCCGTGTCCACGCGCGCCGCCGCGAACTCGTGGTACTGCTCGCCGTCGTAGAACAGGTCTATCGCGGGCCCGGTCGCATCGCCGCCCTTGATGACGGCGTTGCGCGCACCCATGTCGACGATCTCCCGCGCCGCCTGCCGGATGTCCTCCCAACCGGCGAGACGGCGTCCGACCAGCGCCCCCGCTTCGTCGACGTTCGGCGTGACGACGAGGGCGAGCGGCAGCAGCTTCTCGCGCAGCAGGGCCATGCCGCCGTCCGCCAGCAGATCGCTGCCGTCCGACGCCGCCAGCACGGGATCGAGCACGAGCTGCGTCAAGCCGTACTCCAGCAGCTTAGATGCCACTACGTCGACGATCGCGGCATTCCCCAGCATGCCCGTCTTCACCACGTCGGCGCCGATGTCGCTGACGACGGCGTCGATCTGCGCCGCGACGGTCTCCGGCGACAGCGCCTCGACGAGCCGGACGCCCTGCGTGTTCTGGGCGGTAATCGCCGTGACGACCGACGTCCCGTAGACGCCGAGCGCGGCGAACGTCTTCAGGTCGGCCTGGATGCCGGCGCCGGCGCTGGAGTCGGAGCCGGCAATTGTCATGACCGTTTTCACAGGGATGCCTCGCGCAAACGAAAAAGCGCCAACCGCCTTCGGGACGGATAGCGCTTCAACACTGCCGCTGCTCCCTACGCCGGCATTACCCGGGTCAGGTTCAAACGGTCGGTGGCGGGCGGCCACCCTCTCAGCCGGGCCTGTCCCTCCGGGGAAGGACTCCCCCAGCTCCCGAAAGCTCTGCTGAACACCATCATACTCCATCGGCCGTCGCGCGACAATCGTGGGGAGACACGCTCGAAGCGGAGGAGAGTCCGGCAGCTTGACCCGCGCGGCGCGGCCCACCTAGAATGCGTTTGCCCATGAATCGTGCACTCGAAGAGGATAATGTGTCGCAGGACGCCGAAAGCCTGAAGGCCCGCGTTGTCGACGAGGTCGAAGCGCAGCGAGACGCTCTCGTCGACCTCAGCCACCGCATCCACGACAACCCCGAGAGCGGCTTCCAGGAAGAGAAGGCCTCCGCCTGGCTCTGCGACTACCTGCAAGGCCGCGGCTTCCGCATCGAGCGTCCCTTCTGCGACCTGGCGACCGCCTTTCGCGCTACCAGCGGCGACGAGCGGCCGCGCGTCGCCTTTCTCGCCGAGTACGACGCCCTCAGCGGCCTCGGTCATGCCTGCGGCCACAACCTGATCGCCGCCGGCTCCACGGGTGCGGCGGTTGCCGTGAGTCGCGTCCTGCCGGAGACGGGCGGGAGCGTGGCGGCGATCGGCACGCCGGCGGAAGAGGTCTTTGGCGGCAAGGCGATAATGGCCGGTCGCGGCGCCTTCGACGAGCTGGACGCGGCCATGCTGGTGCATCCGGGGTCGCGCAACGTGGCGTTGACGGCGGCCCTCGCCTGCGCGACCGTGAACGTCGAATACTTCGGCAAGGAGGCGCACGCCGCCAGCAGGCCGGAAGCGGGCATCAACGCCCTCGACGCCCTGGTCATCGCCTACAATGCCGTCGGCGCGCTGCGACAGCACATCCGCGACAGCGCCCGCGTCCACGGCATCATCACCGACGGCGGCCAGATGCCGAACGTCGTTCCCAACCACGCAGCGGGCGTCTTCCTGGCGCGCGCCGAAGACGAGGCGTACCTGGAGGACCTGAAGCGCCGCGTCGTTGCCTGCTTCGAGGCCGGCGCGACGGCAACGGGCGCCCGCGTTGAGTATCGTTGGGCCGAGGTCCAGTACGCGCCGCTGCGGGCGAACAGGGCTATGGCGGACGCGTTCCGCCGGAACCTGACGTCGCTGGGACGGCCGGTGAAGGAGCCGCCGGTGCCGCGGGCGCT